>CALHDX010000055.1:0-5968 GCA_938023105.1 uncultured Atopobium sp.
CTTTGCCAAATGCCACTCTGAGCGGTATACCAAATGTCGCCACGCGAAAGTCGCTGTTTTCCACGCAGTTGAGAGCCAGTGTCACTTGGATCCCAAACGCAAAGCACAAGCTCAGCCGTGTCCGCACTGTCTGCCGTGTCTGTACTGTCTTCCGTGGCCACACTTTCTGTCCTCGCAGTAGACGCAGCGTTCTCTCCCGTTTCAGACGAGCCAAGTAAATCCGTCGCATCAAAGGAAAACGACAGGTAACCGCCAGTGTGTGTACCAGCAAGCTTGCCGTTCACAAAGCACGCGCACATCCAGTCAACCGCTTCAAAATGCAGAATAAGCCGCTGGTCATCAGCCAATTTAGGTAGTTCAATTTTGCGCTTATACCACAAAAATTCGCTCGGCTGTACCGTACGACCAACACCAGAGAGCGGAGCTTCTGGCGAGAACGGCACCACAATCTGTCCGTCCCAACGAGAAGGAATTGCCTGTTGCGCAAAGATCTCTACGTCAATCTCGCCATCTACCGGCACAATCGCATAATCCCACACGCCGTTTAACATCACGTAATTGTCACGCTGCATACGAGGACGCGGATGCTCAGGCAACACGTTCGATGTATCAAGCGCCTCTCCCCAAACAGTCGTCAGAGAATTAAGCGTCTCCTCCGTATGCTTTTTGGGCGCACTTGCCAAAACACGACGAATATCCAGCATCGCATATCTCGTTTCTCATGAAGCAGCAGGTACAAGCACTAACAAACTAGCATGACGTATATAGAGCAGGCACGACACAAGCATGCCTAGCGGACGTATGTATATCATAGCCGCTTCGTAAAAGTATTTATATAGCGAGAAAATCAAACAAGCCCCAGCTCAACTATGGGACTGGGGCTCGGATAAAAACAAATGGTCACGTTTATATTCACGTTAAACGTTAGCGCTTAGGAAACCATGGAATGCAGCGATTGACTCGTTTGCAGTACTCTTTGTACTCATCGCCAAACTGCTCGAGAAGCCACTTCTCCTCTGTAGCCTGCATCATCACAGTTAAAAGCGCCCAAAACACAAGGGGTAGTGGTAGCAGATAAAGGTTACTAGAGAGCAGCGCTGCACCTGACATGACAAACGCAAATGCGGAGTAGATAGGGTTTCTGACCAGCGCATAAACACCAGTGGTTACCAGCTGATTTGCAATGATCTTCTCGCGAAGTTTTTCTTTGATGGCAGCGGAAACCCAAAGCCAGATGCCCACAATCAGAAAAGCTGTACCTACGGCATGCATTACGCCAACTGTTGCTCGAATGCGAAGATACGGAAGAAATCCCAGTTTAGACAAGATAATGCACGCAACTGTCAGCACCGTGATGGCAATCACGTAAGCGGGGCCGACACCAAGTACCGGAAGATGATCCTTCTTCTCGTTCTGAGCAGGCATGGGTTAAACTCCGTTCGATTAGCATTTTGTTAGCTATAGCTAACTACAGCATAAAGTTTACACCTAAAACTACACTTTGACGTGAGGATTTTTATACTGACCATGTCTGTTCGTTGCCCCCTTACCATACTGAATGGCAAACGTGGGACAATGATGTAGGCAACGAAGACATGCGGCGCACTGATCTTTAATCCACACAGGTCTCTTATCCTTCATCTGAATGGCCTGAACTGGGCACTTTCGTGCGCAAAGACTACATCCGATGCACTTATCTGAAACCGAGAAGTGCTGTGTCTTCCTTTCGTTGTTATACATGGAATCCATAAAAAGTCTCACTGCATACGGAACAACGCCCTGCATGTGATTACCAACAGTACGCTCTTTGATGCCGCTTAAAACAGCATTGATATAGCTCTCGGCGTTGTCGTTAATTTGCTGGACCTTTGTCTTGTCGCTCAAATCAAAAATTGGAGTCCAGGTATCAGGCATTTTGACGCTAAAACCAGCGTTGAGCTCTAGTCCTTTGTTGGCAAGAATCTTTTTTGCATCAACAAACGTGCAACCAGCCGTTATTCCGTACGTTGTTACAATGAACGAGTACGGCACAGAGGCACCTATGACCTGGAGATTCTGCAAAAACTCCCGAGTTGTAATGGGAAGTTCCCAGTTATAAACTGGCGTCACGATGCCTAGCATCTCATTTTCTGAGAGATTTACCTGGCTGTTTGAGACCTCAATCGAGACTGCAGTGTCATCAAACTCCGCGGCAATTCGCTCGGCAACATATTTGCAGTTGCCTGTTGCAGAAAAATACAAAACCATGTGTTCCTCTCCCGCGCGGTAGTTGTCTACCCACGCTTCCCTTGCACTAATAATAAGCTATTTCACCTGGTTAATATCAGTTACTATCCACTATATGAGTGTCCATTACACTGGACACTCAAAACTCTTTTTAAGCCTATGATTATTTAACGATGAGAAATAAATTACCTGTTCAAACAGCTGATTTTTTCTCTAACATCTCTGAAAGAAACGCACCATGAAACGAACGATTGACGTATCAACAAACCTGAGCACGCAAGTTGCGCCTGACACTATTGACGTAGACATCACTGTTCAAGGAACTTCCAAAATCCGCGAAGACTGCACAGCCAAATATAATGTGCTGCTTCAAACAATCAAAGATGCGCTAGAGAAAAATGGGCTACCTGCTTCAATTCTAAAAAACAACAACTATTCAGTATCTGGTCACGAGGAAAACCGGTACAAAAAAGATGATGAGGGTGACTATTATGTCGCTGAGAAAAAACTTCTAGGGTATGATTTCCGCGCTAAACTATCCATCAAACAGCAGCTTGAAGAAGATCTTGTCGAGAAAATCTGGAAAGCACTCAGTTCATGTGGTGATGAAGTGACCTTTTCAGTTGAATTCTCGATAGCACATAACGACACCATTAAAGACAACCTATCTGTAGATGCTATTGTTGCCTGTCATCAAAAAGCAAATCTTCTTGCCAAGGCTGCCAGAGCAAAAGTGGTTGGGCTTAAGCATGCAGACTACGACTTCGACAGAAGAGAACTAGTGTATAAAGCCTGCGCTCGTAGTGCTTTTTATAATTCAGATTGTGGAAACCAAGTTCCTACATTTGATCCGTCAGATATAGACATCTATTGCTACGTAGAAACCACATGGGAAATCGAGCTTCTACCGCCAGACGATCTGCTGTAGCCGCACAATCCACCGCACTTCAAAGGGTTTCTCGCCTGGCGAGAAACCCTACTAGTAGCAGGCTATTTTCACTTGCAGGTTTTTCACGGATGCAGTTCGTTTACTGACGGCGCGTCATCTGCGCTCCCCGTTTACTGGTAGCGGAGCGATTCCACAGGATTGAGCTTTGAGGCTCGACGAGCAGGCCAGTAGCCAAAGATGAGTCCAATGCCAATGCAGATTCCCGAGGTAATCATCACGATGTTCGGCGTGATGATAGGCGTGATGCCCGTATCAAGCGTGATCATGCTGCTAAACGAGCCAGCCAGGCCCCACGCTCCGGCGTAACCCAGGGCAATGCCAATCACGCCGCCCATAATGCAAATCAAAATGGACTCGCACAGGAACTGCTTGGTGATGTCGGACGCGCGAGCTCCCAAGGCCTTACGCAGGCCAATCTCCCTAATGCGCTCCGTCACGTTGGTGAGCATCATGTTCATGATGCCAATGCCGCCAACCAGAAGCGAAATGCTCGCCGTGGCGGTAACCAGGACCTGGAACGACATAAGCGTGGCGTTCATCTGCTCAATAATGGACGAGAGCGTCATAACCGTCACGCGGTCTTCGGCCTGCGCGGAAGGAATGTTAAACCAGTCCAGCAACCAGGACTTTGTTTCATCCGCAAGCGCCTTCATGTCAACGTTTTCGCGAGCGTAACCAAAGACTTGGCTGATAGTTTTAGTGCCCGTCAGACGCGCGGAATACGTGGAGTACGGCATGTAGGCCAGCAGCGTATCGCCTTGCCCGCCGCCGTTTGCCCCACTGTCAACCACACCAACGATGGTGTAACTATCGTTATTGATGCGGACAACCTGTCCAATGGACGCATCTGCACTGCCAAAGAGTTTCTCGGCAGACAATTTGTCGAGAAGAACGTTTCTAGATGTGTCATCTACATCGGACTTTGTAAAGAGCGAGCCCGCTGATGCCTTGAGGCCCATGACGGTGAAGTAGTCGGGCGTGCAGCCGATGATTCGCGCGTCAAACTGCTTCTCGGCCGAGTTGACGCGGGCCATGGTGGAGTCGATGCCGGTCACAAGCTCGTAGCCAGGAACGCTGAGCTGCAGCATGTCAAGATCTTGCTGCGTGACCTCGCGGTCTGGCCACGCGTATATCATGACCATACGCGACTGATTGAGGCCCAGAGAGCTGACCAGCGAATACTTGATGCCGTCGATAAGTGCCGTCATGGCAATAACCGCGCTGATGCCAATAACAATGCCCAGCACCGTCAACAGGCTGCGGCCACGGTTGGCGTTGAGCGCAGACAGGGTTTCTCGCAGCAGATCCATCAACCTCATAGCGCGCCACCTCCCGTCCCGGGTTGCGAGGTGCTGCCTGCTGGTGCAGCATGCGCACCCGGCTTCGTATCCGCGCCCGTCGCGGCATGTGCGCCTGTCACGGGGTGTGCGCCCGTCGCAGACTGCGCGGCGTGTTGTTTCACAAACTCCTTTTCCTGCTCATCTGTGAGCAGGCGACCGTCACGAATGTGTACCACGCGGTCAGCCCAAAAGGCAGTCTCGGGGTCGTGCGTAATCAGCACGATTGTCTTGCCGCGCTCCTGCATGGACTTGAACGTGTTGAGGACCATCTCACTGGTTGCGGAATCCAGGTTACCCGTTGGCTCGTCGGCAAAAATGACCGCCGGGTCGTTTACCAGCGCACGAGCAATAGCTACACGCTGTACCTGGCCACCGGAAAGCTCGTTGGACTTATGCTCGTAGTACTCCTCGGGCAGGCCAACAGAACGCAGCGCCTTCCAAGCACGCAACTCTCGCTCTTTTGCGGGAATGTCCGAGTAGATGAGCGGCAACATAACGTTTCGCAGCACCGTAGTGCGCGGCAGTAGGTTAAACGACTGGAAGACAAAACCCAGACGCGTGGCGCGAATCTCCGCTAAATCGTCGTCGGAAAGATCTGCAACCTCAAGTCCCTCGAGCTTGTACGAACCAGCAGTAGGCGTATCCAGGCAACCCAAAATGTTCATCAGGGTTGATTTGCCCGAGCCTGACGGACCCATGATGCAAAGAAACTCGCCCTTCTCCACAGTCAAGGAAACACCCCGAAGAGCATGCGTCAAACCTGCAGCCGTCTCGTAAATGCGATGCAGCTTATGTACCTCAATTACCTTGGACATACGTGTCGCCTACTTGGAGTCTTTGGAACCTGTTGAGCCTGTTGTGTCATTCGCCGAGCCAGACGTTGCGCCTGCTGGAGCGTCCATAGCCGCGCCCTGAGATGGACCACCAGCGCCACCGCCGATCATCACCTCAGTGCCGTCCTCAATACCGGCGCCTTCAATGACGGCTGTCGTAGAACTTTGCGCCTTTACGGTCACCGATACGCGCTTTACCTGAGGATAGCCCTTCTCGTCACGAGAAGTAACAACATTGACGTAAGCACCATCACCATCGTCCATGACAGCAACAAGAGGCACGGTCAACACGTTGTCCATATGCTGGATCATGATGTCCACATTGGCGGTCATGCCTGGTTTGATAGATGCGTCGGGACTACTAATAAGCAGGTCAACGGTGTAAGACACAATGGAACGACCGGGGTTATCGTAACTTGCACCTGCGTCGGCGCCGTTGGACGAAACAGCAGAAACGTGAGTAACCACTGCATCGCAATACAGGTCTCGCAGAGCTGTAAAGCTGACCTGCGCCTTCTGATCAACGGCGATGCGAGAAATGTCTACCTCGTTGATCTGGACGTTCACCTTCATCTGGGAAAGGTCCGCGATAGTAATCAGAGGACCAGCGTTGCTAGTAC
>CALHDX010000056.1:0-7472 GCA_938023105.1 uncultured Atopobium sp.
TTTGGGACACAGATTCTTTGATGAAATCAGGCAGAATCCACCGATTCTTTGATGTTTTCAGGCAAACGTTACAGATTCTTTGCAGAAATCAGGCGCGCTTAGTCCAAGCCTTACAGATCGGTTACTTTTCTCGAAGAGACGAACTTCTCGCCACGTGCCACACGAACCTTGCGCGACCAAGCGCTCACCTCATGTCGCGCATCGAGGTCAACAAAACCACCGCCTTACCTGCAATTTTTAAATAATATTCAAATAAAAATTTCTATTGACTTGTAATCAAAGTGATATCACAATGATGCCAACATAAAGCTCATTGTCACAAAGGAGATCTTATGAGCACCGAGAAAATCATTAAGTCCAAGAGTGGTTGGCTGTTCCTGCTGATTACCATTGTTCTTTTTGCAGTTGCAGCCCTGTTTTTGGCTAATTTTGTACTCAGCGCTATCGCTGCAGACAGAAATCCTCGTCTGGATCCATCGTTCCCAAGCATCATTGGTGCACTGGTATTCTTCTTTGCAGGAATGTTTGTTTCAAGTGGTCTGTTCAGCCTTCAGCCTGGTCAGGCAAAGGTTTGCGTGCTGTTTGGTAAGTATATTGGCACCGTTAAGGACGAGGGTCTGCGCTGGGCAAATCCTTACTACGCCAAGACCCTGTCTACAAACGTGGGTGATCTTTCCTCGCTCGCTGCAGGCGTTACTCCAAGTGTAAACGTGCACACCTCCATCATTTCCACCCGTGCTCGCACGCTGAACGGCGAAGTCCTCAAGGTCAACGACCGCATGGGCAATCCAATCGAGATCGCCGAGGTTGTTGTTTGGCGCGTCAGCGATACCGCAAAGGCTCTCTTTGACGTCGACGACTACGACAGCTACGTTGCTATGCAGGCAGAGACCGCGCTTAGGCACGTCGCGAGCATCTACAGCTACGACCACATGGAGGACGAGTCCGAGTCCAACACCGCAATTACTCTGCGCTCCAACATTGAGGAAGTCTCCGAGGCACTTCAGTCTGAGCTGAGCCGCAACCTTTCTGTTGCTGGTATCACCGTTGACGACGCTCGCCTCACGCATCTCTCCTACGCTCCCGAGATTGCGCAGGCAATGCTTCGCCGCCAGCAGGCAGAGGCAATCATCGCTGCACGTAAAAAGATTGTCGAGGGCGCCGTTTCCATGGTTGACATGGCCCTCACCCAGCTTTCTGAGAATGGCGTCGTTGAATTCGACGAGGACCGCAAGGCCGTCATGGCCTCCAACCTTATGGTTGTTCTCTGCGGCGAGTCCGAGGCTCAGCCTGTGCTTAACACCGGTTCCTTGCAGCAGTAAAGCATGGCGAGAAACCCATGGCACCTCGCAAACAATATCCACTTCGTGTAGCTCCAGAAGTCTGGGAGGCGGTTGAACGCTGGGCGCAAGACGACATGCGTTCAACTAACGCTCAGGTAGAATGGATTTTGCGCGATGCTCTGAGAAGGGCAAAGCGCTCTCCAAAAGCTAACAACACTCGTGTGAACAAGATAGATAACTTGGAAGAAGGAAACTAACATGGCCGACAACATCCCACAGCCACCTGTTCCTAACGCTCCCGTACCTCCCGCCGCTCCCGCCGCTACGCCTACTGCGCCTGCAGCTTCTGCTGTACCGGCCCCAGCCCCAGCCCCAGCAGCCCCAGCCCCAGCGGCTCCTGGCGAGGTTGTTCCTGTACTGAGCGTCCAGCACTTTACCAAGAAATATGGCTCCAAGGTAGCTGTTTCTGACCTTTCGCTCGACGTTATGCCTGGCGACATCTACGGTTTTATCGGCCACAACGGCGCAGGTAAAACCACGCTTATCAAGTCCATCGTTGGCGCTCAGCCATTTGAAGGCGGCGTCATCTTTGTGGACTCAAAAAATGTGGTTGTTGATCCTGTTGGCACAAAGCAGGTCATCGCTTACGTCCCAGATAACCCAGACATTTACGAGTTCATGAGCGGCATTAAGTACCTCAATTACGTCAGTGACATCTTTGGTGTTCCTGCGGAGAACCGTGTCGAGCGCATTACTACGCTGGCCAACCGCTTGGGCATCACTGATTCCCTGGCAAATGCTATTGGCAGCTACTCTCACGGTATGAAGCAGAAGCTGGTTCTGATTTCCGCCCTGCTCCACGAGCCAAAGCTCATCATTTTGGACGAGCCATTTGTTGGCCTGGATCCAGCAGCAAGCTTCGAGTTGAAGAAGATGCTGCACGAGCTTGCCGACCGCGGATCTGCCGTGTTCTTCTCGTCACATGTTCTTGAGGTTGTCGAGAAACTCTGCAATAAAATTGCAATTATTCGTCAGGGCAAGCTTCTTGCCGCAGGTAAAACGGACGAGATTCGAGGCAATGCTTCTCTTGAGGAAGTCTTCCTTGGTCTTGAGGCTGGCGCTCCTGGCGTTTCTGCCGAGATTGCTCAGGATATGGCTACTACAAAGGACGACGCCGCTGTTCGGCCAGTCATTCCTGGCGCGCCCGTAGCGGCTGCACCTGCAGCACCTGCAGCCCCAGCAGCACCCGCCACTCCAGCAGCACCTGCAGCCCCAGCAGCACCAGCAGCACCAGCTGCACCAGCAGCTCCAACTGTACCTGGCGCTCCAGTACCTCCAGGCGCTCCAGTTCCTCCTTCCTTCCCTAAGGAGAACTAGTCATGGCAAACAATGTTCCACAGGCTCCTCAGCGCCCCGATGTGCCTGAGCAGAACCTGCAACTCTCAGGAGATGTCTTTATTCCAGCTCAAGTAAGTGCTGGTCAAGTTCCTGTTCTCGATCGCTCTGAGCTCAAGCTGCCTTCCAATCTCAAAGTGTTCTGGATGCTGCTTAAGGTTCAGATCACCATGATTTGGACTACGCAGGTTATAGGCGCTCGAAAGAATTTTGAGAAAAAGGTTGGCGCAAATGCCCTGCCGATTGTCGGTGGTATTTTTGCCGTTGTTGGCACGATCTTCATGATGGTTTACATTTACGGCATTGCTACAACTCTAGCCATTGCCGGCTTCACAAGGCTGCTTCCTCTGGCAGGAATTCTTGTTGGCGCTCTACCTGGTGTTATTTTGACGTTTGTAAAGGCCAATGGCGTGCTTTTTGCGTACAAGGATTACGACTTTATCATGTCGCTTCCAATCAAAAAGAGCACCATTATTTATTCTCGCGTAGCAGCTCTGTATGCTGCAGAGGGTATCTGGTCTATTGTCATTATGCTGCCAGTCTTTTTGGCTTACTTCACCTTTGAGGCTGTTACACTTCCACGCTTGATTGGTGCCTTGTTCGCGCTTCTTCTTGGGCCTAACCTTGCGGTTTCTGCTGCAATTCTCTTGGCTTTTGTGGTTGCTGCCCTTGCTGCAAAGCTGCACTTCAAGTCACTCGGCGTGGTTATCGGCGGAGCGTTCGGTCTTCTATTTATGGTCGCGTATCTGTTCTTTATCTTTACGATATCTTTCAATGCAGACAAGTTTGTCCCAGGTGTGGTGGATAACTTCCAGAACACCGTCTTTAGCGTTGCAAGTTCAGTTGGCGTAGTTTATCTTCCATCACTGTGGATTGCGGATTTCTTTAACTCTGGCTCCCTTGTTAGCTTCTTGCTGTTTGTCCTAGTTTCTGTTGGAGCTCCTGCAGCAATTGTGGCAATCATTTCTCGCTTCAACGACCGCATTAATGCGCTGGTAAGCGAGGATAAGGTCCAGAAGAAGTTCACCACCAAACAGATTTCCACCAAGTCCGCGACGCCATTTGTTGCTCTGATCAGAAAAGAGATTCAGACCATCACGGGTTATCCAGCAGTCTTTATAAACATGCTTTTTGGCTGCTTGCTGATGGTTATTCTCGCCTTTATTTCCATGTTCTTTAGCACGTCGTCTATCGTGGCCTACTTTGTTCCTGCGTCCGAGGTTCCGCGCTATCTACCTTTGGCAAGAACCATCTTTGGCATGATAACCACCTGGTTTGGCACCTCGATGTTCTGCGCTGCCAACTCCGCTGCTATTTCGTACTCGCTGGAAGGCCGCTCAAACTGGCTGATGGCAACTATGCCCGTATCTTCAAAGCAGATTTTTGGCGCAAAGATTGCCGTTAACATGCTTTACGTGCTCATTTTCAGCGTTGTGACCCAGATTTTCTTCCTGATTCCTGGTCACATCACCATTGAAACAGCCCTGAGAAACGTCATTCTGCCACTCTGCATTGTGTTCCTTGTGTCTAACGTTGGCCTGGCCATTGATATCCGCCGACCAAACTTTGACTGGACTTCTGTTGTTGATATTACCAAGAGGAGTCTTTCGGTCACGGTGTCTTCTCTTGCGGGCACGCTGGGCTCCATGTTTGTTATCGGCGGAACGTTCATGATGATGATTGTTCCGGTTATCGAATCATTTAGCTCGTCAACGGGCGTGATTAACGAGACGCTGCCAAACATTATCTTTGTTACGCTGTCGCTGGTGAACGCAATTATCGGCTATCTGATCTTTAACAACACCGTTCACCGAGGAGTTAGAATCTAACTTTTGTGATGCATGCGGGTGACGTTCTGCGATTTCGCACCATCTACCTGCGGTAACAGTTCAAATTCTTCTGACGAGAAGAAACTTTGAGGCACCCACCACATGTCGTTTATCGAATGGTGGGTGTCTCTTTTTGTGCTTTGCGGTACGGTAGGGTGGCTAGAGGTTTTCTTGTTCGGTAAGTAGCAGGAAGGGCCGAAGCATATCGCGCTAGACTCGGGCGCGAACTATCGGCTGACCTTCTCGGCTGCTTGCCGCAGTCAGAGGAGGCATCATGGCCGAAAAAAATGTTTCTAAGGTAAAGAATGTGGTCCTGGTGGGCCAAGGTGGCGTGGGCAAAACCATGCTTGCCGAGGCAATGCTGCATCTGACGGGTGCAACCACTCGTTTAGGCGGCCACGCAGGCACAAAGCCCACGCTTGATTACGATTCACAAGAGTCAGAGCGCGGATTCTCTATCTCTACTACTATCGCACCAATTAACTGGGAAAATACACGCATTAACGTGCTTGATGCGCCGTGCTATCCTGACTTTGTAGGCGACGCCTATGCGGCAATGAGCGCTGTTGAGACTGCGCTGTTTGTTGTTGATGCAGCTAGTGGACCTGGCACTATCACCACCAGGCTTTGGTTTGCCGCCGAGGACCTGTCTCTCTGCCGTGCACTATTTATCAACCGCCTGGATCGCCCTGATGCAGATTACGAGACTGCAATGGCTATGCTCCAGGACCGTTTTGGTTCCTCGCTTGGTGCAGTGACCATTCCAATGGGTTCTGGCGAGGCGTTCTCCGGCATCATTGACGTTGTTCATCAGAAGGCTCGCAAGCTGGTAGACGGTAAGCCCGAGGTCACCGACATTCCTGCCGAGTTCCAGGCAGAGGCCCAGGCCGCTCGCGCTGCTCTGACCGAACTGGTTGTTGAGGCAGATGACGAGCTGATGATGCGCTACCTTGAGGGCGGAGAGATCACGCAGGAAGAGCTTGAGGGCCTGCTGGGCAAGGCTCTTATGGAGCGCATTTTTGTTCCTGTCTTCTCGGGTTCTTGCGTCCGCGAAGAGGGCGTTATTTCGCTGCTTGATGCCATTGATGGTTGGTTCCCAACTATGTCCGACTTTGGCCGCATTCCGTTGGTCAATGGCGAGCAGCTTGATATTTCACCTGATGACGAGCGCCCCGTTGCGTTTGCTTTCAAGTCGCTGCAGGATCCACAGAACGGCAAGCTTACCTTTGTAAAGGTGCTTGCAGGTACTGTTTCTGCAGGTATTGAGCTTATCAACGCTCGCACACGCAAGCCCGAGCGCCTTTCTCACCTGTATCGTATGTGCGGCAAAGAAACAGCTGATGTGAGCACCGCCGCAGCCGGCGATATCGTAGTAGTTCCAAAGCTCGAGGCCATGACGGGCGACACGCTTTCCGTTACCGGTAAGGTTGAGGCCGCTGCATTTAGGTTCCCCAACTCCCTGTACCGCACGGCTATTGAGCCTGATGAGCGCGGTACCGAGGGCAAGCTCTTTGCGTTCCTGGAGAAGGCCGCCGACGCCGATCCAACCCTTAAGGTTGAGCGTGACGAGGACACCGGCCAGACCATTGTTTCTGCAATCGGCGAGGCACAAGTAGCTGTTCTTCTCGAGCGTCTTGAGCAGCGAGCCGGCGTTTCAGCACATAAGGTTGCGCTTCGTATCCCATATCGCGAGACGATCCGTCGAGTTGCAAGCGCTCAGGGTAGGCACAAGAAGCAGACTGGCGGCTCCGGTCAGTATGGCGACTGCTGGCTGCGCATCGAGCCAAACCCAGACGCAGGTTACGAGTTTGTGGACGAGATTGTGGGCGGCCATATTCCACGCGGCTTCATCCCTGCAATTGATAAGGGTGTTCAGGAGACCATGCGCGAAGGCGTTTTGGCTGGATATCCTATGATTGACGTTAAAGTTGCTGTTTACGAGGGCTCTTACCACCCAGTTGACTCCAACGAGATGGCATTCAAGACTGCTGCTCGTATTGGTTTCCAGAAGGCTGTTGACCAGGCAGAACCCGTTCTCTTGGAGCCTATGGCTCACCTGGAGATTACCGTTCCAGACAGCTACGCAGGTTCCGTCATGGGCGACGTTTCCGCTTCCCGCGGTCGCGTTGAGGGAATGTCTTCCAGCACCGGCGTTTCCGCTGGTGAAACCACCATTAGGGCAACGATTCCATACGCCGAGGTTACCGATTACGCTACAAGGCTGAGGTCCCTCTCGCGCGGAACAGGTGAGTATACCGTTGAGCTGGCAGGATACGAGCAGGTACCGCATGACATTCAGGCTCGTCTTGCTGCCGAGTACGCCGAGCGTCGCGCCGCCGGTGAGCGCTAAGCTGCAGGTAGATGTAACGTTTCAAGCAAGAACCCTCGCATCTTTCAGGTGCGAGGGTTCTTTTGTGTTTCTGCAGCGTGTTAGCGTCAGGCCTCGAGCCCGGCGCGCAAAATAGCGCGGTTTTGGCAGGTCTTACTGGGGAATCGTATAGCTTTTAGTCAAAATAACCAGGAAACTAGAGCATCTTGCCTGACGGCTAAGCGGTCTCACTAACCGATATACATTTCTATGCATAAACTTTATTTAATATGCTGAATAATGAATAGAGAAATATAAAGAATTTAACTATAGGTAAATTTCGTACCTAAGGAACACACCTATGACAGATATTCTGCACAATTACGGCCATATTACACATCAAATGAAGATAATCTGCACGTTTGAGGTATTTTCAGCGTAATGTATACGTCTTTTTGACAGATTATCTGTCATAGGTGTGTTGTGGAGATCTGAAATTTGCCTTGTGAGCCGATGGCGAGAAGCCCCGATTTTATCGCAAGTCGTATACCTGCGGTTTTATGTGATTGCATGTTTTATAAGTTCGGAGATTTATATAAAAAATTTCATGGCATCTTTTGGGTTGCACTTGAGCCACATTCAAGATGTATTTAAGGG
>CALHDX010000057.1:0-13877 GCA_938023105.1 uncultured Atopobium sp.
GGACGCGACATTTTTCTCCTGGAACAAAGGTTTATTGTCTTCCAGTTCAATGGGGCGATGGATACGAAAAGATTGCTGTACTAGGCAAACATAGAGGTTCACGAGGACTCATTAGAATTGTAATGGGTAGAGAGTTGATTCATAACTTTAGGTGCCAAAAAGTTTTTTCACCATATGTTATTAAGCGCATGTATACACGCAGCAACCATGGTATGAACTTTAAGGGTTGGGGGCAATCTGAAGCAGAGCATGAGACTATCTTGTCACTACTTCCATGGCTTAATACGACTCCTGAAGAAGAAAAACAAAGGACACTGCTACTTACTAGTTCGCAACTGTCATTCTTGATACATGCTGGCGATACACTAAACCAGAAAATTCATTTGAGAATTGAACGACACAGTCGCAGAGATGATTGTTGTGGTGCAGGGTGGTATGGATTCTATAGAATTGGCAAGAAACCAGAACAGTCTATTGGTCTCCTTGATTGGTATGGATACTGGCCAGATGATGTGTCCTACAAAGAATGTAGGACAAACTACAAACCATCATGTGAACTATTAGGTGGATTTTTAGATGCCGGAATTCTTAACTGGGAGAATACCTATGAGTCTATTCCTACTAATGGTAGACCTCCATTTACGTGGGAATTTGAGGCGGTTTTAGAGCATGGCTTTCTATCGAATGCTGGACGTAATGCATACCCAGAGAACTTTCCATCAGTTATGAGACTTCTGACAGCATGGGGATTTCCAAAGATTTGGAATTCAACCAGTAATGCACCTGATGCGTTTCTTGATTTGATGCAAGAGCAGAAATAAATCTCAAGCCTCCCTCTCGGTCATCCCTCGCAGCTCCATCTCTACCGTTCGCGGAAAACGTCAGCTTTGGTGAACAAACTACAAATCCGTGTGCCAAGCAGGAATATAATCGCAGGTGAACAATAGATGGAGAACTGTCATGAAGATGCACCTCATTGAGCCCAAGACCTGTATTCAAAGCACGCCTACCGTGTTGTTAATTCATCCCATGCTCTCGTCTGCAGAGGGAATGAAAACAGTTCTTGTGAATAACATGGGTGATGACCTGCGCTATCTAATCCCAGATCTTGCCGCTCACGGGGAAGAAGATGCAACGGAATATGTCTCAGCCTCTCAAGAAGCTGCGCAGATTCATGACTGGTTGCAGGAGCACAACATAACCCATCTCTCCCTGGGTTTTGGCGCCTCTTTAGGCGGCGTGATCCTGTGTGAGCTCCTTAAGTTCACCGACCTAGCCTTTGGCCACCTCTTCTTTGAGGGAACAAGCTTCTGGACAGGAGGATTTCTTGCCTCCGCGCTTGAGTTTGTGCTCAAGAAAGTGTTTCTTGCCAAGCACCGCAAAGCCATTGCAGACCCCGAGTTATCCGTGCAAAAGATGGAACAACTTTACGGAAAAGTTGCAGCTAAACCTATGTCAGAACACTTTATTGCGATGAGCGACCAAAGCATCCAGAACATCATTCACGACTGCAGTAACGTTGACCTTCCCACTCTTAGCCCCGACGTACAACGCCGCTGCATCTTCACGTATGGCGAGAAGGACTTTGACTTGAAACGCGCAAGACGGATTCTGCCCAAAGTCTATCCCGAGGCCACGCTTACTATCTGGCAGGGCTATGACCACTGCGAACGCATGACCAGCGATTCAGTAGCGTATGGCCAGATGCTCAGAGAGCTTGTGATTTAGATCGCAAAACTCGTAAAATAGAGGAAACCAAAAAACAATCGCATAAATCTATCAGCATAGAAGCTGCTCATTGATGCTAGGAGACTTCATGTATTACACACCCATGACTAAAGCTGCGATGAAACTCTGCTTTGAAGCTCACAAGGACCAAGTTGACAAAGCGGGAATCCCTTACGTCTTCCACCCCATCAGTCTCGCTGAGCGTTTTGGAGAAGGACAAGAAGCCGAGACCTGTGTAGCGCTTCTGCACGATGTTTTGGAAGACACAGATTACACGGTAGATGATATTCGTTCAGCTGGCATGAGTGAGGAGGTTATTGAAGCTCTGCTTCTCTTGAACCACAATCCCAAAGTCGAGTACATGGACTATGTTCGCCGTCTAAGCAAAAACAACATCGCACGACACGTGAAAATTTGTGATCTACAACACAACTCAAACCTGTCCCGCCTGGAAACAGTTACTGAGAAGGACTTAAAGCGCGTCGAGAAATACAAAGAAGCCCTCAAGATTCTTTTTGAGGTAGAAGGAAGTTCAGAGCAAAAATAATTCCTTGAAAGAAACACGATAGAAGCCGATTACAAAGTGATTAAAAGGTTAAATGCTCACTTTGCTTTCATGCTTACCGAGCTTCCCATTCTGTTCAAGCTTCTTATCAAGCCACCAAATTGGAATTGGAAGAATCTCATCAATGGGCTGAGTATTGTCCCAAATGTCGGTAAATTCCTTTGTTTCTCTATCGTATAAGAACTTGCAATAAACGCGATCATCAAGGGCTGAAAATTCTCCGCCGTAGAATCCGTCATCATACTCAATGTTATGAAAATAAAAGTTGATATAATATGCGCCCATTTTTACCTCACTTAGTAATGAATGCCTTACAAAAATGCATTTCACTAACCCTGTTCCAAGCATGTGAAAAGAAGGATAAGGTCTAAAACCAATCTAAGTGGGTACTGTAATGGACAGAAAAAATCTATGTTGTTGCTAACAAACATAACGATAAAAGGACTGGCATTATTCAATTACCCAATTAAATTCGAAGTCGTATAATTCAATTAACAAGCAGTTCGTTCCTGATTGGAGTGAATATGATGTTATATTCAGTTATATCGTGGTCTCTAACCGCAATTCTTGGCATTTGGTCTCTTGTACTTCTATCTGGTCATGGTGCTATTTCAATTGCTGGATATAACACAATGACTGAAGATGAAAAGAAAACAATTGACGAGAAAAAGCTTTGTTTTGTAGCGGGTATTGGCATGCTTATAAGTGCGTTAGCACTCTTTTTCATGGCACTACTTGGTCCAAATATACCAAACACAACAGCAATCATTGCGGGCAGTATTATTGCGATTGATGCGGTAGTAATGGTTTATATTGCAAACACAAAATGCAAAAAATAATAAAAACCTGACGACAAAATACTTGAAGTTCTCATTACCTTTAGACAATAGCTCTTGTCAAAACAAATGCAAAACATCACCTCAAACTACTCGTCTCTTTCGTCCCTCTTAAGACAAAGTCTGATCACGCACGTACGCAAGTAATCGTACAAGCACAACAATGCAAAGCCCTGCTACAAGCAACGTTTCAACAGTGGCTATTCCGTCAAGCCATTGGAGGGGCTGGCCGAGTTCAGCCAGGTATGCTGACGTCTGCGTACGCGCGATAACACAAATTACAAAGGGAAACGTAAACGCAGCGTGACTAGGAAAGAACGGTTTTGTGAGACACCTAGCACACCATACAAGCGAAGCTACATAAATAATTGAAGCGATTGCCAGCATAACCAAAAGAAACGGTACAGACTTTGGCGTAATAGATTGAATATATCCTGCAACACAAAGACTTGTTGGAGCTGCATAAATACAGGCGAGCGACTCAGCAGAATCAGGCACAGGCTCATATTTAACATACCGTGCGCTTACTACTATAAAAAGCACCACAAGGCAGATAAATCCAAACCAAAATGCAACCGTACCAACGCTTGCTTCAAAGTTGAACGCCGGTGCTGTAACGCTGGCAACAACAATGCCCACATACACAATGAACCAGCTGGCGTGTACATTCTCCCAATCAAATTTTGCAATATAGCGAGAAGTAAATTGAGCTATGCACAGTATGTGTAATGCAATTCCTGCAAACCAAAATAACTGTGCCGCATCACCAATATCAGCCTTCAAATACACTGAAATCAGCATAACTGCCATCGGATATGTTGCGGCAACTGAAAGTCCAATCGGATTAGAGAGCTCTCGTAACACAACTTTTGTAGACACCATAAATTTGAGGGTATAGAGAGCTAAAAGAGCAATGGAGATTATGCCGCAGGCAAGATAAAACCCCTCGAAAGAAGTCTTAAAAAGATTTCCAAGTGCCGCAAAACCTAATGCAACACCGCAAATAGCAACGGGAACTTTTTGGACATAGTTCATTAGAATTCTTCTATCTGTTTAGGAACTCTCTGTATTCCTTTCCATAGTATATAGAAAAGACCAAGCAGGAAACAAAGTTCCTGCTTGGTCTCTGTAGTACGCATGTTCAAATGGCGCGTATCTTTAAATACGTCTATTTCTGTGGATACAGAACCTCAAGGATCTTCTCGGCAGAATCAAATGCGCGTGGCGAGTAATCGATGTACTCTGAGTATGGAATCTCTACGATGCTCTTGTTGGCAATAGCTGGAACGTTCTGCAGGGAACTCTCGCCCAGAAGGGTGTCTTTAGCTGCGGCGTCAGTTGCTTTATTGCGCTCTGCGGTGACGTAAATAATGACGTCAGGGTTGAACTTAATCAAATTCTCATACGTCAGGCCGTTTGCAGACTGAGTTGTCGCAGGAGTAGCTCCAAGCTGGTCGATGATAGTAAACTCAAGGCTCTTCTCGCTACCGCCAAAGAGACCAAACGTGCCGTCCTTGAGGTTGGTCATAACCAGCACGGTCTTCTTTGCATCTTTCTCGTGTGCTTTAACGCGCTCGTTAATGGCATCAAGGCGCTTCTGCAGGTCAGCGGTATAGGTGTCGGCATTGCTCTGAACGTCAAAAATAGATCCGAGGTTCTTAATATCAGAGATAATTCCGGCAAGCGTTGGATCGCCCTGCTCAGAAGATGCCAGCTGTGTATAGACAGAAATTCCCAGGTCAGCGTAGTCCTTTGGAGAAGTCTGGTCCTTTGAAGTAAAGAGACGGGAACGTCCCACAATAAGGTTTGGATTAGCGGCAACAACAACCTCGCGAGAAAGGCTCTTCTTATCGCCCAGCTGCTTGATCTTTGCATACTCATCAGCAATATCTGAAGGCATTGGTGCATCAGGCTTGATAGTGCCAATAATCTTGGAGCCAAGGCCCAGACGCAGCAGAATCTCGGCTGCGGAGTCTGTCAGCGTAACAACACTCTCAGGAGCCTTGTCAAACTTTGCCTCAAACTCATTGCCGTCACCGTCATAGAGCTTGAACGATACTGGATAGCTCGTATTGGCCGACTTCTTTTCTTCAGTAGTCGAGGTAGATGGGCTAGACGTTGCATTGTTGCACGCAGTAAGACCCAGTCCAGCAACAGTTGCAGCAAATCCTGCTGCAATGCTCAAAAAATTTCTTCTCGTAAAGAGATTTGAACTTACACGAGGATCCATCGGATATCCTTTCATTCATCTGTTGATACTCAACAGGCGATTAATACACGTAATCAATGCTGATACCGTTTCCAGCAGTTGATGGCCTCACTGCACCTTCAACGCCATACACATCAGCAAGTAACTCAGGGGTCACAATCTCCTCAGGTGTTCCCTCGGAAACAATAGTCCCCTCTTTTAAGAAATACAGGCGGTCGACATAATGAGCTGCCATCACAATGTCATGCAAAACAGCCAGGCAACTGATACCTAGATTGCGAACAAGCCGCAAAATATCAATCTGGTACGTAATATCCAGGTGATTAGTAGGCTCATCAAGTACCAGAAACTCTGGTTCCTGAGCCAACGCACGAGCCAACATGACACGTTGTTTCTCGCCACCTGAAAGTGTGGCAAAAGAACGGTCCTCAAAGCGAGAAAGGCCAACTTTCTGAATAACGTCAGACACGATTGACTCGTCGTGGTCGGTTTCTTTTGACAGCGCCGACTGATGAGGGCTGCGTCCCAGCGACACAATCTCTCGAACGGTAAAGTCAAAGGACAGCGAGTTAAACTGGCTTACAACCGCAACTTTGCGGGCAAAGTCACGGCGTGATATCTCAGTGGCGTCGCGCCCGTCCCACAAAATCTGACCGTCATAGCGATGACCAAGGCCATAAATTGCCCGCAAAAGCGTTGACTTGCCGGATCCATTAGGACCCAAAATGCCCACAAACTCGCCATCTGCCACGCTAAGCGAGACGTCCTTTACAATCGGCTTGTTGTGAATGGTGACCGATACGTTTTGTACTTCAAGGCGCATGTTACTCACCATCCCTAAAGCTATAGTTGCGGGCGACCATGATGTAGACAAAGAACGGCGCGCCTACAACGGCGGTTAAGATGCCGATAGGAACCTCGGCGTTGCCCAGGACGGTACGAGCACAGGCATCTGCCCAAAGAATAAAAATAGCTCCCAGTACCAGGGCAGTTGGCACCAGTCTTCGGTGATCGGACCCAACAAACGAGCGCGCAATATGCGGAATGATAAGGCCAACAAAACCGATGGTTCCCACTGATGAAACAAGCGTACCAACCATGAGCGCAGAAATGGTCAGGTATGCCCATCTGCACAAATTAGTATTGAGGCCAAGCGTTGTAGCAGCCTCGTCTCCCATCAGAAGCACATTGAGGGAGCGGAATTGTGTGAGGAAAAACACGCTGACGAGAAGTACTACGACAACAGAAACGCCAACATTTCCCCAGCTTGCTCGCGCCAAGGAGCCCATGGTCCAAAACTTCAGATCCATCATGCCCTCAGCGTTAGCAGCAATAGTGATGATGAAATTAGACAGCGCCGTGAACAGAGCGTTCAAAATCATGCCCGAGAGAACAAGCTTTGATGACGTCATATGGCCGCCGGTAGATGCCAGCAACAAAACGCCAATCGTGGCTATTGTTGAGCCAATAAACGAGAACAGCGGCACCGAAGAAATTCCCACAACGTTTACCGCGCCGGCTCCAAGCATGATGGCACAGGTGGCTCCGCACGAAGCTCCTGATGAAATGCCCAAAATATACGGCTCAGCCAAGGTATTTTGAACTGACGCCTGCATGACAACGCCCGCAAGCGCAAGGCCAGCTCCGGCTACCACACCCAAGATGATGCGAGGAAAACGTAGCGACCAGACGACCTTCTCGACAGGTCCTCCTGCAGCTAGAGCCTCCGGTAGCGGCATGCCAAAAAGATGATGTGTCAGCACGGCATATGCGTCTTGCAAGGACACGCCGATGGCGCCCATCGTTGAAGTTATTACAATGCTCGCTGCCAGAATTGCAACGAGAACGCCCATGAAAAGACGGAACGGCCCGGCTTTTCTTATCATACAATACCTCTCTAAAGTAACGCTGCGTTTTTGCGCACAACGTACAACGCACAATGCGCGTTACGCAGAAGCAGCGGAATTTTTTGAAAGTTAACTATATCTTACATTTTGAGTTGTGAGAAGACTTCGAGTTGAGAAATGCTTAAAATACCTACATCCCTCTGTGGGATGCTCTTCGCGAGGCGGCTCCTGCGAGACGATGTCGGCACCAACAGGCAATAACAGACGAGGTCAGACGAGGAACTTCATGGATTTATCAGCTCTACCAGACAATACAATCACTATCGGAGAACGCTCCGCGGTTCCTGGTCTTCTTGTTGTTCTCCATGGTTCCCTGCTGATGCCAAAGATAACTTCTCTTATTTCTGCCGAAAAAATTGATGCCGAGAAGCTTCCTCAGTGGATTGCCATTACTGCGCCGTCTGATCAAGACTGCTATTCCCCCTGGCCAGCAACAAGCGTGCGCACAAAGGCTCCAAATTTTGGAGGACGTGGACAAGAATTTCTTTCTGACGTCGTACTTCCATCTGTCGAGAAGTACGCTGCTCTAGCTACTCATACCGCTCAGGGTACGTGCCCTGTTACTTTGCTCGGCTATTCATTGTCGGGCCTGTGTAGCCTCTTTGAGATGCAATCAACCTGTCACTTTGACCAGTATCTTCTGGCAAGTCCAAGCACGTGGTTCCCTAATTTTGTTGAAACTTTTGATGCAAGCCATGTGCGTTCAGATGTGCGCTGGTGTATCGCAAGCGGCGAGAACGAGGGCAATCGCCACCCTGAGCCCCTACGATCAGTGAGGCAGACAACAGATTTGCTGGTAGAGAAGCTGGCACCTGCTGCTCCGAAGTATCAACGTCTGCTGGATTCGTATGACCATCACAAGGGTCTTGAGCTGAGGCTGAAACGTTTGCTGAACTTTGGCTTTGGTGCGTAAAGGGGTGTTTTCTGAGCAGAGACGATGGGACGATGCGCCAAGAAGCGTTTTCTTATGCGGAAGCGATTCTTGTGTGTAAAGGCTATGTTGGTAGCTTGCCCAACGATCTGCTAAGACAGCCTCCTGAGCAGCGTTAATTGCTAACAAAAAACCCGCCGAGGGCGGGTTTGAAATTCTTATGGTCGCGGGGGCAGGATTTGAACCTACGACCTTCGGGTTATGAGCCCGACGAGCTACCAGACTGCTCCACCCCGCAATGTAAACGCTTGCGCGAACAAGTACTATACCTCGCGGCGCTCCCTACGTCAAGCAAATTCGACGATTTTCTCGCCATAAAGGTATGAGATTGGCATGCAAAGACCAAGAAAGTTGCGCTGACGTCAGCACGATTGGGGCCAGACGGCTAAACTATTGATACTGTCTTTGGGGCGCTGTGCTTGCGCCAAACAGCTATAGAAGGACTTTTGAGGATGACATTACACGAGCTCCTGGCGCTCTTTATCAGCAAGAACATCGAGTACACTACCGCGCATCTTGACGCGGTGGATCAAAACGCACAGCTTACCGATGTTGCAAGCGATTCTCGTGAGGTCACCCCTGGCTCGCTGTTTGTCTGCAAGGGCACACACTTCTCGCCAGCGTATCTGGCAAGCGCGGTGGAGGCTGGGGCTGTTGCGTACCTCTGCCAGCAGACGCTTGCGGAGGAGTTGCAGGCAGTGGCGCCAAACGTAGCTGCTATTTGCGTGGATGACGTGCGCCTTGCCATGGCCTACGCGGCCGCAGGCGTTGCGGGCCACCCCGACAAGAAGCTCACCACCATCGGTATTACGGGCACAAAAGGCAAGTCTACCTGCTCATATATGCTGCGCGCCATTCTTGACGGCGACGAGCCGTACTCCAAGTGCGGCGTGATTGGCGGTATTGAGGTGTTTGACGGCAAGGACACGCAGCCCGCGCACAACACCACGCCCGAGGCTCCTGAGCTGTGGCGCCATCTCAAGCATGCCGCGGACGCTGGTCTCCCCTACGTTGACATGGAGATTTCCAGCCAGGGCCTCAAGTACGACCGCACGGTTGGCCTCAACCTGAGCGTCGCGGTGTTCCTAAACATTGGAACCGATCACATTTCCCCTGTTGAACACCCTACTTTTGAAGATTACTTTGAGAGCAAGCTGAAGATTTTTGATCTTGCTCGCGTGGCCGTTATCAACAAGAACACCATGATGTTTGACCAGGTCATGGAGCGTGCACAGAAGTGCGAGAAGGTCTTGACTTTTTCCACAACCGATTCCGACGCCACCGTTTGGGCGGACGAAATCACCCCTCACCAGGGCATGGTCACGTTTACCGTGCATGCGCCAACCTGGACCGGCGCCGCTGCGCTGCCCATGTCCGGCCTCTTCAACGTGGAGAATGCCCTTGCAGCAATCACCGTTGCCGACTACCTGGGTATTCGCGAGAAGGACGCTGTACTTCCGCTGATGAACGTTAAGGTGCCAGGCCGAATGGAGCTGCTGAGCTCGCCTGACAACAAAGTAACGGGCTTGGTCGACTACGCCCACAACAAGCTTTCCTACCAGAAGCTTTTCTCGTCAACGTCCGAGGAATTCCCTGGTTATGGCCGCTATGTAGTCATGGGAGCCGTAGGCGGTAAGGCGTACAACCGTCGCCAGGAGCTGCCGGAAGAGGCGGCCAAGTGGGCGGACTTGATGATTTACACCACCGAGGACTGCAACATGGAAGATCCTGCGGTGATTTGCGCGCAGATGGCCGAGGCCACGCCCGAGGGCGCCGCGCACAAGATTATCCTTGACCGCTACGACGCTATTTACGAGGCAGTTTCCGCCGCCTACGACGACCCTCGTCCGTCGCTGGTGTACCTGTTGGCCAAGGGCGACGAGCCGTTCAACATTATCGGCGGCAAGCACGTTCCATGGATGACGGACGCTGCCGCGTTCAAGGCTGCCGTTCGCGCCAAGCTGGACGAGCGTGCCGGTCGCGCCGCGCGCGGGTAGCGCGGGTAGCGGCGGCGACGCGGGTGTCGCTGCAAAGATTGACGGAGCGGGTCAGAAAAGCGCAGGTGAGTTGGTGGACGATGGTGCTTCGATCCAGATAATCCTTGAGCCGCGCATGATTGAGAAGAATAGTGTGCGTTCTTTAGTTCGCTAATCAGATTTCTGCATATTTGTGTAATAAAATGCATTCTTATGAATACGTAATTTTTGACCTCAAAATTATGTGCCGAAAAAGGTAAAAAATGCGTTTAGTTGGGGATGAAAACTTAAAATTGGTCGATTTATCCCCAACTAAGACGATTTTTTACCGCCTCAAAAACTTTTATCTGGGGAAACGTTGTATGCAGAAACCTGTATTCCCCAACTAAACGCATTTTTTACCACCTGGGTGCGCGGGCGCAGTTACGTCCCAAATTACTCAAACAAGGCGAGAGAATCAGGCTCCATGAGAGCTCTCATGAAGGGGCTTTCGAAATCAGCTTCGGGCATACTTCAAAGCGCGCCTGAAAAGTGCAAAGAATCTGTATTTCAGATACAGATTCTTTGACGAAATCAGGCAAATCCACAGTTTCTTTTACGTTTTCAGGCAGAATTTACAGATTCTTTGCAGAAATCAGGCGCGCGTCGGGCGCATACCCGGGCGCATTGAACGCACACCGCGCGCGCCGCCCGCCTGGCGAGAAACCCCGTCCACTAGCAGCGCTTTCGCACAAGAAAACCCGGTACCCACACGAAGTGGATACCGGGCTGAAGGTACGTTTGCGCAGCTAGCACGCGCGGCGCTCGCGGCTCGTACGTAGCACGCACGTCGCTCGCAGCTAGCGCGGTTGCGCCGTGCGGCGCTCGCGGTCGCGACGTGTTACTCGTTGTCGCCGGCGGTTGCCTGAGTTGCGGAGATAGCCTGATCAGCATCGGAAGCGTCTGGCCAAGACCAGTCGGTAAATGCTGGGTGATCATAGCCCTTCTCGACAGCAAACTCGAAGGCCTCGGTGCGGAACTTCTCCCACTCGTCGATCTGATCTGCCCACTTCTGAGCGTCAATCATGCGGAGAGCGTCAGCAGCAAGTGCCCAACGGTCCATGTTATTCAGGCGCAGCATGTCGTAAGGAGTTGTGGTGGAACCCTGCTCCTCGTAGCCGTGAACGTTGAAGTTGTCGTGGTTTGGACGGTTCCAAATCAGGCGACGGACGGAACCAGCGTAAGCGTGGAACGCGAAGAGGACTGGCTTATCTGCCGAGAAGAGCTTGGTGAACTCCTCGTCGGAAAGAGCCTCGTTGTTCTCGGAAGCGTTCTGGATCTTGAGCAGGTCAACAACGTTGACAAAGCGAGCCTTGATGCCCAGCTTGCCAAGCATGTCAAGAGCTGCCAGGAGCTCCTGAGTTGGGACGTCGCCGCAGGATGCGAGGACAATGTCCTCCTCGCCAGCCTCAGCGTTGGAAGCCCACTTCCACTCCTTAGCGCCAGCTGCAAGCTCCTCGCGAGCCTCGTCGAGAGTTACCCACGTTGGAGCAGGCTGCTTACCAGCGAAGATTGCGTTGATGCAGTTTGTGGAGGTGTAGCACTTCTCGCCAACTGCAAGCAGGAGATTAGCATCTGCTGGGAAGTAGATGTTGGTGATGTGGTCGTTGTTGAAGCTCTTGTTGAGCATGATGTCAACAAAACCAGGATCCTGGTGAGAGAATCCGTTGTGGTCCTGGCGCCAAACGTGGCTGGAAAGGACCAGGTTAAGAGCGGAGATAGGCTTGCGCCATGGAATGTGGCGGACGGTAGCCTCAAGCCACTTAGCGTGCTGGTTGATCATGGAGTCAACGATGTGAACGAATGACTCGTAGCTAGACCAGATGCCGTGGCGGCCGGTCAGGGTGTAGCCCTCAAGCAGGCCCTCGCACTGGTGCTCGGAAAGCTGCTCGATAACGTTACCAACTGGGGAGATGTGCTCGTCGTTCTCGAAGTCGTCGTTGAAGCCGCCGAACCACTGCTTGTCGGTTACCTGGAAGGATGGCTGCAGACGGTTGGAAGCGGTCTCGTCAGGTCCGAAGATACGGAACTCGGAGCGGTTGCTGTTGATGAGCTCAGCGGTGTACTCGCCAAGGACGCGCGTTGCCTCAGTGGCACCAAAGCCGTGGCCCTTCTCGGCAACTGGGATCTCGTACTTCTTTGCGTCAGGAAGGACGAGGTTGCGGCGGATTGCGCCACCGTTTGCGTTAGGGTTAGCGCCGAGGCGGAGGTCACCCTTAGGCATGAAAGCGGTAACCTCTGGACGGATTGCGCCCTTCTCGGTGAAGAGAGTCTCTGGCTTGTAGGAGCCCATCCAGTCGCGAAGGACCTGGAAGTGAGCCTCGGTGTCGCGAGCGGATGCCAGTGGAACCTGGTGTGCGCGCCAAGAGCCCTCGGTCTTCTTGCCGTCGATGTAAGGAGGGCAAGTCCAACCCTTAGGGGTGCGGAAGATGATCATTGGGTAGTAAGGACGGGATGCGTCACCTGCGGCTGCGCGAGTCTTGATAGCGCAGATCTCGTTAAAGACAGCCTCGAGAAGAGCTGCGAAACGACGGTGGATGGATGCGTGGTCCTCGTCGTCGAAGCCTGCAACAAAGTTGTATGGGTGGTAGCCCATGCCGCGGAAGAACTCGTCGCGCTCACCGTCGGAAATACGAGCCAGGATAGTTGGGTTAGCAATCTTATAACCGTTGAGGTGCAGGATTGGGAGAACGATACCATCGGTCAGTGGGTCCATGAACTTGTTGGTCTGCCAAGAAGTTGCAAGTGGGCCGGTCTCTGCCTCGCCGTCGCCGACAACAGCGACTGCCAGCAGGGATGGGTTGTCCAGGACAGCGCCGTATGCGTGGGAGAGGACGTAGCCCAGCTCGCCGCCCTCGTGGATGGAGCCTGGAGTCTCAGGTGCGTAGTGGGAAGGAATTCCGCCTGGATAAGAGAAGCGGCGGAAGAACTTCTGGAGGCCCTCTTCATCGTCGGTGATGAATGGGTAATGCTCGCGATAAGTGCCGTCGAGCAGGGACTGTGCGGTACCTGCAGGTCCACCGTGACCAGGGCCCATGAGGAAGATGGTGTTCTGGTTATGGTCGCGGATGAAGCGGTTGACGTGGCCGAACAGGAAGTTCAAGCCTGGGGTGGTTCCCCAGTGGCCAACCAGGCGATGCTTAACGTCCTCGCGAGAGAAACCGTCCTTCATAAGAGGGTTGCTGCGAAGATAAATTTGACCAACAGACAGGTAGTTAGCTGCGCGCCAATACCTATCGACGCCGGCAAGCTCGTCCTCAGATACAGGCTGATTCAGGGTCTGCCAAGGTGTGCCGTACACGGGCTGAGCCATGTGCTCCTCCTTTTCTTGGGCTGCTGCCTGCGCGTTTACGCAGGTTAGGCAACCTCGTTGCTTCCATCACCTGAGCGTTTGTTTTGTTCGCACTCAACTGGGCACGCATAAAACAACACATACATAACAGTATGATGCTTCGGCTATGTTTCAAATACTACTCTAAGTGATAAAACGTTTTATCACTGTGAGATTTCTTGAAATTTCTTTCCTGAGAGACGCTTAAGCTGTCTTTTAAGCAGCAAAACAATCCCCCAACAGTACCCACAATGCCAAAATGCAACCAAAATGGTGCCCATGTAAAGCGTATACACACCAAAGTGGTAAAAAATGCGTTTAGTTGGAGATTTCATTTTTCTGCATACAACGTTTG
>CALHDX010000058.1:0-2921 GCA_938023105.1 uncultured Atopobium sp.
CAAGCGCCAGAAACCAGACCGTCAGCATCGCCCATCTTGACCATCATGGTTGCAAAGTACGTAGCGTCGTTCATCTGCTTGCGAGCTTCCTCAATGGTGACGCCCTTGCGAGCACGAAGTTCAGCAAACTTCTGAGCATATGCCTCATGGCGCTCGTCAGTAGCAGGGTCTACTACCGTTGCACCTGGAACATTAATCTGCTCAGGATCGCCCAGAATAATGACCTTTGCAATACCCTCTGCAACAATCTTCTGAGCTGCATCGATGGTACGCTGATCCTCACCCTCTGGAAGAACAATAGTCTTTACGTCGGACTTAGCGGTTTCTTTCATACGGTCAAGAAACTTGCTCATGTGTCGTGCTCCAATCATACTTTGACATTTGTGTCTCGTTGAATTTTGCACTTCTCAGCTTGTAGTTTGTATAAAAGCTAGACACAAAAAGCCAAGAAATGCATTTTCACACCAGTTGCATATTTTACGCCTAACGGCAGAGCTTTGCGCCCCGCATGACTCACTTTATGGCCACGTGTTAAAATGAGTGAAGTTTCATATACAAATCCTGCGCACTTAGGCGCACACGGAGGTTTACATGTCTATCAATCATGGTCTTCCTGCCGGTTTTAACCCCGACAACTACGATGTTATTGTTGTTGGAGCTGGCTATGCAGGCGCAGTTGTTGCTCGTCGTATGGCAGAAAACTGCAATTCAAAGGTAGCAATCTTTGAGCGCAGAAACCACATTGCCGGCAACGCTTACGATCGCCTTGATGACGCGGGCGTTCTTGTTCACGAGTACGGTCCACACATCTATCACACCATGAGTGACCGCGTTCACCAGTTCCTCTCGCGCTTTACTGAGTGGACTAACTACCAGCACAAAGTTCTGGCTAATATTAACGGCCAGCTGATGCCTGTTCCTTTTAACCACCAGTCTTTGAAGCTTGCCTTTGGAGAAGAGCGTGGCGAGAAACTCTATCAGAAGCTGGTTCTCACGTTTGGTGAGAACGTTAAAGTTCCTATCATGGAGCTTCGCGAGAAGAACGATCCAGATCTGGAAGAGATTGCTGACTATGTTTATGAGAACGTCTTCCTGCACTACACCATGAAGCAGTGGGGTAAGACTCCAGACCAGATTGACAAGTCCATCACAGGTCGCGTTCCAATCTTTGTCGGCGATGATGACCGTTACTTCCCAGGTGCAACCTATCAGGGCATGCCAAAAGAGGGCTACACCAAGCTCTTTGAGAACATGCTTGACCATGATTTGATTGATGTCTTCCTAGATGTTGATGTCCGTGACATCATGAAGCTCACCGCTTCTAACGTGGCTGTTTGCGAGAAACCATTTGCAGGTGAGGTAATCTACACCGGTCCTCTGGATGAGCTCTTCAACCTTGATCAGGGTGCTCTGCCTTATCGTACGCTTGATATGCAGTTTGAGACCCTTGATCAGGACCAGTTCCAGCCTGTTGGTACCGTCAATTACACCACCAGTGAGGACTTTACTCGTATCACCGAGTTCAAGAATATGACTGGTCAGGTTCTTCCTGGTAAAACAACTATCATGCGTGAGTACTCACACGCCTATGTTCCAGAGAGTGGCCAGACCCCTTATTACGCTATTCTCGAGCCAGAAAATCAGGAGCTCTATCGCTCTTACAAGGAGCGCACTTCTGGCATTCTGAACTTCCACGCAGTTGGTCGTCTTGCTGAGTATCGTTACTACGATATGGATGGCGTTGTTGCTTCTGCTTTGGAACTTTCTGACGAGCTTATTGCTCATCAGGCATAGGGAGCTTGCATGAAAAAGACAATCACCTTTGGTATTCCATGCTATAACTCTTCGGAGTACATGGATCACTGTATTGAATCTATTCTTGAGGGCTCTGATTACGCCGATGACGTGCAGATTGTTATTGTTGATGACGGCTCTGTAAAGGATGATACTGCCGCTAAAGCTGACGCTTGGCAGGAACGCTACCCCAACATCATTAAGGCAGTCCATCAGGAAAACGGCGGTCACGGCATTGCTGTTATGAAGGCTGTTTCTCATGCTGACGGTGTGTACTTCAAAAACATTGATTCAGATGACTGGGTAGATGGTGACGCTCTGAAGACTTTCCTTCAGCAGCTTCGCACCTTTATTGCCTCTGATAATCCTGTTGACCTGGTACTCTCCAATTACGTCTACGAGCACGTTGAGGATAACACCCAAAACTTTGTAGACTATCGCGACGCTGTTCCTACCAACAAGATTATTGGCTGGGACGAGATTGGTCGCTTTAAACTATCTCAGTACCTTCTGATGCACGCAATTACGTATCGCGTTGAGGTTCTGCGTTCTGCAAATATTCAGATGCCTGAGCACACCTTCTATGTGGATAACGTCTATGCCTACGTTCCATTCCCTAAGGTAAAGACTATCTATTACGTTGATGTTGACCTGTATCGTTATTTCATTGGCCGAGATGATCAGTCAGTTAACGAGAAGGTCTTAACAAGTCGCGTTGATCATTATTGGCGCGTAGCGCGCAATATGATGCACGCATATCACATCTACGATGACATCTCTTCTCCACGTCTTCAGACGTACATGATGAGTTACTTCACTATCATCATGGCCATCTGCTCAGTCTTCTCTAAGATGAGCGACCGCGAGGATGCCATGGATCAGTTGGAGGAGCTCTGGGATGAGCTTCGCGCTTATGACAAGAAGATGTACCGCAAGGCTCGCTATGGCCTTGTAGGCACTGCTACAAACCTTCCTGGCAAGATTGGTAAGACGGTCACTATTGGTGGCTATCGTGTAGCTCAGAAGGTTGTTAAGTTCAACTAAACGTTCTTTCAAATCTAAAAGCAAAACCCTCGTATCCAAGATGATACGAGGGTTTTCTATTATCTGTAAAAGTGTCTTTAATG
>CALHDX010000059.1:0-1546 GCA_938023105.1 uncultured Atopobium sp.
GAGGAATGTAGTCCTCTTTACCAGTGACGTTGAAGATAATGGAGGCAGAGTCGCCAGCTGCAAAGACGCCAGGCTCGCTAGTGCGCATGTACTCGTCAACCTTGATAGCGCCGTTAGGCAGCATATCAAGCTGGCCGTCAAAGAGGTCAGTACGAGGCAGGAAGCCAATGCCCAGAATTGCGTAATCTGCGGTGTAGGAGCCCTTATCGGTAACAACGGTGACAGAATTACCATTGTCCTCAAAGCTCATGACCTTCTCGCCTAGTGCGAGGGTGACACCGTGCTCTTTGTAAGCATCCTCAACCTGATCGGTGATTGCCTTATCAAAGTTCTTTGCAAGAACGCGAGGAAGCATGTCAATTAGGGTAACAGCCTTCTGACGCTCGGAGAGCTGCTCTGCAAGCTCGGCACCAATGTAGCCAGCACCGATGACAATTGCGGACTTGGAAGTTGACATGGTGTCGTGAATGCGGCGTCCGTCAGCCCAGTTCTTGCACTGAAGAACGCGAGGTCCGTCAATACCAGGCAGTGAAGGAACAATTGGCTTAGAGCCAGTGGTGACTACGAGGTAATCAAAGTCATCCTCAAAAGTCTCGCCAGTCTTGAGATCCTCCCAAGCAACGTGCTTGGTCTTTACATCTGCGGAAGTGACGTTGGTGGTCATGTGAACGTGAGCGCCAGCCTCTGCAAGGGCTTCTGGAGAGCTGTAGAACATCTTGTTAGGATCGCTTACGTGGTCACCTACCCAAAGAGCAATGCCGCAAGACAGGAAGGAAACCGTGTCATTGCGCTCAAAGACGTGGACCTCCCAATCTGGGTGTGCACCCAGGATTGAAGAAGTGGCAAAAACGCCTGCGTGGGTACAACCGATAACTGCAACTTTAGCCATAGAAACCTCTCTGTTAAATGCTACTAATGACTAACATTAATTGTTACTTCGACAGTGGCATTATGCCACATTCTGTTATCGAGAAGAGCGTCATTCTTGAACGTTCTTTAATAAATCGAATATTCGGGGTTCGTGAAGCAATTTGGTTAAAGATCTTTACACAGTGGCGAGAAAAACTTACTGTTTGTACAGGTCAATTATGAGGAGACTGGGATGTTTGATCAGCTCGTTACAGAATGCAAGATCTTTAATCCAACTCTTGAAAGAGCATTTAAGGTTGCTCCAAAAGAATTTGTCCCCGCGTATCAGTGGTTTATCGATCATGAGGATAGCGAGATTGATAAACTCCCCCACCGTCTTGAAAAGGGATTTAATGTTGGCGGAATTCCTATTTCTAGAGATTCAGGAATTTATAGCCCATCTAAAGATAAAGTTACTTATGGGTTAAAGCAGTATGCACTCTCAGTTCATACTTCAAACGGCAATGGTCTTTATGAAGACGGAGAGCCAATTTTTTATTCTGATGGCACCTGGTTAATTGACTACAGTGAGCATATTAAGACTCAAGGAAATCAAGCTCAGTCAACGATGTATAACGTTCTCTTAATGAATTGTCTGAACGATGGTCTTCCCATTGGCTTATTTATAAAGAATAAA
>CALHDX010000060.1:0-1621 GCA_938023105.1 uncultured Atopobium sp.
TCCTTAATCGTGTGCTCAATCTGCATCCGGCGTTGCTGCCAAGCTTCCGTGGTGCGCACGCTATTCAGGATGCGTATGAGTACGGCGTCAAGGTGACGGGCGTCACCGTTCACCTGGCAAATGCTGATTACGACCGCGGTCCCATCATTGCTCAGCGACCAGTTGTGGTTGAAGAGGGCTGGACGGTTGACCAGCTTGAAGAAGCAATTCACCAGGTAGAGCATCAGCTGTATCCAGAGGTTTTACAGCTCTTCGCACAGGACAGAGTTCACGTTGAGGGGCAAAAGGTTCGTATAGGGTTCGGCGAGTAAATGTCGAGAAATGCCCAGATTAAGCTGACTGACGTAGCAACATCTCGCGGTTATTTTGCTAGGCCCACTAAATAGAATGCGGTTTGCATATACGCAAACGATGCAACGCCCCAGATAAGAGGCACAGTTATGTCCCTAATAGTCTGCAGAACCTCGTGAGTAGAGTGTTTGGCTACTTGTGTGAAGACACCACAGACAATAATAAGGACGCCAATGCCCACAAAGGCCGGAACAAGGAATTGCTGTTTCAGCGAGGTTTCGGTAGTAAGAAACATTAGGGCGATAAAAAACGCGATGCCCACAAAGATATAGAAGAGCATGAGCATTCCAAAACGGAGTAAATCAAAGTTTGTGTGCTTAAAAACTTTGCTCAAATTCCTCTTTCCAAGAAGCAGATACACCGTAAAAAAATAAAAGGCAGCCATAGGAATACAGATAACCTTATAGACATCCATAAGTGCCATATGACCGCCTTATTTGTTGAGTTTGCTTGTTGCGTGTTTCTCAGTTTATAGTAGCGCGGTTAGCGCGGTAACAAGTCCAAAGAGAATACCAGGGGCGTTAGCAATCATAATGGGAACATCGCGTTCTTTCTTGAAAGCACCGTAAACAAACCAAACAATGCAGTTGATCATGGCAACTAGTGGTTGGATGAAGCTGCCTTTATTGCCAGCAAGATTATTGGTAATCTGTGGGATATAAGAAACATACATCATGACTGAGAGAATGCTGCCAAATTGACCTAACTTGTTGAAGAAATTCTCGTCAAAAGAAAGTGCGTGCTTTTCTGTCATATAAAGAAACCTCCAATGCCTAACAAACAGATTGCTGATACTTACCCAAGTACTAAACAAGATATTCGTCAGTTCGTTGCAGAATAACTTGCATCAATCCACTGACACAGCTCATCAAAGTCAACAGAGCCATCTAAAAGCGCAGAAATCCAATGTTCTTTATTCATGTGATATGCAGGCAGATAACCCTCCTGGTGCAGAAGCATTTCTAGAAGAAATGGATCATCAATTTTCACATTAACAAGATCAAAGCGGTCGAGTTCTTTTAATCCTAACTTTTGACCGGGCACATCAGCTACAAGCGCAAACCACTTCTTGTTGTGCGGGTGACGTAAGACTGCATAGGTTGGAGCTGTCGAGAAGGGATAGTCAGGGTCTATGCCGTATTGATCTGCAACGTATTCAAATAGTTTTTCTCGCATAATTTGACCTCCCTAGTCCGTATCTTATTATGAAGTACGCGCTCTCTATGAAGAAGTTGAAATTATCATTATCTCCAGCATACGCGCCCTAAAC
>CALHDX010000061.1:0-17507 GCA_938023105.1 uncultured Atopobium sp.
TAACGCCATAGAAGGTACCTTCGGAGGCGCGAACTCGAGGAGTAAGGGTAACTACGCCCTTAGAGATAGATGGCGCAGTAGCAAATCTACCTGGAGATTCAACGGCATCCGTTCCTTCTGAATCGCCCACACGCCATACGTAGCAGTGAGAAGACTCACGGGTTTTCTCGCCCGAAGAAGAAGGCTGGACAAGCCAAACCACCTTATCGTCTCCGCAGGCAAATGGAGCCGGATCCCAATTTTTATCGGCCTTGTACAGTACCTTTGCGTCACCTGTGAGCTTGCCGTCAGAAAATGGTGCGGCGAGAAGTTCCCAATCAAAGGTTGTGGTATCCACCTCGACCCATGCGTACACAGAGTCAGAGCAGCGGACGTCGTAAATAACGGCGGTAGTATTATTCATCTGAGCTGTAGGAACAACGTCAACTACCTGGCCAGACGTCAGCGAAAGAGCAGAGCCCTTTACCATAGGCGTGGCAGATGCGCCGGCCGTGGTAACGGGAATCCAATTTCCATCAGCTGGGTGCAGCACGCTTCCTAAAGGAAGCGTCCATGTCTGGCTTGGCTGAGCAGAATATTCCGTTGAGCTATAGGAGTCCAGCACGTTTGTGCCAGATGACTCATCAAGTACCAGCGGCTTTCCTGCGTCACTCGAGCCCTCTTGATGGGAGCAGCCTGCTGCGATGCTAATTGCACCAGCAACTACTACGCCAGCTGCTCCCGTCTTGAAGAAGTTTCGACGAGAAATATTCCCAAACAAAGCCACGATTTAGTCCAATTCAAGATGCTCAAGACGGTCAAACAGAACGTTTGAACGGGTAAGGAATGCGCGAGGATCAAAAATCTTCTCAAGCTCCTCGTGGCTCAGCGTACAAGCTGGATCTGCCTCAAGAAGCTCCTGGTAGGATAGTCCTTCATTGCACTGCTGAATGTCGCCCCACACCTTCATAGCGTTAGACTGGACAATCTTGTATGCCTCTTCGCGAGTAATACCAGTGTTTACCAGGGCAAGAAGGACCTTTGACGAGAAGAGCATGCCACGGGTCTTATTGAGGTTGGCCATCATCTGCTCTGGATACAGGACCATGCCATCAAGCAGGAACTCAAGCTTTGACAGCATGTGGTCAAGAGCAATAAAGCTATCTGCCTGAGCAACACGCTCAGCAGAAGAGTGGCTGATGTCACGCTCGTGCCAGAGTGCAACGTTATCAAAGGCAACCTGTGCGTTTGCCTTAACTACGCGGGACAAACCACAGATCTTCTCGGCAGTAATAGGATTGCGTTTGTGAGGCATAGCGGAAGAGCCCTTCTGGCCCTTGCGGAATGGCTCCTCAGCCTCGAGGGTATCAGTCTTCTGCAGCGCACGCATCTCAGTTGCAATGCGCTCGCAGGTAGCGGCAACGGTTGCCAGAACACCAGCAAGGTAAGCGTGGTGATCGCGAGAAATGACCTGGGTTGAAAGTGGATCGTGGACAAGACCGAGTTTCTCGCAAACGTACTCCTCAACAAAAGGATCAATGGAAGAGTAAGTTCCAACAGCACCAGAAATAGCACCATAAGCAACGTTTTTACGAGCATCCTTCAAGCGGTCAAGATCGCGCTTAAACTCCCAGGCCCAGCTACCAAATTTCATGCCAAAGGTCATAGGCTCAGCATGAATGCCATGAGTACGACCAACGCACAGCGTATCGCGCTCCTCAAATGCGCGACGCTTACAGATAGCAGCGCAGCGACGAACCGCAGCAATAAGCAGGTCACATGCCTGAGTGAGCTGATAGCAAAGGGCGGTATCGCCCAGGTCTGTTGAGGTCATACCGTAATGAACCCAGCGACTTGGCTTAAGCTCACCCTCTGGAACCTTGGCATCGATGTAGGAGCCCATATTGGTCAGGAAGGCAATGACGTCGTGGTTGGTAACGGCCTCAATCTCGTCTACCTCAGCGCGGTTAAACGCTGCATGCTCGCGAATCCAAGCTGCCTCTTCGCGAGAAATGCCAATAACACCAAGCTCAGCCTGTGCTTCGCACGCAAGGACTTCAATCTCCTGCCAAACGGCGTACTTGTTCTCCAAAGAAAAGATGTGGCCCATTTCTTTGCCGGTGTAGCGATCTACCACGATGAGACTCCTTCTGCTCGTAAAAGAAAAGGTCGAGTACCACTATGGTACCCGACCTTTGGATTACCTGGTGGGCCGTTAGGGGTTCGAACCCTAGACCTTGGGATTAAAAGTCCCCTGCTCTACCAACTGAGCTAACGGCCCATTATCGGGCGTGGCAATTTTACCACGCAACTAGGATAGTGTAGCAGTTTACTCCCATGCCCATTGTCCATTTACGAAAATTGGTGTTTCTTTTCCATCGGCAGAAATTCCCCAAATATTCAAATCGTCTGCACCAATCATAAAATCGACGTGGGTTGTGCTCTGATTGACGCCATGAGCCAAGAGTTCATCAGGGTTCATCTCAAGACCGCCCTCCAGGCACTCTGGGAAGCCCATTCCAAGCGCTAAGTGGCAGCTAGCGTTCTCGTCATATAAAGTGTCGTAGAACAAAATGCCGCTCTGGCGAATAGGGGTATTCTTGGAGATAAGAGCACATTCTCCCAGGTACTTACCACCTTTTTGAGAAACAATAGAGGTCAGAACATCCTTGCCCTGTTCGGCGCCGTAGTCAACAACCTCGCCATCTTTGAAGGTAAACCAGAAGTTCTTAACAATCTGTCCAGCATGAATCAGCGGCAGCGCAGAGTGAACAGTGCCGTTTACCTTGCGATAATTTGGCGTGGTAAAGACTTCCTCAGTAGGAATGTTAGGGAAGAACAATGTTCCGTCCTGGGTCTTGCCAGCGCCACCCTCCCAAAGATGTCCTGGGTTCATGCCAATAGTCAGGTTAGTCCCATTTGAAGACTCATAACGAAGCTCTTCAAACTGGTGAGAATTCATGAAACGCTTGGTCTTCTCAAATGTTGCATTGTGGGTCTCCCAAGCACTCCGAGGATCTTCTCCACTTGCATGAGCAACGTCCAAAATAGCAACCCAAAGCCTGTAGATTGCCTCAGCCTCAGAAAGCTCTGGAAAAATTACCTTTGCCCATTCAGCTGCAGGAACACCAGCAATACACCAAACGTTTTTACCAAAATCCATGCCGTTTCTAAAGACGTCGCACTCTAGGTTTCTTGCGCGAGAAACAGCAGCTGGCTTTTCTGGATCAATTCCCTTTAGACCATTTGGATCATCAGACGAGAGGAACAAAAATGCTGCACCTTGCTCTGCAAGGGAGTTAAGCTGCTCAATTTTCCAACTTGGAGTCTTAGAAAGACGCTCTAGATCAACGTTTTCGTACATTATTCTTGAGGACTCTTGATCGCCCCAAATAACGGTAACAAATTCTGCGCCAGCCGCATAAGCTGCTCGCTGAACTCTACGGGCAAAATCGGCAATCTCAATCGAAGCGTTAATTACCAGCTGACTTCCCTCAGAAATTGCACACCCCTTCTTAACAAGAAGCTCGGCGTATTTATCAATCTGATCTGACAGCGCATCAAGAGCAATCTTTACCTCTTGATCTGTCATAGGAATTTGTGCCATGTTGTTCCCTTCAACCATCAATCCGCGTAATTCGAGTACTTAAGCACGCTCTATCAAAGATATATCCAAAATATTTCCGTTCAACTTCTACCCGAACAACCTTCTTCACAACGCTAAATTTCAATCTTGTCCATAAAAAGAGCCCCGTAGGGCTCTTGTATGTCTTTGGAGCGGGCAACGGGATTCGAACCCGCGGATGATGGCTTGGGAAGCCATTGCCTTACCACTTGGCGATACCCGCAATTGTGTAGATTTTATCACAGTATTTTTTGCCTTTTAATTGCTCGCTTGGCAACTAGATAAAAGTTTGATGCGTTGTTTTCTGCCTAGCTGCTTGTATACAACAAAAATGCACCTACACAAATTTTCTTTGTCAGAAATTGGACAAGCGCTGGTCAGAGTAGGCGCAAAATCACTCTTTAGCATGCTCTCCAACGAAAGGAGCGCTATGCAAAAGTACTTCTGGCGAGAAACCCCCGCACACCACTATCCCACCTCTTATAGACGCCTACTCTCCACCCGACAACTCCACCTTCCTCGGGCAAAGCTGCTTGGTGGAGACCCCGTCATGCCAAGCAGCTTTCCTTCAATAGGACATGCAGGTCTGCGGTCGCGCCTAGCAGATAGGTTTTCTCGCAAGCCCGAGGCTCCCCCATAAAGAAAAAGACCGGTGAACACCGGTCCTAAAGAGAGCTGTTTTGTTGCAATGTGATTAGTTTACGCTGTGATGAAGTGCTGGATTCTTAGACAGACACTCATTACAAATACCCGTAAAGCACAGGGCATAAGAGTCAATCTCGCCACAAGAGTCCTTGGTGAGGCTGGTAAGATCCCTTAGAACTGGTCCATCAACATCAAAGACACGGCCACACTCATGACACTGGAAGTGTGCATGCTCGGTTGTAGTTGGATCAAAACGAGAGATATTATCGCCGGTATTAACAACCTGGAGCTCGCCTGCGTCAACAAGCTGCATAAGGTTACGGTAAACAGTTCCAAGAGAGATGTTTGGTAACTCCTCTCTTACTGCTGCATACACACTATCTGCTGTTGGATGGTCATGGCGACCTTCCATATAAGTACGAATTGCCTCACGTTGCTTGCTGTAACGCACGATAACCTCATTAATTAGTAAGTGTTACTGATTACTGAATACGTTAACACTAATTGTCTATATGTTGCAACAAAAGCTCACATTTATGCATTACTAAATATCTCCATATACGCAATCTACCTCTGATTTTTCAGTTTGGAGGCACGCATGTTTATCACAAAATCCTCAAAACCTAAGAAGGAAACAGCTGCACGAAGACAAACCCCTTCTTCTGTCTTTCACTTCTGGTTTATCCCTCTGTTACTTGGAGCCCTTCTCCTCAGCCATTTTTTCCTAAAGCCTGCTCATAGGCTTGCTTTTGCACAAGAACCCTCATTTACCGTTGCACAAAGAGAAGATTTTCCTGGTGGACAGCAAATTCCCATGTGGACTGCTAGCGATGGTACCTATCTTTACTGTGGAGATGAATTTAACCACTATGGTGCATGGCCAGGAGCAACGGGAAGTGTGGTTGACCCGCAATCTTATACAAAGCTCACCTCAACCAACGGCGTTCGCGGTGGAACGTATACAAATGAACAGCTTCGAGCTATTGATTACATCATCTATCACGGAGCTACTGCGTCCCAAGAAAAAGACGTGTATGGATATACAGGCTGGAAGGCACGAGCCATCACGCAGTTTACACTGTGGGCTGTTATGCGTGGTGAAGCCCATGCACTTGCGGTAAGTGTTCCTCAGGCAGAGCTCCATCAACCTATTGAGCAGTTCTATTCCGATGCTATGAACTATGCTCAAACCAACGGCGGCAGTCCAGAAAACGGAGTTGCCAAGCTCTTTGTACCCACAGGAGACAAACAGGTTCTGTTTTTCTTTGGACAGCAATCTGGTTCACTCAAAGTTACCAAAAGCTCCTTATTGCCTGATGTCACTTCAAATAACGAGTACTACACCCTAGAAGGCGCTGTTTACGGAGTATATTCCGACGAAAGTTGTACCAATCTTCTTGGCAGTCTCACCCTTGATAAATCTGGGTCTGCAACGCTCGACAATCTTCCTGTTGGAACGTAAAGGAAACCGCTGCACCAAAGGGCTTTCTTCTTGACCAATCGGTTCATACTGTAAAAATAACAAACCAGGAAGAGAGTACTCTCACGGTTACCGATACTCCTATTGGAGAGTTTGATCTACGCATTTCAAAACAAGACTTTGACCACAGCACTAGCCTCGACGAAGGCGCTCGTTCTGAGCAGCAAAGCGCTTCTCCCCAAGGAAACGCAACGTTACAGGGCGCACTTTTTAAAGTGACCTATAGCGGCTCTGCTGAAACAACACTAAGAACATGGGTTTTCTCGACAGATGCTCACGGTTTTGTTTCTTTTGATGCAGACCATAAGGTTTCTGGAGATGACCTCTTTACTCTTGGCGAGAAACCCTGGCTTCCTCTGGGGTATTACCAAATCGAAGAAATTCAAGCACCCGAAGGCTATAAACTTCCAGAACATTCACTTCAAACCTGGAAGCTTTCAAACCAAAACGGCAATCTTATCTGGACAAATCTTTCTAGCGGAAAAGAGAATTCCTCGTCTGAGCACTCCTTTACCTTCAAAGACGAGGTAATAAGAGGAAATCTTAAAGTTAAGAAAATTGGACACACTTCCCTAAGTTCACCTGATGGTTATTCTGAGGCAGAAGAAATGCCAAGTCTGAAGGGCGCCAAAATTGAGCTAACTAATAGCTCTGCTCAACCTATCTTCTACCAGGGAAAATGGATTGCTCCTCACGAAGTTGTCACCACAGTAGAAACAGACGAATCTGGAGAGGCGGCGGTTAAAGACCTTCCCTTTGGCTCCTATTCACTTAAAGAGGTTACGGCTCCAGCAGGATACTCTCTCAACAAAGAATGGAACCCAACGGTTACTCTCACTTCTGAAGAGACTGTAGAAGCACCTGAACTCATTGATGAAAGAATTTCTTTACAAACAATGCTTGTAGATGCTGAAGGATCAAAAAATCCTGAATATGCCGAGAAACTCAATCTTGTTGATCACATTAAATACGAGGGTCTTACCCCAGGAGAAGAGTACGAAATTACCGGAGAGCTCTATGAAACAAAGCAGCTCCAAGAAGGTACAGCGGAGCCCATCGCTCGCGGAACTGTCCACTTCAAAGCTCCTACCTCATCGGGAGAAGCTGCGGTTCCTTTTTCTGTAAGGACTGCCTCACTTGAAGGTAAAGAAGTTACCGCCTACGAAACCATCTCAAAAGATGGTGAGAAAGTTGCTTCGCACACCGACAGTCACTCTAAAGCACAAACTATTCGTGTGACGCCTAAGCCCCATCTTCCTGGAACAGCAGATAATGCCTACGCAGTTCCCCTTTTACTCGCCTTGGCAGGATCAGTACTTATTGGATGTGTCCACTTATTTGCAGCAAAAATAAGACGCTCCTTTTAGTTGAGCAACCTTGCCTTAGCGCTAAAAAAGAAAGGGCAGAAATCTCTGCCCTTTCTTAAAAACTTACTCTAGCTAGTGACTTGTTCGTTTATGAGCGTCTAATAAGCTCAGTAACAAGAGCTGCAGCTTCGGCACACTGACCAGCGTTAACGTTCTCGCGAACATCAGCAGCGGTGCGGCTAAGCGCAGGAAGTCCATCTTCGTTTAAGCCCATCAAGGTAACAGAACGAACTGAATTCTGCATTGCAGGAGTTGCATCAGTGGTGTCCCAGTCAAATGCACGCTGCTCAACATCAATATGAAGATCAGCTGCAATAGTAGAAAGGAGTCGAGTCATTCTGCGATCAGCGCGGCGGACGTTGCCAATTCCCTCATTCTTAAGAATGGAAAGCGTACCAGCACCAACACAATCAAGGTTAATGAGAAAAGCTCCGCGAATATCAGTTCTGTGCTTTGCGAGGAACTCCCTCATGCCTGCGTGGTCAAAATCAGACGCTCCAAGTGCAACAAACCAAATATCGTGTGCAATGAGCTCGTCATCAGAAAGTGAAAGAACAGCATTACGAAGATCATCCTCAGAGACAACAGATGCATCCTCAGAGTCAGTATCTTCACGATTCTCTGCAGATGGAGCTGCTCCGCCCTTCCAATCATCTGATGGTCCGTCGTTACGACCAAAGAGTCTAAAGGAGCGACGCTTTGCCTCAGGAGTCTTTGCGTCCTGTGCCTCTGTGAGACCCTCATCAGCCGAAATGGTGTCGAATGGGCTCTCTGCATCTTCTGCCTCTGGAGAAGGCGCAGATGTTGGAGCTGGAACATAGTGAGGAGCTGGCTCGGAAGATGGAGCTAGAGGATCAACGGCGTCGCCAGAAGGATCAGGAAGATCAAAGAGGGACGCACGACGAGCAAAGTCGTTCTTAGCATGGAGCTCATGTGTTGCTTCAGGCTGTACCTGCGTTGCATCTGCATCAGCGGATTCATGAACCTGCTTCATAGTTGCATTGAGCTCATCGTCAACAGAATCATACGCAACGGTGTTGTCAGCAGAAGCATCCTCAGTCCGCTCTTCTTCTGTTGTTGCATTTACAGCCTCTGCAACATCCTCGAGAGATGCAGTCTGGCTTGCGCCAGTAGTGTCATAAGCAACGTAGCTTACTTCGCAATCCTCAGGAAGAATGCCCAGTGAATTAAGAACTTCCTCGCCGTGGCGGACGCCTTCCACCTCATCAGGCTCTGGGATAAGTGCAGCTGCATCTCCTGCAAAATGATGAACAACCTCGGGTCGATGACCAGTAGGACGGACATTCTCGAGAATACCAAGAAGTGCTGCAACTGAAGACTTGTTGTTGTTTACGCCAATAGTGCAAGGTGCAAAACGCTCTGCAATAGTTGCGACAGAAAGAGCAACAAGTGGAAGAGCTGCAAGAATACCAACAATCCAGAAAAGGACACGAACTGGATCAGGAAGGAAACGAAGAATCTGAACAAACGTAGCAACAAACACGGCAACTACACACCAACGCGCATACCTCTGTGCAAGCGGTACGTACTTTGCTACAGGGGACTCAACAAGGAAGTTTGTATGTGGAGAGTCATAGTGAGCAACGATGACAATAGGACGGTTGCCCTTTGCAACAAGCTCGCCAGTGGCCTCGTGCTTAGCAACAACGTTCTGGCTTCTGATGGAAGATCCAAATGAACCAAGAATGTCATTACCAAAGGACTTGAGGCACGTAAGTGCACCAAAGCCGACAACAAGCAGAACGCCAAAAGCAATAAGTGCTGCATTGCCAGTGCCTGCAAAAATAACGCCAATGAAGAGGAGGATTAAATAGATTGAATAACCAAGACTCTTAATAGACTTAGCATCAAATTCTTCAATGGTTGCCTCAAGCCCGTGAAGTTTCATTTCTTCAGCAATGGTTTGAGCAGCCTGAAGCTCCTCTTGGCTACCGGCAGGAGCAATATCAATCTGCTCGTCTAGATAGTCAACATAGTCATGTGTAATGGCCATACTGCGTCCTTCGTTGGCATGTCTTCTGACAGGTTTCATACATACGTCATTAGTATACGTCTTATATCGAAATATAGCGGTTAAAGTGTATTTTTACGTCCAAATTTAGAAATTCTGCACTAAATATCAAAAACTTTCGTATATGTTTAGAGAGATTTGAGTTCAGGTAGTAAAAAGCGGGAGGTGGATATGGCTCCAAACGATCAATCTCTAGGCAACAACGAGCTAGGTGCCTGGAGGATTTTCTCGCTATTTATGCTGCTACTTCAAAAGGGGCCTTTGCCTTCGGCAGAGATTTATACGACGATTTACTCGGATTTATCTACTGATTCAGCTTCAAGAACGTTTTCAAGAGACCGAGCTGTTCTAAAATCACTCGGATTTTCAATTACTGAGGTAAAAACAGGAAAAGAAAAATCGTTCTATCTTTCGGGCTCAAATTTCTTTGATTCCTCGTACGACTTAAGCCCTGAAGATGCCAATCAGCTGCTTATAATCTGTAGTGCAATTCTCACTGATACAACTTTTGTGTACCAAGAGAAATTGAGAAACGCGCTCTCTAAAATTGTGGGTAACTTTTATTCCTTGGACTCAGGTAAGTCAGACAGCCAAAAACTCAGCACTTCTTCCCAAAGCAAAGTCTTTCCTGTTCTATACGAATCACTCAGCTCTAAACAACTGGTAAACATCACCTACACAAACTCACAGGACTTAGTTAAGCAAAAACATCTGGGCGTACTGGATTTCTTTGTTTCGCAAGGACTTCTATACTTTGTGGCCCAAGATTTTTCATCCGGTACTGAGAGCGCTTCCATTAAAACTTTTCGCGTTGACCGTGTTTTAGATGCCGCAATTCTTAAAAATGAGTCCTTCTCCATACCAGAAGACTTTGATTCAAATGACTACAACCTGCTTGATTTCCAGCTTGGATTGCAGACTGGCGTTCTTACTGCATTTATCCCCAAAAACATACTCGCTGCTTTTATGCATTTCTCGCAAGGTCAAGGCGATATTGAGTCTCTCCCTAATGGAGCTTTATGGACTGTTGCCTACGCTCATGAAGACGCTGCTTTATCTTGGATTCTTGCTCATGGATTAATTCCAAGGTCTCCGGAGTCTCTTCTCGCAAAGTGGAAAGAGTCTTTAAGCGAGGTTGCCAATGGCTGTTAAAAACACCTCTTTTGGAAGAAAAAACATTTCTTCAGCCGTCTACAAACTCGTATTGCTTGCCGCTGCATTTAGAGATTCTTTTGATGCGATTGAGTTAAGCGCGGTTCAGTCGCGGTTTGGCATCTCCTCAGAAGAAGCTGCCATTCTGATGGAGCTCTTGCAGCTCACGGACGAGAATGGCTATCTTCCCCTCCCGCTTACTGGAGACCAAGATACTTTGACGCTCGTTGGAGAGTCTCCGTTTAGAACTCGAAGGCTTGTCTTAACAGACGAAGAAACGTTAGCGCTTAAAGAGGCGTTTACAACACTTGCTTTACCCCAAGAAAGTGTTTTTTGGAAACTTCTGAAGTCTCCATATACGGCAGACTCTTCATCAGATGATGCTTCAGGTTCACGTGTCTCTAAAAGCCATACTAAAGAAGTAGACGCATTCCTCACCTGCTCAAATGCAATTGCGGAGTCACAGGTTATTTCATTTGTCTATCGTTCTGAGATAGCGTTTGTGGAAGCTCAAGGCAATAAAGAAGCTGTAGTTAGCCAAAGAGACGTTCTTCCCTATCAATTGTCCTACGGAGAGAACGGCTGGCTTATAGAGGGAATTGATTTAGGCCTCGAGCAGCAAAGGGTCTTTAGAGTCAATCGCATGAGTCACATTGAAGCCCGCTCCGCTTCATTGGAGCAGCTAAAACTTGCAGAAAACGTAAAAGAATCTTCTGCGCCGGAAAGATCGCAGTTAGTAGAGCTTGTCTTCCTTGATAAAGGTGCGCTTACGCACTATTCGTGGCCTGGCCTCAAAACGATTGGCGGTCAGCGCAATGCTGCAGAGATTAAAGCAACTATCCCCTATTACGGCGGAACATGGCTGCTACAACGCTTACTTGCTCTTAAGGGAAAAGTAACAACCAAAGACCATGCCGTGACGCAGGCAATGCGCGCCTATGCTGCATCTCTTCTTGCTGCAGAAGAGCAACTTTAAGCCAATTTGGTAGCTGTTAGTGCTGCTACGCGTCGTGTTCTTCTCGCCACTTGGCAATTTGCTCGGAGATATCCTTTGTCGAGACGCGCTGGTAGTTCTTGTTGGGCAATGACTTCAAGAACGAGCTTCCATATCGCTTGGAAACAAGCCTGGAATCGGCAAGCACCAAAACGCCCTTATCCTCAGCACTTCTAATAAGGCGACCAGCAGCCTGCTTTGTTGCAATTACCGCCTCTGGCAGAGAATAACGCCACCACGCACGATCTTCTCGCGCTTCACGCTCTTTGACCAGCGGTTCGTTAGGGCTTGCAAATGGAAGCTTAGGGATTACCACGCACCTAAGCGTATCTCCCGCAGCGTCAAAGCCTTCCCAGAAGGATTTAAGGGCAAACAACGAGAGGTTCTTCTCGGCCAGGAACTTTTCGCGAACGCGTCGCGCGGAAGAAGATCGCTCCTGGCAGGCAAGGTTAAGGCCACGCTCACTCAAGCGAGGCTCTAGCGCTTCAAAGAGGCGCTCCATATCGCGTCTGTTAGTAAAGAGCGTCAGCACCGAGCCGCCCATCTGAACATGAACGTCGTACAGCAGCTTTTCCAGAGCGTCCAAGTAGCCCGGGTCTGTTGGCGCAGGCATATCCTCAGCCACAAAGACGCCCATATGGTTCTCGTAGTCAAAGCTTGACTCTAAGTGCAGACTCTTGTGTTCAAAGGCGCCTCTATCCAGGCCAACAGCGTGCTCAAAATGCGAGAAATCATCTCCAACGGCAATGGTCGCCGAGGTAAACACAACGGAATGCGTCTCCGGCAGCCACTTCTCTGCCAGCTCTGCTCCAATATCAAGCTTCTCGGCCACAAGAGCCTCAGAACCAATATCGCGCTTCAGTCGGGTCAACTTTGCTGAATAGACGTAACTCTTGTCCTTTCCCTCACAGATGAGCTTCAGTGAATCCAGAAGGGTACTCAAGAAGACCCCAGCATCGCTCAAGTTGCTTGCAAGGTTTGGTGCCGATGCGACAAGCGCATCGGTGGCTTTTCCTATTCGAAGAGCAGCTTCTTCAAGAGCAGATAGAGCAACGGAAGCGATCTCTAAGACTTCTTTCCATTCCTCTGTCTCTCTTACCTCGTCATTGATCCAAAGCTGAAGGGAGTTATAACCACCATCACTTTTAGCCAACGGAGCCAGCTCATGCACAGTGGCCATAAGGTTGCCCATTGCTGCCATGGCTCGCTGAACTGCGGCGGCAGAGCGCGTGAGAAGCCCCGTGAGCAGCGTAGAGTCCTCAAGGTTGGCAGCGCCCACCATAGCGGCGTGGATAGCGCCAGACTTGATGCCTCCGAGCAGCTCAAAGCCGTTTCTCATCTCTTTGGCAGAAATTTCTACTGCCCACTGATGGCGAGCCTCGGCCTCAAAGCCATGAGCCTCGTCAATCACCCAATGTCTAATAGGTGGCAGAATTTTTCCGTCAGCAGCAACGTTTCTAAGCAACAGAGAGTGATTGGTTACCACAACATCCGAAGATCCCGCACGTTTACGAGCTCCATGAACAAAGCACTCATGAGGGTAATACGGACACTTAGAGCGCAGGCACTCCGCTGCTTTGATAGTTACCATCTCTCGTGGAACCGAGCGCCAACGAATCCCCAACGCATCTAAATCGCCATCAGCCGACTGGCACGCGTAGGCATAAATCACCGCAATTGCGGTCAGCATGTCTGACGCAACGCTGTTGCTCGAGCGCCCTTCCTGGTCAAGCAGCGTCAGTGGAAGTTCCTCAAGAGCAGCCCTGTCAACGCGATGCAAGCACGGATAGTGCTCGTATCCTTTTAAGCTGCAGAAGCTCAATCCGTTTGGCAACGCTCGTGCAAGAGCCGGAAGGTCATGAGCAACTAGCTGATCAGTCAAGGCGTTTGTCTTTGTAGCAATGCCTACGGTAACGTCATTTTTCTGCGCAAAGAGCACCTCAGGCAGCAGATATGCAATTGACTTGCCAATGCCAGTTCCGGCTTCAAGCTCTCTATGCGAAGAAGTTACCAGCGCGTTTCTGACCTCAACGGACATGCTAACCTGCTCGCTACGTGTCTCAAATTTGTCATACATCTGCGAGACAATGCCCGGTTTAGCAAATGCCCGATGAATCTCGTCTTTAGAAATAGGCAGCATAGCAGGCGTCTCTGGGTCATCCGCGTCTCTTCTCGCCTTTGCTTTTATGTCGGCAACAAGCTGGCTGCGAATGTCCTTGAGTGAGAAAAACGTGCCCGAGATCTCTGCATCTGCAAGTTCGGCACCTGTTGCATCTTTCTTTGCGACACCGCGCTGAACTGCTTCTTCTTCCTTCATTTGCGACAAATACGAGAAGATTGGCCTAAACGTCCACTCCACGCCGTCGTGCATTGACGCCAGTTTGGCGAGAAGACCGCGGGGCAGATTCATAAGTCCCAAAAGCAAGATGCGCCACATGCCACAAAGAGCATCTACGTCGTCACTTGCGCGGTGCGTAACCTTCATGGTGCCAAACGCTTCTGCCATGCTAGAAAGCTTGTGTGAAGAAAGTCGAGGTAGCGCTATGCGTGAGAGCGACAGTGTGTCAATCCAGGTATCGGAGACAGAAGTTCCTCCGGGCACCCGTTCAATAAACGTACGGTCAAAGGTGGCGTTGTGTGCCAAAATCGGAAGACCGCCAACAAATTCTGCAAGAGCAGCAACGGCTTCCTTTGCGCTTGGCGCACCCTTAACGTCTTCATCGGTGATTGAAGTGAGGGCCGTAATTTCTTCTGGAATTGGAAACAACGGGTCAACAAAAGTCTGAAAGCGCTCCACAATCTCTCTACCACTCAATTTAGCAGCAGAAATCTCAATAAGAGAGCATTTCTTAAAGGACAGACCTGTTGTCTCGGTATCCAAAACAACAATGTCGTCCTCTAAGACATCAAACGACTCATGCTCCGCCCTCTCTGCAAGTTCTAAATACTTCTTGCAAACCGCAGAGGGGGTACCTGGAAGAATGAGTTCTTCTAGTTTTTGCGTAGCGCTTTTAGTGCTGGTCATAACCTACAAATCTACTGGCGATCCTCAAGTGCAAACTCAATAAAGCGAGTGCAGAGCTCAGGGAAATCAATGCCGCCGGTACGTGCAGAATCAGGCAGCAAAGAACGGGCCGTCATACCAGGAATGGTATTTGTCTCCAGTACCACAGGGACGTCGTCCTTCGTAACAATAAAGTCACTACGAGAAACGCCGCGGCAACCAAGTGCATTGTGAGCCTTGATAGCTAGCTCCTGAGCACGTGCATACACTGCAGGCTCAAGACGAGCTGGAATCACATGGTGTAGGGATGCTGGCTCATATTTTGTCTTAATGCTGTAGAACTCATCGCCCGTAACAATCTCAACGATCGGCAGAGCTGTTGGGTCCTCGTTGCCAATGACAGGAACGGTGATCTCCGTTCCCTCAATACTCTCCTCGATTAGGATGCGCTCGCCCTGCTCACCTGCAAGTTCAAGTGCAGCGGGAAGTTCTTCTCGCGAAGTAACGCGCGTAACGCCGTAGCTGGAGCCATTGCCAGAAGGCTTTACAAACATAGGGAGTCCGAGGTCCTCAATAAGCTTGTCTACCTGTTCATCTGTAAAGACGGTACCTGCAGCAACGTCAATTCCCTTAGGAGTTGGAACACCTGCCTGCCTATACATGAGCTTCGACAGCTCTTTTTCAGTTCCCATAGCAGACGCAAGGACGCCAGAAAACGTGTAAGGAATGTGCAGAATCTCGAGAAGACCCTGGATGCAGCCATCCTCGCCAAAACGACCGTGCATAGCAACGTATACGACATCATAACCACCCTGAGCAAGGGTAACTACAAAGTCTTTTTCTGCAACATCAAGCAGGTCAACACTGGTAAAGCCAGCTTCTTTGAGTGCTGCTGCACACTGCTTGCCAGACTCCATTGCAATCTCATGCTCGTCTGACCAGCCACCTGAAACAACTGCTACATGAAGCTTTTTGAGCTCTTCACGTGTCATTTCCGCTCCTTCAGATAAGTCTCCCATAGGGTAAACTCTAGTAAACGTATTTCTTCTAAGATACCGCAGATAGCTTAGAAGAGTTGGAGAAGGACAAAAATGCAATCAAATAATACTCTTGACGGCACAAACACCACGGTTGACGGTGCAAACACTTCCGCGCCCGATTCTCGTCCACAGAAAGCTGCCGCTAAATCCGACCTCAGAAGCCTCTCGTCTGAACAAATTCTTGACCTGGTGACTTCACTTGGCCAGCCAAAATTCCGTGCAAAACAGATTGAGGAGTGGATCTGGTCTAAAGGCGCTACCTCTTTTGATCAGATGAGTAATCTTCCAAAAACGCTGCGAGAAGAACTATCTAAGCAGGTAACGCTTGCTGGTGCTGAGCAGATTGTTCGCCAGGTCTCTGAGGATGGAAGTCGTAAATACCTGCTTCGCTACCCAGATGGCACTTCTGTTGAGTGCGTTGGCATGCCAACTGGCAACAAGCTTTCGGTCTGCGCTTCTACACAGGCTGGCTGCGCCATGGGCTGTGCTTTCTGTGCAACAGGCGCTGCTGGTCTCACGCGTTCTCTTTCTGCAAGCGAGATTTACGAGCAGGTTATGCACGTCCGCGACGATTTTGACGCGCGCGTTACCAGCGTTGTTCTTATGGGCCAGGGCGAGCCCTTCATGAACTACGACGCTACTCTCGCGGCTATGAGACGTCTCAACTCCCCTGACGGAGCCGGCATTGGTGCGCGTCATATCACGGTATCTACCTGCGGTGTTATACCTATGATTAAGCGTTTTGCTTCTGAGCCAGAGCAATTCACACTTGCCGTTTCGCTTCACTCCGCAGTTCAAAAGACGCGCGATTCTCTCATGCCAGGTGTACGTAAGTACTCGCTCATTCACCTGTACGACATTATGGGTGAGTATGTCGATAAGACCGGTCGTCGTCCAACGTATGAATATGCGCTGATCAAAGGCGTTAACGATTCTGACAATGAGCTTGGAGCCTTGAGAGACTTCTGTCGAGGAACGCTTTGCCACGTTAACATCATTCAACTTAACGAGATTGAGGGCTCTAAGTTCCATCCAACATCCCCTGCCCGCGCACAGGAGTTTGTAAACAGCCTCAATTCTGTTGGCGTTGAAGCAACTATCCGTCTTTCTCGTGGGTCTGACATTGATGCGGCTTGTGGACAGCTCTTCCAAAAGAGAAATGCACGTTAAACGCGACATATCCTACACATTACCTGTAAAGAAGGGACCCTCTGAGTCCCTTCTTCTTTAGTTCATATATAGAACATTTGTTCTAATTAATTGCTTTTAGCCATTCTTTTTCTACTCTCGCTTGATGAGAAAGAATGTTTTTTGAAGTTTTTCTATCAACACCACCTGAATAATCGTCGAGAATTGCATCAAGCGCCCTCCTCGACCTTCTCATTGCGTGAAAAAAACTTCTTTGCGCCTCTTTAGTCAACAAGGTGTGCTTAGCGAGAAAAGCTATTCCGAGCAGTGAAACTGTGGATATAATTGCAAACTTTATCTTCATTATGCTTCTTTACCGTTTGATAGTTTTTCAACTAAAGCAGCAAGCTCTTCCTCATCATTGAATTCGATTTCGATTTTATTCTTGCCGCGAACATTTCGCACTTTGACTGGAGTATCCAAAGCAATTCTTAATTGCCTTGCCGCACGCTTATATGCCTGTGGAGTTGGTTGTCTTTTTGGTTTCTCTACAGTAGTGACAGAAAATAGTGGAGCAAGGTTTTCTGTCTGGCGGACAGACAAGTTCTCTTCAATCACTTTCTGAGCAAGTTTAATTCTTCCTTCTTTGCCACTAACGGAAAGAATTGCACGAGCATGTCCAGCACTAATACGTCCTTCTACCATCAAAGTCTGCACCTCAGTTGGAAGGTCAAGAAGGCGTAGGGTATTTGTGATTGCAGATCTTGATTTTGAGAGAACCTTGGCCAAATCGTCTTGAGTTAAGTTCTCCTGTTTAATTAACTGCTTATAACCTTGTGCTTCTTCGATTGGGCTTAAGTCAGATCTCTGCAAATTCTCAATAAGAGCAAGCTTGAATACTTCCTCGTCAGAAATTGCTTTGATTACAACAGGTACTTCCTCTAATTTTGCAAGTTTTGAAGCCTGGAAACGTCTCTCACCAGCAACAATTTCGTAGTGGTCGCCCTTCTCGCGAACAAGAAGTGGCTGGAGAATACCGTTTTGCTTAATAGAATCACTGA
>CALHDX010000062.1:0-10614 GCA_938023105.1 uncultured Atopobium sp.
GATGTGTCGCGAGTGTGGTTGTGTGCCCGAGTGTCCGCATTGCTCGACGTCTCTCACGTACCATGAGCGCACGCATTCTCTGGTTTGCCACAGTTGTGGTAGGCAATGGTCCCAGCACGCGTATCCCAATCCTTCCAGCAAATGTCCAAACTGCGGAAGTCGTTACATGGGGGCTTATGGCGTGGGAACGCAGCGTGTAGAAGACGAGCTCAAGTTGCTGCTTGGTAGCGATGCACCAATTATTCGTATGGACGCTGATACTACGGCTAAAAAGGGCGAGCACCAGCGACTCCTTGAGCTTTTTGATGCAACTCCTGGAGCGGTGCTCATTGGAACGCAGATGATTGCAAAGGGACTGGATTTCCCAGACGTAACCTTGGTTGGCGTTATTAACGCTGATACGATGCTTAAGCTGCCAGATTTTAGAGCAGCTGAGAGAACTTTTGACTTGCTTGAGCAGGTTGCAGGCCGTGCAGGCAGGGGAGAAAAGCCTGGTAAGGTCATCATCCAGTCGTACTGGTCAACACATCCTGCTATTGCTTCTGTTGTGACCCATGACAGGCGTCCGTTTCTTGACACAGAGCTTAAAGAAAGAAGAGAAGGAGCTTATCCGCCCTTCTCGCGCTTGTCTAATGTGCTTTTCTGGGGAGTTTCAGAAAAAGAAGTTCGTCGAGTAGCGGATCAGATGGCAGAGGCACTGCATACAAAGTTAGACGCGCAAACAGGATGGGAGATTTTGGGTCCTGCTGATTGTGTAAAAGCCAAGGTAAAAGATAAGTATCGCAGACATATTTTAGTAAAATCTCCCGTGGACGCTCAGGTGGGAGAAATTCTTTCTGAGTGTGCTGCTTCACTTGATAAAAGAGTGGGTATCAACATGACATTAGATGTTGATGCTTACGACATGATGTAAGGAAAGTTATGAGTTCTGAAGTTGATGATATGGTGCTTTGGCCAGACCCTCGTCTGAGCCAAGAATGCGAAGAGATTGACGATATTAACGACGACGTTCGCAAGATGGCCGAGCATATGCTCAAGGTTATGTATGCAACCGACGGCGTTGGTCTTGCTGGACCTCAGGTTGGCTACATGAAGCGCATGGTAGTCATCGATGTTGACTACCCTAACGGCCAAGAGAACCCTTTTGTGCTCATTAATCCAGAGATCAAAGTTGCAGATGGCGAGCCTCGCGTGTACGAGGAGGGCTGTCTTTCGTTTCCTGGCATTACTGTTCCGGTTACGCGCCCAAGCCATGTTGTTGTTCACGCATATAACCTCGAGGGTGATCTGATGCGCTATGAGGCAGAAGGAGATCTTCTCGCCGTATGTTTGCAGCATGAGATTGACCACATCAACGGCGTCACCATGCCAGATCACCTGGGACCAGGTGCTCGCATGGAGACGCTGCAGGAGTACAAAGAGGCGTTGGCTTCTGGCGCTCGTCCTGGTCAAACAGACTATTAGGAGTTGGCATGCGCGTAGTCTTTATGGGAACTCCAGATTTTGCTGTTCCATCGCTCAAAAAACTTGCCCATGACCACCAGGTTGCTCTAGTCATTACAAGGCCAGATGCTGTTCGCGGTCGTGGTAAAACACTTGAGCCATCTCCCGTAAAAGAATGCGCACAAGAGCTTGGTCTGCCCGTTCTTGAGGCAAATCGCATGACTCCAGAAGTAATTTCTGCTATGCGTGAAGCACAACCAGAAGCGCTCTGTGTGGTTGCTTTTGGCTGTATTTTGCCAGATGAAGTTATCTCTCTTGCACCTTATGGCGCTCTGAACGTTCACGCATCGCTGCTGCCTCGCTGGCGAGGAGCTGCTCCAATTCAGCGTGCCATCCTTGCGGGTGACACGGTTGCTGGCGTTTCTATCATGAAGATTGCGCACGAGCTTGACGCGGGAGATTGGTGCAAGCAAGCATCGTGTGAGGTAGGCTCCAAAAATACTGAACAGCTTACTGACGCTCTAGCACAACTAGGTGCTGATGCCCTGTCACAGGCTCTTTTTGAGCTCAAGGAAGGCTCTCTTGAATGGCAGGTACAGGATGAGCGAGAAGTAACGTTTGCTCCTAAAGTCACCAAGCAAGAAATGAAGCTTGCTCCAGAAGATTCAGCCCAGGTAAATGCGTTGAGAGTTCAGGCCTCGTCTGATACCGCTCCTGCTCGCGTGTCTGTTGGAGGAAGGTCTCTTCGCGCTTTGTCCGCTCAGGTAGCACCAAGTGAAGTCTCTGTTGCCCAAGGTCAGGTTGCTCTTCAAGATCATAGGTTGTTCCTTGGCTGTGCTGAAGGAACTCTTGAGCTTCTTGAGGTCCGCCCAGATGGCAAGCGCTCTATGGATGCAAAATCATTTGCCGCTGGACTTCAGAAGTCCCAGATGACCTGGCAGATGCTTCAATAATGGCCACCTTAACTCCTGCTCGAAGAGTGGCCTATCAGGTATTCTTTGAGTGTAGACGCAATAATCTACGTATTCGTGATTACTTACGAGAGTCAAAAGATTTCTTGGAACTCTCTGTACAAGACAAAGCTTTTGCTACTCGTCTTGCTCTGGGGGCTACTCTTACTAAAGGCAAACTTGATGAAGCTGTAAAGAATCATCTTAAGTCAGGTATTCATCTAGAGCCAAAGGTACAGGACGCTCTCCGCATTGCTGTATTTGAGGTTTTATATTTAGAGACTAGACGTGACGCCGCCATTAGCCAAGGTGTTGAGCTGGTAAAGTCTATCTCAAAGCGTTCTTCTGGTCTTGCAAATGCTGTGCTTAGAAAAATTTCTGAAAAAGAAGCTCAGCTTACGCGTACAAAGAATCCCAAATCTCCTTCAGAGCTTTCGTGGGCGTCAGGCATTCCTGAATGGATTTGCTTGGAGATTATTGAGTCACTTGGAGAATCTGCTGCTCAAAAACTTATTCTTAATCTTAAAAACCCAGCTCCTGTGTACGTTCTACAAAGAAGCGTATCAGAACAACAATTGCAGAGCAGCTCTTTAGAACTACAGCAAACAGTTCTGCCAGATGTGTATGAGGTAAAAAATCCTGCTCAACTTAACGTTGATGCGTATGTGAAGAAAGTTCAGCTTGTTCCTGCAGATTTAGCTTCTCAGCTTGTGGCACTTCTCGCGGCATCTTATGTAGACCAAGATATGCTTGAGATTGGACAAGGCAGAGGAACCAAGTCCTTGCTGCTCTCTCATGCTTTTGAGGTACTTGGTAAAAAGGATGTTCCGATTACTGCGGTGGAGCTTGTAAAGGGAAAGTCCCACGTTTCAAAAAGAAGATTGAAAACTGCTGGCCTTTCAGATCAGGTTACATCACTCACGTTTGATGCTACACAGTTTATTTCACCAGAGGTTCCAGAAGAGCTTAATCAGAGCTTTGACGTGGTGTTTATTGACGCTCCCTGTTCTGGTTTGGGCACCCTTCGTCGCCATCCAGAGATTGCGTGGAATCTGTCACCAGAAAGTCTGTATGACGGCGGAGAACTTACCGCTTTACAAACCAAACTCTTGCAGAGCTGTAGCAGCCGTGTAGAGATTGGTGGCTATTTAGTCTATGCAACGTGTTCACTCTCAAATTCAGAGAATCAGCAGGTTATTGACGATTTTCTTGCAAGTTCAGAGGGCTCTCACTTTGAGGTGCAAAGTCTTTTTGAATGCCCCGCGCGTGCATGCTTAACGACAGAAGCACAAGAGTTTCTCGATACGTGCATTACACCAGAGGGATTTTTGCAGACAGCTTTTGCGACCGCTGATTGTGATGCTCACTTTATGGCGGTCCTTAAGCGCAAATAAAAGCTCTTGCTGTGTTATCACAACAAGAGCTTCACAAATACGATTTATGAGCGGTCTAGAGAGCCAAAAAGCGTTGGATTACTTTCCTTTGCTGTCGGTGTTATAAAAACCGCTGCCCTTAAAGACAATGGTTGAGGTGTTGTAAACGCGCTCAGTCTCGTGTCCGCATTTTGGGCACTGAGGAGCTTCAATCTTCAGGCTCATTGGGCGCTCAATCTCAAAGGTATTGTCGCAGTGTGTGCAATGATAGCTATAACGTGCCATGCGTCCTCCATGAAAACAATTTATAAACGTGAGATACTTTACCCTACTTAGAGTAGATATTTCACGATTGCAACTAATAAGTTTGTTTACGGAGGCATTATGCAGGTGACCGGTGCAATTTTTGATTGCGATGGAACTCTTGTTGATTCAATGCACGTTTGGCATAACGTTTTTGGCGCTGTTCTTCCTAAATATGGCAAGACTATTGATTCGGATATTTTTGACCGCGTAGAGGCTGTTTCCCTCATTGGTGGATGTCAGATTTGCGTTGATGAGCTGGATTTGCCTATTACAGCGGAAGCTTTGTATGAAGAGTTCTGCGCGTACGTAACTGATCAGTACCAACATCATGTTTCAATCATTCCCGGTGCAAAGGAGTTCTTACAGGAACTCCACGATGCAGGCATTCCTATGGCCGTTGCTTCGTCAACTCCCGTGCGAGAAGTTCGTGCAGCTCTGGCAGCTCAAGGTATTGAGCACCTCTTTAAAACAGTGGTCTCAACAGAAGATGTGGGGGGAGTGGACAAGGTTGAGCCAGATGTTTACCTTGAGGCTCTTCGCCGTCTTGGCACTGATAAGGCAACTACCTGGGTCTTCGAGGATGCTCCGTTTGGCGCACAGACAGCACAAAATGTGGGCTTTCCTGTGGTAGCACTTTACAACGACCACGATGGCCGCGATCCCGTCTTTATGCGCGAGCACTCTAACATCTTTGCCCACACCTACGGCGAGCTGTCGCTTCTGCGCCTTCAGGACTACGAGCGCCCTCTGACCGCAGCGCCTTCTGGCGAGAAACCCCTTGAGGTCCTTGTTGTGGGCGGATCCCCAGAGGCGGTTTCGCACACGACGCTGTCTACCTGCGCCCAAAGCGCTGACTACCTGATAGCGGTTGACCACGGCGCAGACGCCTGTCACGCTGCCGGCGTGATTCCACAACTTGCGCTTGGAGACTTTGACTCGGCTGCACCAGAAACTCTGGCTTGGCTCAAAGAGCAGCAGGTACCTTGCATGAAGTTTAATGCGGACAAGTACGATACCGACCTGGCTCTTGCTCTAAAGTCCGCCGAGTACGAGGCAATTCGTAGAAATAGCAAGCTCTCTCTCACGGTTGTCTCCACATCTGGCGGACACCTTGATCACCAGCTTGTAGTGCTTGGCCTTCTCGCTACATGGGCAAAGACGGGCAAGGCAAGTGTTCGAGTTATTGAAAATGACTTTGAGATGCGCTTTTTAGCTGCAGGCCAGGTGGATTCTTGGCAGCTGAGCGCAACTAATGCAGGTAAAAAGATTTCTCTTGTGGCTTTGTCAGAGGAGTGCGAGGTTTCTGAGGCTGGCATGAAGTGGAATCTTGATCACCAGAAGTTCACCTTGCTGGGAGACGACGGTATTTCAAATATCATTGAATCAGACAATGCCTGGATAAGGTGCGAGAAGGGCTGTCTTTTGGTGCAGCTTTGGAACTAAAACGTTCATCGAGTCGCGTTGGGGTTGCGGTTGAGAAACAAAGCCCCAACATGTGACGATAAGCCCTAGCGGGCTATGGTTGGGGTTACCGATAGATAATCGAGCTAAGAAAAAAGGTCGCCGAAGCGACCTTTTTAAGTTTGAGGTAAGACAAGCTAAGTTGCTTAGTTGCGAGCAATCTTGCCGGACTTGAGGCAACGGGAGCAAACATTCATCTTCTTGCGCTGGCCATCGACAACGACAGTAACACGCTGGATGTTTGGCTTAAAGGTGCGGGCCACAGTACGGTGAGAGTGGGAGATGGAGCGACCGGCAACGGCGTGCTTACCGCAGAAATCACAGACCTTCGACATGAGTAAGACCTCCATAGGATAGGCGCCCTCTGCGCCTAAAATTTCCAAATAGCCGAATTAATATAGCACAATATATTGTGTTGTCAAAGCATGAATATAACATTCACAATTAGATAGCTTTGAGACAGCTTTTGAATGTTTTTCATTTATTACACCAAGATTAAATAACAAGAAAAAGATTTGTCAATTGCAAGGTTATCAACTTGTATATATAAGCCGCTTTAATAATAAATGTGCTCTGCGGTATACTAAATAACAATGACTAACCCTGGTTCTTGCGAGAGGAGTTATGTAATGACTACCGCTGTTCCCGGAACACTAAGAGTTTCTAATGATTGCCTTGCTGACCTGGCGGGCTATGCAGCTATGGAATGTTATGGCGTTGTTGGCATGGCAGAGATTGATGAGGCAGCAGGTGTTGCTCGTCTTCTTCCAACGTACCGACTTCGTAAGGGTATTGATGTGACCCCAACTCCTAAGGGAGTTCAGGTTGACCTTCACATTGTTGTTGAGCAGGGCGTTAACATGGCGTCTGTTGTCGACAATCTTGAGAGCTCAGTAAAGTTTTTGCTTAAGCAAATTGCAGAGCTTTCATGTGTTGATGTAACTGTACATATCGAGGCCATGCGTAATTCTCGCTAAGCTTTTTGCTTCAAATGAGTAGGAACTGAGGTCTAACGTGATTTCAAATGTCATTCGTACATGCTTCCCTGTAGCAGCCCTTGCCGTTGCAGACAAAGCAGAAGAGATCAACAAGCTCAACGTTTTCCCTGTACCAGATGGAGACACCGGCACTAACATGTCCCTTACCTTGGGCACCGTTGTTCGTGAGGTTCAAGATCTTCCTCAGGATGCAAGCATGCAGGATATTGCAAAGGCAATCACTCACGGTTCTTTGATGGGAGCTCGTGGTAACTCTGGTGTTATTACGTCTCAGATTCTTCGTGGTATTGCCGAGGGTCTGTGTGACGTTAAAAATCCTGAGGCAGTAACTCCAAAGGATATTGCTCACGCATTCCGCCGCGGTAAAGAGGTTGCTTTTAAGGCTGTTAGAAAGCCTGTTGAGGGCACTATTCTTACCGTCCTTAAAGACGTTTCTGCTAAGGCAGATTCCCTTGAGAAGTCTCAGCTCACCCCAGTTGAGGTCTTGGATGCCCTGGTTGTTGAGGCATATGAGTCCGTTGCTCGCACTCCTGAGCTTCTTCCTGTTCTTAAGGAGAATGGCGTTGTTGACTCCGGTGCGTTTGGTTTTGCAACCTTCCTTGAGGGCTTTGTAAATGCTGTTACCGGCAAGACTGAGACTACTGATTTCCAGACAACCGTTTCTGTTTCTGACGCTAAGGCTGCTACTAGCGCTAAGGTTGAGATTGAGCTCAACGATGACTGGGAGGGTTCTGAGTATCGTTATTGCAACGAGTTCCTCTTTAAGGCAGAAAGTTCAGACTTTGACGAGGAAGCAGCTCTGAACTTCCTGGCAACTATGGGTGATTGCGAGCTTCTTGTTGGTGCAAACCCAGACTACAAGATTCACGTTCACTCAAATACTCCAAACAAGGTTCTTGAGTACATGCTTCAGTACGGCCAGATTTTTGAGGTCTTCATCCATAACATGGACCTTGAGGCTAAGGAGCGTACCGAGAAGATCGCTGAAGATAAGAAGGCTGCCGCAGCACCTAAAAAGGAGCTTGGCTTTGTTGCCGTAACCGCTGGTTCTGGTGCTGCATCAATCTTGAAGTCTCTTGGTGTGGATGTTGTTGTTTCTGGTGGTCAGACCATGAACCCTTCAACTGCAGACATTCTTGCTGCAATTGAAGAGGCCAATGCAGACCAGGTCATTGTTATGCCAAACAACTCCAACATTCGTATGGCAGCAGAGGCTGCTGCCAGCGCATGCGAGGATGTAAAGGTTGCTGTCATTCCAACCAAGTCTGTTCTTCAGGCATTTGCTGCAATGTTTGTTGTTGCAGATGGCGTTCCATTTGAAGAGCTTGTAGAAGAGATGACTGACGCTATCTCTGGCGTTCGCTACGGTGAGGTAACCACTGCAGTCCGTGATTCTGCTGCAGCTGATGGTACCCCTATTCATGACGGCGATGTCATGGGTATCCAGGGCGGCTCCATTGATGTTGTCGGCTCTGATGTCATGAAGGTCACACTTGACCTTATCGCTAAGATGCAAGAGGAGGAAGAGGGCGACAACCTCACCATTCTTGCAGGTGAAGACTTCTCTGACGAGCAGCTCGATCTTCTCGCCAGTAAGATTGAGGATGCCTATCCAGACCTTGAGGTTGACGCTCAGCGCGGCGAGCAGCCACTCTATCCAGTCATCTTCTCTATTGAGTAGGAAATGTCTGAGTCCAAGGTAAGCATCGCTCCCGCATCAGAGCGAGTAGCACATACCTGCTCACTTGTTGATAGTGTGACCAGGTTAAGGTATGTCAATGCAAATCGTGCCGAGGCGCTTGAGCGTCTCGGCATTCTGCGTGTACGAGACCTTTTGCTCAATGTTCCTCACCGCTACCTCGATTTTTCTCACCGCGTGCAGATTGCTTTTGCGCAGATAGGTGAGGACGCTACCATTACGGGCCGCGTTGCTTCGGTAATGACCAAGCGTCCACGTCCTAAAATGGTTATTGTTGAGATTGAGGTTGTGGATGATACGGGCGTGCTCACAGCTTCATTCTTTAGACAGCCTTGGATAGCTGAGCAAATCCACGTTGACGATGAAGTAGCGCTAAGCGGTAAGGTTCTCTTTGCCTACGGTTACCGCCAGATGAAGTCACCGTTTTACGAGGTGCTTAGTACGGCAAAGTCTGACTCAAACGATGAAGCACGCTCCAAAGAGACACCTTCAAAAGCTGCAATTCTTCCTGTTCACCCAGCTACCGAGGGCGTGAGTCCTGCATGGATGCGTCGTATTATGTCAGCGGCTTTGGCGGACACGGGAAGCGTGTGTGATTGGCTGCCTTCAGAGCTTGTCACCAAACACCACCTCATGTCGCTCTCATCGGCGCTTCGTGAGGTTCATTTTCCCTCCAGTTTGAATGCAGCTGAACAGGCACGTCGCCGTCTTGCCTTTGATGAGCTCTTAAGTTTGCAGCTTGCTCTTTTGGCGAGAAGAAACTTGGAGCTTGCAGGTCATAGGCCTTTTGAGCACGTTATAGATGGACCTAAAGTTAAGGCTCTGATTGAGGCATTGCCTTTTGCCCTAACTGACGAGCAGAACCATGCTGCTCAAGAGATTCTTTCTGACATGGCTTCACCACGCATTATGAATCGCTTGCTTTTGGGTGATGTTGGTACTGGTAAAACAGCCGTTGCTGCCGTTGCCTTGGCTGCAGCCGCAGATTCTTCAACTCAGGCTGCCGTGATGGCTCCTACCTCGGTTCTTGCTCAGCAGTACGCTCAAAAGATTGGCCCCTTGCTTTCACTTTCGGGAATTACGTGGGCTCTTATTACCGGATCTACCTCTGAAGAGGAGAGGCAACAGATTGAGCTTTGTCTAGCCGACGGTTCTTTGTCCGTTGTCTTTGGTACTACGGCGCTTCTCTCTGATCGCGTAGTATTTAAACAGCTCACCCTTGCCGTTGTTGACGAGCAGCATCGTTTTGGCGTTGATCAAAGAACAGCGTTGCGCAAAAAAGGACAAGGCGTAGATCTTCTCGCCATGAGTGCAACGCCTATTCCGCGTACGCTGGCACTTTCTTTGTACGGAGATGTTGATACGTCTCGCATTACCAAAAGACCAAAGGCAGGAGCTGGCGTTACTACCAAGTTGTGTGTGCCAGAAAACCTTGACCAAGCATATGCTGCTGTCGCCGAAGCTGTTCAAGCGGGTCATCAGGCGTATTTGGTCTGCCCTTTGATTGATCCAAGCGATTCTGAAGAAGAGCTTGAAGATGTTCCTGAGGCCGCTCGTACAAACGGTAAGCTCTACAGTGCAACTCGCGTATATGAGGAGCTTTCAAAGACCGTTTTCAAGGACTTTACCTGTGATCTTTTGACCGGCAGATTGCCTGAGACACAAAAAGATCAGGTAATGGAAAAGTTCCGCGCAAATAAGGCACAGATTCTGGTCTCTACAACCGTCATTGAGGTTGGCGTTGACGTTCCTAACGCTACGGTCATGATTGTCTTTAATGCTGATCGTTTTGGCCTGGCTACACTTCACCAGCTCAGAGGTCGTGTTGGTCGAGGAGACTTCCCAGGAACTGTGTATCTTGCTAGCAACGCCAAACGAGGCTCTACCGCAAGAAAGCGCTTAGCCGCCCTTGAGCAAACCTCTGACGGTGCGCGCTTGGCAGAGCTTGACCTTGAGCTCAGGCACGAAGGAGAAACCTTGGGATACCGTCAGTCGGGCGGCACCACGCTCAAGATTTCTGATCTTTACGCGGATGCGGATCTGATTGAGGCGGCTCATATAGATGCCCTAGCAATTACTGCTCAAGACCAAAATCTTACCAGCGACGCCTATGCTACGCTGGGAATTGAGGCAAAAGATCGCTTTGGCATCTACTTTGAAGAGCTTGGCTATAAGTAATAACCTGCAGGTAAACTGCAGTACAAGATAGGTTTGGTGGCGAGAAACCCATGAGGATTGTTGGCGGAAAATGGAAAGGTCGTGCAATCGAGGCCCCTGATGGCAAGGGGACTACGCGACCAACCACTGATCGTACGCGTGAGGCTATTGCAAGCTCCATCTTGGCTTCTCGCGGTCTTGACCTCAGTGAGTCCAGAGTGCTTGAC
>CALHDX010000063.1:0-24159 GCA_938023105.1 uncultured Atopobium sp.
AGCGAGAAGCCCTTGAGGCTCAGCTTAATGCTGAGGCAACTGATATTACCCTTCCAGGTCGTCGTCTGAACCCTGGTACTCAGCACCTCATTGAGCAGGTACGTGAGGAGATGGAAGATATCTTTATCAGCATGGGCTACACCATTGAGACAGGCCCTTATGTTGAGACCACCTACTACAACTTTACAGCTCTGAATGCTCCTGAGGATCATCCAAGCCGTTCTGGTAAGGATACGTTCTACGTAGTGGATAATGCACCAGAAGGAAAGGAATCGCACGTACTGGGCGAGTCTGACGTGCTTCTTCGTACACAGACTTCTGGCGTTCAGGTACACACCATGGAGACAAAAGAGCCTCCTATTTACATGATTTGCCCTGGTACGGTATTTCGTCCTGACACAGCAGATGCTAACCACCTGCCACAGTTTACGCAGATGGAAGGTCTTGTTGTTGATGAGGGCATTACCTTTGGTGACCTCAAAGGCACGCTTGACCACTTTACTCGAGAGATTTTTGGCAAAGACCGTGCAACGCGCTATCGTCCTCATTTCTTCCCATTCACTGAACCAAGCTGTGAGGTAGACGTTTCTTGTGGCGTTTGCCACGGCGAGGGCTGCCGCTTCTGTAAGAATACCGGCTGGCTTGAGATTCTTGGTTGCGGCATGGTTGACCCTAATGTCTTCAAGTACTGCGGTATTGATTCCGAGAAGTACACAGGCTTTGCCTTTGGCATTGGTGTTGAGCGTGTTGCTGCACTTCGTTATGACCTTCCTGACCTGCGTATGCTCATCTCTGGTGACCAGAGAGTTCTGCGTCAGTTCTAATCATCGGCGTCTTATTAGAAAGGCAATCACATGCGTGTATCTTATGAGTGGCTGAAGACGCTCGTTGATCTTCCTCAGGACCCAAAAGACCTTGAGCGCGAGCTTGTCCGCACCGGTACTGAGGTTGAGGCTGTAGAGCGTGTCGGAGCTAACCTTGACCATGTTGTTACTGCTCAGGTTGTAAGCAAAGAGCCTCATCCTGATTCTGATCACATGTACGTTACCCTGGTTGACGTGGGCAAAAACAATGTAGATAAGGACGGAAATCCTGTTCCTCTACAGATTGTTTGCGGTGCTCAGAACTTTAATCAGGGAGACCACATTGTTACCGCAATGATCGGTGCGGTGCTTCCTGGAGACTTTAAGATTAAAAAGTCCAAGCTGCGTGGCGTTGAGTCTTGCGGCATGAACTGCTCTTCTCGAGAGCTTGGTCTTGGCGATGATCAGAGCGGCATTATGATTCTTCCCGAGGATGCTCCAATTGGCATGCCTCTTACGGATTACCTGGGCATGTCTGATGTTGTCCTTGATTGTGAGATTACCCCTAACCGCCCCGACTGCCTTTCTATGACAGGTATGGCTGTTGAGGTTTCTGCAATCTATGATACTGATACTCACATTGAGCTTCCAAGCGTTTCATCTGAGTCTGGTGCAGATGCATCTGAGCAGGTAGATGTTACTATTGCTGATCCTGAGCTCTGCTCAAGGTACACCGCTCGCGTGGTTCGTAACGTCAAGATTGGCCCAAGCCCTGAGTGGCTTGCTCGCCGCGTTACGGCTTGTGGTGGTCGTTCCATCAATAACGTTGTTGATGTTACTAACTACGTTATGTACCTGACCGGCCAACCTCTGCATGCTTTTGACCTTGGAAAACTCACTAAGGAAGATGGCAAGTATCACATTGTGGTTCGTGCTGCAGAAGACGGTGAGCACATTGTGACGCTCGACGGAGAAGACCGCGAGCTCACGTCCGATATGACGGTCATCACAGATAACGGTAAGACTCCTATTGCACTTGCTGGTGTTATGGGTGGTTTGGATTCTGAAATTACCGAGAATACCGTTGATGTCCTTTTGGAATCCGCTGTCTTTGATAATGGCCACATTAGCCGTACCAGCAGAAACCTTGATTTGATGAGCGAGGCTTCTATTCGTTACGAGCGTCTTGTGGATCCAAACGGTTGCGCATTTGTTGCAGATATTGCAGCAGCACTCTTTGAGGAGTGCTGTGGTGCTGAGGTTTGCCCTGGTATTGTTGATGTATATCCAAAGGTAAAAGAGGCAGTAACTATTACGCTTCGCCCAGAGCGCGTCTGCGCTCTTGCAGGTGCTCAAATTCCAGAAGAGTTTATGGTTTCTCGCCTTACGCGCCTTGGTTGCAAGGTTGCTCCAGCAGACAATGGAGAGCTGAGCGTTATTGCTCCTACAAACCGCCCAGATCTTACGCGTGAGGTTGACCTTATTGAAGAGATTGTTCGCCTGTGGGGTGAAGGTGATATTGAGGCTACGCTTCCTGCTGCAAGAAACCATGCAGGCGGTTTGACTTCAGATCAGCGTCAGATTAGAAAGATTGGCCGTACGCTGCGCTCCCTTGGCCTCAACGAGACAAAGTCATATTTGTTCGCAAGTCCAGATGACCTCTCTAAGCTTGGTATGAGCGAAGAGGGAAGAGGTGTCCCTGTAAAGGTTATTAGCCCACTTGTTGCTGATCAATCCGAGATGCGTCGCTCCATTGTTCCAGGTCTTCTGCGCTCTATTGCATACAACCTTGCTCACGGTGTCTCTAATATTGCCATGTATGAGCTGGGTCGTGTGCTCTTTGGACATAAGGATAAGAGCCAGCCAGATGAGCCAAGCTATGTCTGTGGCGTATTGGTTGGTCGTCCAGCGGATGACGCTTGGAATGCTAAGTATCCAGCCTACGATTTCTTTGACGCTAAGGGTGTCGTTGAGGGTCTGCTTGAGGCGCTTCGTATCCCTAAGGTTCGCTTCCGCGTTGCAGAGCCAGAGCAGTACGGTTGGCTGCAGCCTGGTCGCGCTGCCGAGATTCTTGCAGGTAGCGAGACAATCGGTTGGGTTGGAAACATTCATCCTTTGTCGCTCCAGAACTTTGACATTGAGGTTCCAGTCATTGCCTTTGAGATTTCTGTTGCGTCGCTCTTGCGTCTTTCTCAGAAAGATCTTCCTATTGTTGAGCCTCCAACCTACCCAGGCATCTCTATTGACCTGGCACTTGTTGTTGACGAGAGTGTTACTGCAGAGCAACTGATTCAGCGTTTGAAGTCTGCAGGTGGCAAGCTCCTCTGCGACATCAGACTCTTTGACGTGTACCGCGATGCCCTGCGTGTTGGTGAAGGCAAGAAGTCTATGGCCTTCTCGCTCACGTATCGTGCAGACGACAGAACGCTTACTTCAGAAGAGGTTGAGAAGACCCACACAAAGCTTGTGGAGAAGGTTCTTCGTTCTACCGGCGGAGAAATTCGCGGATAAGCAGGTAATTGTAGTGCCAAGTTGGAACGTACATATTGCTCATGCTGACCGGCTCCTTGAGAAAGGAGCCGGTTGCTTGGGTGTAGATATTCACTACCCTGATGCATTTCTGCTTGGAAACGTTGCTCCTGATGTGCACATTGGCTTTATGGTTCCAGACTATTCTCACAAGGTGAGGTACGGTCGAAGCCATCAATCATACCCAGGAAGTTTGCCTATTCCAAGTTATAAGCGCTATCAGCGAAACTTTATGGGTGGTCTTAACCCAGCCGAGTATCTGCTACAGACTGACTTTATCCAGCCAAATGTGAGTTATTGTTCAGTTGAACAGCGCAGCTTAGTAGATCAGCGCCAGCTCAGAGAGCTTATCGTGGGCATTTGGTGTCACCTTGTTTGCGACCACGTGTATAACGCTCATACACGGGCATTTTTGCGTGCTCATCATATTCCAACAGGAGAAGATGCGCGTATTCGTAAGCAAGCAGATTTTGATGTTTACGGGTGCTCGCTTGATATGAACCGTCTGCCAGAAGCATCTGATGAGCTCTTTGCAGTTGCCGCGGCTCATCCACAGTACGGGTTTACGCATTCAGATGTTGAGCAAACGCTTCAGGTTATACAGCGCATTGCAGAGGAGAATCGCCAGAACAGTGTGAGCTCCCCGCAGTATCAAATGCTTGATACAGAGTTTTTCTCGTCAGCCTATAAAGAGGCAGAAGACACGCTCGTTCAAGGATTTATGCTGCAAAAACATAACTAATTCAGTTAAAGTTATATTCTCGCTTTTCTGAGATAGGTTTTGGAGGACGCTATGGAAAAGATGGAATCTCGCGGAACATTTACGGAGTATCTGCCTTCATACACCATTGGTGTTGATGCTTATCAGTCGGTACTGCGCATTGTTAAGCGATTTGGTAAAAATGCTGTAGTTATTGGTGGACCAACTGCAATGGAGAAGGCACGTCCAAAGCTTGAGGCAGCACTTGCCGGTTCTGAGGTTTCTATCTCCTCCTGGATTTCTTACGGCACCAACTCTACGCATGCAAATGCCAAGAGAATTGCAGCAATGCCTGAGGTTATTGCGGCTGACATGCTCTTCCTTGTTGGTGGTGGTCGCGCAATTGATGAGGGTAAAGAGATTGCAACTATTCTGGACAAACCATACTTTACCTTCCCAACACTTGCTTCTAACTGCGCTCCTGTAACAAGAATTGCTGTTTTCTATAAAGAGGATGGTTCTGCAGATACGTACTTCATTCCTGCTGAGCTGCCCGTTCATACCTTTATTGATACGCAGATTATTGCAGAGAGTCCTGATGAGTACTTCTGGGCAGGAATTGGCGATGCCTTCTCTAAGGGTCCTGAGGTTGAACTTTCTTCCAGAGAAGTTGAGCTGCTCCACAGTCCTCTTATGGGACGAGCTCTTGCCGCAGGTGCCTGCATTGAGCCTCTGTTTGACAATGCAGAGCAGGCACTGGCAGATAAGCGCGCTGGTATTGTTTCTGAAGCATTTGAAAACGTTGTTCTTAACATCATCATTACTGCTGGTGTTGTGTCTAACATGACCACCAACATTGGTGCTGAGCGTGGGGCGTATTACTTCAATTCCTCAACCGCTCATGCCTTCTACAATGCCTTTACTGCTCTAGGCGAGCGTGGCGAGAAACACCTTCATGGTGAGGTTGTTTCCTTTGGTACCTGCGTTCTTTATGCCTTTGACGGCAACCTTAAGGCACTTGAGGAGCAGGTGGCGCTTAATAGAAAGCTTGGTCTCCCAACCACTTTGGCCGATCTGGACATTACTCCAGAATCAGCTGACGCTGACCTGGACATCATTGTTGAGCGAGCTCAGAAGACCAACGAGTGGGGGCGCGCTCCTTATGGATTTACAACTGATCGCTTCCGCCAGGCAATTTTTGATACCGACGCATACGGTAGGGCAGTTGCTTCTGGCGAGAAGGGCCAAGAGACAGCAGCTCTTGATGTAATTGCTGCACATGCTCCTTCAGCTGAGACGGCTGTACCACGCAAGATGTAGTTGCAAGTAATCTGAAGAATCACTTTAGGAAGAGGACTTGTAGGAGCCAGCTTTCTTAAGTCGCTTCACGGTTATATAAAAAGTTTATGTATTAAATGGCAGTTTATTTGGATAAGCTGCCATTTCTTTTAGTTGCAATTTTTATTCACTATTATTAACAAAAATCGGTAAAAACAAAAAATAACGCGTACGGTCGTTTTTTATCGGTGAAAGTCATATTGACTGTTTGTCACCGTGTTTTACCTTGTAATGGTTTATCTTAGTAACTATCAACTACGAGTACTTATGGATAACAAATCTATAAAATTCGTAGATTTCATAGATAAGCACGGGGGTGAGCATGGCAGAGTTAAATGCATCGTTAGCAGTGAGTGACCAGGATACATACTTGTTTGCGCAAGGAAAATGGTTCCAGAGCCACAAGAAATTAGGTGCACACCCTGCGGTTCAAGAAGATGGAGTTGAAGGTTATCATTTTGCGGTTTGGGCCCCCAATGCAGCCTCTGTCTCTGTTGTTGGAGACTTTAATAATTGGGATGATACCGTCAACGTTCTTTCTCGTTCAAAACACGGCGGAATCTGGGAAGGTTTTATTCCAGGAATCACCTCGGAAGTATTGTATAAATTCCTGATTGTATCCGCTTCTGGACAGAAGATTTTTAAGGCTGATCCCTATGGTACCTATGCGGAGGTCAGACCACATACGGCATCTATTACGTTTGACCCAGACGTGTACGTTTGGGAAGACGAAGCATGGATGAAAAGGCGTGCAACACTTAAGTTCCTGCATAGTCCGCTTAACATCTTTGAAGTTCATCTTGGGAGCTGGAAGCAGCATACTGACCTGACCGCCCAAGAGGAAGATTCTGCTGATACAGAGAATGTAGAGCAGGCCGAAGAACCCAAGGACTATTTTGACACCAACGTAGATTCCTTCTACACCTATGATGACCTCTCAGAAGAGCTGGTAGCCTATGTTAAAGATATGGGCTACACCCACATTGAGCTTCTCCCTGTTATGGAGCATCCTTTTGATGGATCTTGGGGTTATCAGGTAACGGGTTATTTTGCTCCCACCTCAAGGTATGGCAATCCTGCCCAGTTCAAACACTTTATTGACTGCTGCCATCAGGCTGGTATTGGCGTCATTTTAGACTGGGTCCCAGGAGGCTTCTGTAAAGATGCTCATGGTCTAGCGGAGTTTGATGGTACCAAGCTCTTTGAAGAAAAAGAGCATCCTAACTGGGGAACCCTTAAGTTTGATCTTACTCGTGGTGAGGTTAGAAGCTTCCTTGTTTCTAACCTGCTCATGTGGCTGCAGGACTATCACGCTGACGGCATTCGTGTCGATGGTGTCAGCAGCATGCTGTATCTAAATTTTGGTATCGATGATCCTTCTCAGAAGCGCTTTAACCATAAGGGCACAGAGGAAGATTTGGATGCAAGCGCTTTCTTGCGTCTCTGCAACGAGACTGCTCAAAAAGAACATCCCGATATTTTGATGATTGCAGAAGAGTCTACGGCATGGCCGCTGGTTACCTATCCTCCCGAGGTTGGGGGACTTGGCTTTAACCTTAAGTGGGACATGGGCTGGATGAATGATACGCTGCACTATTGTCAGACTGATTTCCCTTATAGACCAGGTAACCACCGTCTTCTGACCTTCTCCAGCATGTATCAGTTCAATGAGAATTTTGTGCTGCCACTCAGCCATGATGAGGTTGTTCATGGTAAGTGCAGCCTTATTCAGCGCATGCCTGGAGATTGGTGGAGACAGTTTGCTGGCATGAGGGCTTTGGCGCTTCATCAGATGACTCATCCGGGCGCTAAGCTCAACTTTATGGGCAACGAGATTGCGCAGTTTATTGAATGGCGCTACTACGAGGGCATTGAGTATTACTTGACTGAGGAGTATCCAACTCACGCTCATCAGCAGGCATTTATTAAGGCTCTTAATCATTTTTATAAGAACCATCCAGGACTTTGGCAGTATGCCTACGACAACCGTGGATTTGATTGGATTGACGCAGACAATAATGAGCAATCAATCATCTCGTTTGTTCGTCACGGAAGAAAACCTTCCGAGGACCTGGTTATTCTCATCAATTTTGACGTTGCAACCCATCAGAACTTCCGTTTAGGCATGCCTTCTGCAGGTGTGTGGAAAGAAGTATTTAATTCCGACGCAAAAGAATTTGGCGGTTCGGGTGTTGTGAATACTAAGAAGCTTTCCACCAAGCCAGTGGCATGGAATGGAAGAGATTATTCGGTAGAACTGTCTGTTCCTCCGCTCGGTGGCATTGTTTTAGCGTTTGAGAAAGAACTTCCAAAGAGGGGGAAGCATGGCCGTAAATAACGGACAAAACATTTTTACCGATAAACAAGATTTTGAAGAGCAGTATCGCGATAAGTTCATCAAGATTCTTGGCAAATACTATGGAGAGTGCACTGATCAGGAGCGCTATAACGTTCTTGCTCACCTCATTGCAGAAAAGGCGCGAGAAATTCAGTCAACCTCCTATATTCATGCAAACAAGCAGGTCTATTACTTCTCCCTTGAGTTCTTGCTTGGACCACTGCTTGAGAATTACCTGCTCAATCTTGGTATCACCGACGTTGTTGCAGAGGGTCTTAAAGAGATGGGCACCTCTCTTCAGGAGCTTGCTGCTCAAGAGGTAGACCCTGGCCTTGGCAATGGTGGTCTGGGTAGACTTGCCGCGTGCTTCCTGGACTCCATGGCACACGAGGGAATGGCTGGCTTTGGCAATGGCATGAGATACCGCTACGGCCTCTTCCGCCAGGAGATTAAGGATGGACGCCAGGTAGAGCGTACCGATAACTGGCTGGCAAATGGATATCCTTGGGAAGTCAGAAAAGACGATTCCAGCGTACTGGTGCGCTTTGGTGGCACAGTTGTAAGGCATGAGGACGAGAATGGCAACTTCTGGTTCTCGCAAGAGGGTGGCCAGGTAGTAAGGGCTGTTCCATACGATGTGCCTATTGTTGGCTATGGCGCAAAGACCGTAAATAAGCTGCGTCTTTGGTCTGCAGAGCCAGCAGAGGAAGACTTTGATCTTGATGCTTTTAACGCCGGCGATTATGCACGTGCTAATAAGTTCCGCTCTGACGTTGAGGCAATTTCAACCATTCTGTATCCAAATGACTCTGGTGAGCACGGACGTATCCTTCGTCTAAAGCAGGAGTACCTGTTTGTTTCCGCTGGTCTTCAAACTATTCTTCGTGCTTATAAGGATAAGTACGGTGAGGATTGGGATCACTTTGCAGATCACGTCTGCATCCACACTAACGATACGCACCCAGCAATGTGCGGACCAGAACTTATGCGTCTGCTTGTCGATGACCATGGCGTTGACTTTAACGAGGCATTTGATATCGCGAGAAACGCAATCTCTTATACCAACCACACCGTTATGCCTGAGGCTCTTGAAAAATGGCCTATCAACACCTTCCGTGAGCTGCTTCCTCGCCTGTATATGTTTATTGATGAGGTTGATCGCCTCTATAAGGAGCAGCTGCTTGCTGACTCTAACGGCAACACCGAACTTCTCGCTTCAACAGCAGTGTTGTGGGATAACACCGTTCGTATGGCTAACCTCTCTATTCTGTTCAGCCACTCGGTCAATGGTGTCTCTGACCTGCACACAAACATTTTGAAGCAGAGTGTTTTGAAGGATTTCTATAAGCTTCGTCCAGAAATTTTTAACAACAAGACCAATGGCATCTGCCACCGTCGTTTCTTGGCACAGGCAAACACCTCATATGCAAAGCTTATTTCTGAGGCAATTGGTACCGGTTGGCTTGACGATGCTGATGAACTTAAAAAACTTTCCGCCTTTGAGAATGACGCTGAGTTCTTGGACAAGATGGACGCTGCAAAGAGAGAAGAAAAAGAGCGTCTTGCTGCATACGTCAAGAAGACAACCGGTGTTGAGATGGATACCAATACCATCTTTGATACGCAGGTAAAACGCTTCCATGCATATAAGCGTCAGCTGCTTAATGTCTTTAAGATCTTGTATCTCTATAACCGCATGCTTGATGATCCAAGCTATAAGCCAGCTCCAACAACCTTTATTTTCTCGGGCAAGGCTGCTCAGAGCTATACCTTTGCAAAGGAAGTCATTCGACTTATTCACTCCGTTGCAGACGTGGTTAACAACGACGAGCGCATTGAGGGTCGTCTGAAGGTTGTCTTTATTCCAAACTTTGCTGTTTCAAATGCACAGCTTATCTATGCTGCATCTGATATTTCAGAGCAGATTTCAGTTGCTGGTGCAGAGGCTTCTGGTACCTCAAACATGAAGCTTATGATGAATGCGGCTCTGACCCTTGGTACCTATGATGGTTCAAATATTGAGATCTCTGAGCTTGCAGGACCAGAGAACATTAAGATTTTTGGTCTCCGTGCAGACGAGGTCCAACAGGTATATGCTTCCGGCACCTACTTTGCACAAAACCTGCTTAACCAGAACCCAACGCTGGCTCGCATTGTAAATATGCTGACCGATGGTTCTTTGAGCCGACTCTCTGGCAACTTTGAGTCAATTCGCGACTATCTGCTAATCAACAATGATCCTGACCTGGTGCTTATTGACTTTGACGCCTATGTGAAGGCATGGGAAGAGCTTACTCAGTCCTATGCAGATCGTCGTAGCTGGAATGCTCGCGCACTTCACAATACTGCAAACTCTGGTTTCTTCTCGGCTGATAGAACTATCAGGGAGTACATGGAAGATATTTGGCACGTGTAAGGATCTGCGTTTAGGTTCAATCGTCGTAGGGCGTTGAGAATATAAACCTCTGTTGGGGAGAGAGGAGATTTGGATATGAGCAAAAGGGAATGTCTTGCAATGCTACTTGCAGGAGGACAGGGAAGCCGCTTAGGTGCTCTGACCTCAAAAGTAGCTAAACCTGCTGTCTCGTTTGGTGGCAAGTTCCGCATTATTGACTTTGCATTATCCAACTGCGCAAATTCAGGAATTTCTACGGTAGGTGTTTTGACACAGTATCGTCCGTATTTGCTTCACTCTTACGTGGGATCAGGTAGTGCTTGGGACCTTGATGAGCGCGGTGGTGGAATTTCTATTCTGCCTCCCTTTGCTACCCAGTCTGGTGGTGCATGGTATGCGGGAACCGCAGATGCTGTCACTCAGAACATTGGTTACATTGAGCAGAATAACCCTGATTACGTACTAATTCTCTCTGGCGATCAGCTTTACCGTATGGACTACGGCGAGATGCTCGCCTGCCATAAGAAGAACAACGCAGACCTCACTATTGCTGTTATGCCTGTTCCTTGGGAAGAGGCCTCTCGTTTCGGCATCATGTCCATTGATGATGAGGATAGGATCACCAAGTTTTCCGAGAAACCCAAAGAGCCAGAGTCCAACCTGGCGTCCATGGGAATCTATATCTTTAGCACAGACCTGCTTCTTGAGACCTTGCGTGAGGACGCAAAGAACCCTGAATCTTCTCACGACTTTGGTGGCGATATCATTCCAACGTTGCTTGATGATGGCAAGCGACTGTTTGCTTATCGTTTTGAGGGCTTCTGGCGTGATGTAGGTACCGTTGCAAGTTATCACGAGACCAGCATGGATTTGCTGGGCTCTGAGCCTAAGTTTGACATCTTCTCGGACAAATTTCCTATTATGTCCAATGCGTCTACCCGTCCACCAGCGTATATTGGCGCATTCGGTGAGGTAGATGATTGTCTGGTAAATAATGGCTGCCAAATCTTTGGTTATTCTCGCCATTCAATTTTGTCTACCGACGCCGTTATTGGCGAGGGAGCTCGTGTTATTGATTCCGTGCTTCTTCCTGGCGCAGAAGTTAAGCCTGGTGCGGTGGTAATTCGTGCAATTCTTGGCGAGAACGCTGTGGTTGAGAAAAACGTCCACGTCGGTAGTTCTGACCTTAATAAAGAGATAGCTGTTGTTGGAAATGATGTAGTGGTCGAAAGAGGTGAGCACTAATGAAAAGGGTAATTGGACTTATTACCTGCAATTATGCTTCTACTAGTATGGAAATCGCTAATGGTGTACGCCCAATCGCATCTATGCCTTTTTTGGGAAGATATCGTCTAGTAGACTTTTCTCTTTCAAACATGGTTAATTCTGGTATTAGCACCGTTGGTGTAATTATGCCCTTTAACTATCGCTCACTCATTGATCACCTTGGCTCTGGTAAAGATTGGAACTTGGATCGCAAGAGCGGCGGCTTGTTTATCCTGCCTGGATCTGCTTTTGGCACTTCTCATACGGGAGCGCGCTTCCTGCTTAGAGATCTTATTTCAAATAGGCCTTATCTTGAGCGAACTGACGCGGAATATGTTCTTTTGTCCACTTCAAACTTTGTTTTTAACTCTGATCTTAATGAGCTGCTTGACCAGCATCTTGAGTCTGATGCAGACATCACTATGATGACCTATACCACTCGTTATAACGATAGAGACGTTGTTGGTGTTGAGCTTGACGGTGATCGTGTGGTTAAAACGCACAATGGTGTCCAGCGCGGAGACGAGGCTTCTCTTGACTGCTTTATTATCAAGCGCGACCTGCTTATTGACATGCTAGATTGGTATAGCGCTACTGATTACCTGGATCTCTTTGAAGCGCTTCACGCTGATTATAACCGCGTCAAGGTTTGTACCTTCCACTTTGAGGGTCACGTAGCATCCATCTTCTCAAAGAATGCTTACTACCATGCAAACATGGAGCTTTTGAACCCTATGCCCGCAAATGAGCTCTTTACCCCAGAGCGCTCCATCAAGACAAAGGCTCACGATAACGCTCCTGCAAAGTTTGATATTGGCTCTAAGGTCAGCAACTCAACTATTTCTGCAGGTTGCCGTATCCGTGGTTCCGTCACTGGATCTATTCTTGGCCGAAATGTCATCATTGAGCGCGGTGCTATCGTTCGCGATTCCATTGTGATGGAGGGCTGCATTGTTAAGGAAGGTTCTGTAGTCGAGCACGCTATTGTAGACCGTTCTAACATTATTCCTGCAGGTACTGAGCTTCGTGGTACCAGCGAAGAAATTCTTATCCAGCGTAAAAACAATAAGAGGGTGGCGTAACAATGTCCCAAGTCTCCAAACGTCGCAAACTTCGTGTTGTCTATGCAACTTCAGAGGTAGCGCCTTTTTCCAAGACGGGTGGCCTTGGAGATGTTTCGGGCTCATTGCCACAAGCACTTAAAAAAGTAGGAGCTCGAGTGGCGGTTATTTCGCCACTCTACAGCTCTATTAAGCCCGAGTGGAAACAAAAGATGAAGAAGGTCTATGAGCTTCAAGTGCCCCTTTCGTGGCGCTTTGAGTATTGTGGGCTTTGGCATCTGGTTCATGAAGGCGTTGATTTTTACTTTGTAGATAACGAGTCTTACTTTGCTCGTGATGGCCTCTATGGCTACTTTGATGATGGAGAGCGCTATGCGTTCTTCTCCAAGGCTCTGTGTGAACTGATTGCACACGTCCCAGAGCTCTCCTGCGACGTTCTGCACTGCAATGACTGGCAAACGTCATTAGCACCTGTATTTTTACGTGAGCACTATCAGGGTGTCCCTGAGGTTCAGAACGTTAAGACAGTTTTCTCCATTCACAACGTTAAGTTCCAAGGTCAGTTTACTGACAAGATGCTCAGCGACGTGCTAGGTCTTGCAGATATCCCAGCAGCAGTTGACCAGTTAAGGTGCGATGCAAGCTCTATCAATTTTATGAAGGGCGCACTTTGCTACTCCGATTACCTGCTCACTGTTAGCCCAACGTATGCTCAAGAGCTTCAGACAGAGCACTTCGGAGAGGGAATGGATGATATCTTCCGTCGCCGACAAAGTGTTCTGCGCGGAATTTTAAACGGTATTGACCTTGGTGCATGGTCACCTGCAAGTGATTCTTACATTCCACAGAACTTCTCGGCAAGCCATATGGAAGGCAAGGCTGAGTGTAAGCGTCAGCTGCAAGAAGAGCTGGGTCTTGAGGTAAATCCAGATGTACCTCTTGCGGTAATGGTTACGCGCTTGACCAACCAGAAGGGTTTGGGCCTGATTCGCTATGCGATGGACCGTCTTATTTGTGCAGGTATTGAGGTTGCTGTTCTAGGAACTGGTGACGCTGAACAAGAAGATGCTATGCGCTTCTTTGATGAGCACTATGGCAACCGTATGGCTGCACGTATCGAGTTTGATATTGCGCTTTCTCATCGCATGTATGCAGGTGCGGATATGTTTTTGATGCCGTCAGAGTTTGAGCCTTGCGGCCTTTCTCAGATGATTTCTATGCGATATGGCACGCTTCCTGTTGTTCGCGAGACGGGCGGTTTGGCAGACTCGGTCAAACCGTACAACCAGTTTACGGGAGAAGGAACCGGCTTTAGTTTTGCCAATCAAAACGCAGATGAAATGGCAGATATTATTCTGTACGCCGCCGATGTTTATAGAAACGATAAACAATCGTGGGCAAATCTTGTAAAACAGGCGATGGCAGAGGACTTTAGTTGGCATAACGCTGCAAATGAATATCTTGACGTGTATCATTTACTACACCCTGAGATTATCAGGTATGTACGTCGTCGAGATTGGTAAGAATGCAGGCTTTTCACAACACCTCAAACATTGTTTGTAGAGATCCAAAAGGCGCGGTAGAACTAGGTACTTCAGCAACAATCAGAATATTTGCTTGGGAAGATGATGTTCAATCAGTAACGCTTCGTCTCTGGCAAGAGTACGGCCCTGAATCGTCTCCAGAGGATCAAGCTCTGTCTGGCGAGAAACGCGTTGTGATGCAAAAGAGTGATTTTGCTGGCGCGCTTCCGACTGGTGTACCTGACTATGCGCAGTGCTTTGAGGCAATTGTTAAACCAGCTGCTACAGGCCTTATTTGGTATCGTTTTGAGCTTCAGGCTTCTGACGGAGCAGTTTGGTCATATGGTGCTCAAGAAAATAGATGCACCGGTGTTGGTAGCTTTGCCTATGGCGAGCCACCATCATTTCAGATTACTTGCTATGAGCCTCGTGGTAGCTTTGCGTGTGTAGAAGATTCTAGCTGGTACAAAGGGGGAGTTGTCTACCAGATTTTCCCCGACAGGTTTGCACGAGATGCAAACTGGCACGAACGTACCAAGCAGGCGCTGGCTGTTCCAAGAAATGGGGTTTCTCGCCAGCTGGTTGAAGATTGGGAGAAGACTCCTGAGTATCAGCGAGATGCCAACGGCCGCGTGACTGAGTGGGATTTCTACGGCGGTTCTTTGGCTGGTATCGAAGAGAAGCTTTCCTACTTGGAAAACCTTGGAATAACTGCGCTTTATTTGAATCCAATCTATGCTGCTTCCAGTAATCATCGCTACGATATTGCGGATTATTTAGAAGTTGATCCCGTGTTAGGCACTGTAGAGGATTTTGAACGCCTCTGCGTTAAAGCTGCTGAGCATGGTATTTCCATTATTTTGGATGGCGTTTTTAATCATTGTGGCGCTGATTCAAAATACTTTAATAAATTTTCTAACTACTCTGAACCAGGAGCAGTTCAGCAGGCTGGCTCTGCCTATGATAAGTGGTTTACGTTCCATGAGGATGGAACATATGAGAGTTGGTGGGGTGTTGATGCACTGCCAACTATTGTCTCTGATAACCCTGATTATCAGGAGTTTATTTGTGGCGAGAATGGCGTTATTAGAACGTGGCTTCGTCGTGGAGCTCGCGGTTGGCGCTTAGACGTTGCTGACGAGATTTCTGACTCATTCATTCAGAAGATTCGTGCTGCTGCACTTGCAGAGCGTAGCGATGCGGTCATTATCGGAGAGGTCTGGGAGGACGCAAGTAATAAGCGTGCGTATGGAAAACTCAGACAGTATCTTGAGGGCTCTGAGCTTGACGGTCCTATGAATTATCCTCTGCGTAAATCTATTCTTTCATTTTTGATGAATGAGGTTGGTGCTGAAACAACCGCTTCTGCTCTTGAGGAACTGTGGGAAAACTATCCCCACGAGGCGTTTTATTCTTGCTTGAATGTGTTTGGAACACATGATAAAGAGCGACTGATTAACGTAGTTGCTGGAGCTCCTGAGCCCGATTCTCTTTCTGCTCATGAACAGGTAACGTATAGACTTTCTGCTGATCAACGCGGCCTTTCTAAGGCTCGTATGTGGCAGACGGCCGTACTACAGATGACACTTCCCGGTGTTCCATCAGTCTATTACGGTGATGAGATGGGCGTTGAGGGGTTTGTTGATCCAACAAATCGTGCAACCATGCCATGGCCAGAAAATAGCCCTCGTGCGGACTTAGATTACTTTCATATCTATCGCAATGCCATCGCGCTCAGAAAAACGCTGCCACTACTGGTAGATGGTTCGTTTGAGCCATTTGTTCCAGAGGGAAGCTCAGATGATGTTCTGGCATTTTGGCGTAAGCCCCTTCAAAAAGATGAGCAGCAAGAGCAGCAGGACAAAGCCGCTTCTGGCATTTGTGTTCTTGTGAATAAGAGCCGATCAGACGCAAAAACAGTCTTTGTTTCTGTACCTCAAAACATGCAGGTCATTGATGTTATCAGTGGCCAAGCCGTACCTGTTAAAGATGGTAAGGCAGAGGTCTTTTTGTGGCAGCTTGGATGTACGGTCTTAAATGTGCAGCCAGCTCACAGACTGCAAAAGTCCCTTAAGCCTGGTATGGGAGTGCTTGCTCACATTACTTCTCTGCCTACCGATGAGGATGCTGCAATTACATCAGGTCAAAAGCCTGGCGTCATTGGACGTGCAACCTCCGAGTTCATCGATTTTCTCGCCAAATCTGGTCAGAAGTATTGGCAGATTTTGCCTGTCAGCCCAACCGATGAATACGGTTCTCCTTACGCGGGAATTTCTGCCTTTGCGGGAAACATCAATCTGCTTGATCCTACAGCAATGGAGAGAGTCATTTCTGAGTGCAATGACTCTCAGAGTGAGCGAGTTGCTGAGTATCTGGCATTTCTGGCGAGAAACTCATATTGGCTTGATTCGTATGCAACGTTCTGTGCCATTATAGACCTGCTGGGAGAGGAAGTATGGCAGGATTGGCCTAAGCAGTATCGCAGCTGGTCGCAAGAGCTTCTTGAGCGTCCTGAACTTGCTCAGACAATTGAACTTCATCGAAAGCAGCAATTTGCTTTTGACGTAATTTGGAGTCAGACATTAGCGGAGGCTCGTGCTAAAGGTATTCAGATTATTGGCGATATGCCTATGTTTGTTTCAGAGGATTCCGCTGATGTTTGGGCACATCCAGAACTTTTTGCTTTAGATGATACAGGTCATACAGAGCTTCAGGCTGGAGCTCCTGCTGACGCGTTTTCTCAAGATGGTCAGCTGTGGGGTAATCCAACGTATAACTGGCAGGCTCATAAAGACGAAGGATATCGCTGGTGGATCGAACGTTTCCGCAGGTCTTTCTATCTGTATGACTATACCAGGCTGGACCATTTTATTGGCTTTACGTCTTACTATGCTATTGAGCAAGGAAAGACTGCTGCTGAGGGTTCATTCAAGTTTGGTCCTGGCAATGAGCTGTTTGACGTTGCTTTCAAACAGCTTGGTCCGCTTCCTTTTATTGCAGAGGATTTAGGAGCGATAACTCCTGCGGTCCGAGCGCTGCTTTCTCAGACGGGATTTCCAGGCATGAGCGTCATTCAGTTTGCTGATGGAGACTGTAGATATTCCTTTACACCAGCTCAGGAGTCTATTGTGTACAGCGGTACCCATGATACGCAAACGCTTATGGGTTTTGTAGAAGCTCGTTTTACAGGTGGCCAGGCAACTGATGAATCTCACCAGATTTTTGACCACCTTATGGAGCAAGTAGTTAGCACTTCTAATGCAGTGGTTATTTTGCCGCTACAGGACGTCTTAGGCCTTTCTGACGATGCTCGTATGAACATTCCTGGTAAGGCTGAAGGCAATTGGTCTTGGCAGGTTAAAAAGGACATGCTCACGCCACAGACTATTCAAAAGCTGCAGAGGTTTGTTGAACTGCACCAGAGTAAGCTCGACGTTTAGAAGTTAGCTTCTTTCATACTTCAGTTACAACAAAAGGTCCTTCTCGACTGGCGAGAAGGACCTTTTACTTTTAGATGTGCCTTTGGGTTCACTATGACATCTCTCGAGGTAAAACGATGGTAAAGCGTGTTCCTACACCCTCACGAGAGAGCACCTCAATAGAGCCGTCATGGTTATCGACAATCCATTTAGCAATGGATAAGCCAAGTCCAGAACCTTCGTTGCTTTCAATACGAGCGTTGTCAGCTCTCCAGAATCTCTCAAAAATATGAGCGGCTGCTGTCTCGGACATGCCCATACCTTCATCTTCGATTGAAACTTGAACGGTTTTCTCGTCATACGCGACATTAAAAGAAATGGTGGTCTGAGCAGCAGAATATCGAGCAGCATTTTGCACGATGATACGGATAGACTGCTTAATCATGGCGGTATCTGCAAGTACTTGATAGCGAGTATCCGTCAGTGCGCTTTGATCAAATTTCAGCGCATAGTGGTGAGTAGGATCAATCATTTCCGACTCTTCACAGACCTCAGAAGTTATCCGTGCAAGATTGAGCTTAGTCTTTGTGAGGGTATTTCTTCCTGCGTCTCCGCGTGCTAAGAAGAGGAGCTGCTCAACAAGGTCATGCATGTGTTCGCTCTCGGATTTGAGTGCAGCGATAGACTCATCTAGTACCGCTTCGTCCGTCTTACCCCAGCGATCCAGCATGTCAGTATAACCTCGGATAACAGCTATAGGCGTACGAAGTTCGTGGCTGGCATCATTAACAAAGCGCATCTGTTGTAATTTTGCTTCTTGCATGCGTTGAAGTAGTTTATTCAAGGCAATCTCAATACTTGCCAGGTCTTGGTCACCCGTTTGAATCTTTGGCGCATTGATATTGGCTTCTTCAATTGCCTGTTCAAGACTCCTGATTTTCTCATTTTTGACCAGGACGTTATTTGTTGTAGCTTCGGTAGAAAGAACATCAATATTTACCAGTTGGTCGGCTTTAAGTGCAAGTGTATTGAGGGGTTGAAGAGCTCTTCTGACACGACGCATATCACCGAAGAATGACAACAGATCAATGATTTCCCAGATAAGAATTGCAATATACATGGGCCAGAAGCGTGCTAACTCTACGCCTAAATCAAATATTTTTGCGCCAAAAGTAGGGCCATGAACAATGTATTTTAGGCTTGAGAGTCCGTGTAAGAAAGTGAATCCAGTAAGAGAAATAGAGTGAGACTCAGTAGGGAAAAAACCTAGGTAAAAAGTACCTTGCGGAACATGCTGGTTATACATATAAATAAAAATCAGAGCAATATTTACCAGTAAAAAGAGATCAAAGCCGACGTAATTCATCAGCTTACGCCACCAAAATCCCCAGGTAATTACTCCAGCTGTCGACGAATCAGAGGGAGTAAAGAAAGGTTTTTTATGCTCTTGTATAGTGGAACGATTATGCTTCTCTGATGACATATCCGACTCCACGAACAGTAGTAATTAGCTTGATGTTATAGCGGTCGTCAATTTTTGCACGTAGATGAGCTATGTGGACGTCTACGTTATTAGTTTCTCCGGCAAACTCATATCCTAGGGCTTCAGAAGCAATACGCTCACGGCTCATGACAACGCCAGCGTGCCCCATAAGCATACGGAGGACTTCAAATTCCTTAGTGGTGAGTTCAATCGAATTATTATTGACACAGACTTCTCTACGATCAACATCAAGTGCGACACCCTTAATTGTAAAGGTGCTGGTAGCAGCTGTTTGAGGAATTGTCGGGGAGTTTAAACTGTCTGCCTCATGATGCTTACTCGAATGCGGGCGAGAAGTTCCTCTATCGCAAAAGGTTTGGTGAGGTAGTCATCTGCACCCGCATCGAGACCAGCTACTTTATCCATAACCGAATCACGAGCAGTAAGCATGATAGTTGGCGTGTTTTTCTCGCGACGAATCCTTCTGAGAACTTCTAGACCATTAAGCTGGGGGAGAAGTACATCAAGCAAGATAAGGTCGTAGTCATTTGACAGTGCTTTTTCAGCTCCGGTTCTTCCGTCAAGAGCTTTGTCTACCTCATATCCCTCATGTTTAAGTTCGAGTTCTATAAAGCGTGCAATTTTTTCTTCATCTTCAACGATAAGAACCTTAATCATTTTCTCGCCTAAATATCGAAGTTTTCTATTTTAGGTTTGGAACCAATTTCATTTTATTTTTTGTCGATAACATCTTTTTTGATGGAACCCGCTGCATCTGCAGCCTTATCCATTGCCTCATTTACATCAACAACAATAGGATAAGCTCCCTGAATGTGATAACGCATCTCAAAGAACAAGCCAATGATGAGCAGCCAGAATGTAGCACCCCAGAGGAATAGACCAACAATTGGAATAATTACTGGCATGGCCATGAACTGCTCGCCACGACGAGTGACAATAAATTTTGTTTCAACGCTTTTATGGAACAGCTCTTTGCACTTTTCCCAAAGAGAAGACATGTTCTCTGAGAAATCAGACTTCTTGCTTGATTCCTGGTAGGCAATTTGAGCTGCTTCCATTTCTGGAGAAACGTCTGACTGTGCAGCTGACTCAGTAGTATAGTTTGCAGTCTGCTTAGTGGACTTGCCCTGCTTCTCGAGCCAAATAATTGCATCAAGAACATTATCATCACAAGCGTCAAGTGCTGCCTTTGCGTCCTCGTAACTCACGCCGCACTTCTCACGAATTACTTCAACTTTTTCTAGCTTTTCCATGATCAGCTTCCTTTCGAGATGTTAAAGACGCCTCTCGTCTTCGTGATACATGGTCTCTTATAAAGATTAACCAATTATTGAGGTTAGATTAAGCTTTCATAAGGATTTTAATGGAATTGTTTACACGTCTTAATTACAGGCCTCGCGCTTACCATTTACCGATTATTTAGAAAATAATCTTGTTTTAGCAGTTGAGCAGTTTGAAACTAATAATAGTTATCTATGACTAACTTTTGACAGTTAAGTTTTCTGTCAGAGCCAGCCTGATTTACAGATACACGTAATGAGTTTGTGACAGGAGGCAGCATGGGAGCAACAAAACATCAAAAAAAGTGCGGTCAAACTAGTGTGGAAAAGCAAAATACAGAAAGTACCCCTCAGCAATCTGAAATAAATCCTGTTGCAGTATTGCTCGAGTGGTCGGACAGAAAAGGTATGTACGCGCTCTCTGTCATTCTTGCCATTATTGGCGTTTTGGGAGGAATGGTTCCCTACGTTGCCGCAGGCAACATGGTGGTTGGTATCTTTAATGGAATTCAAGAATGGTCGTTTTACCTGCATTGGGGACTTATAGCGGGTCTTAGCTATTTAGTAAAAATAGTTTTTCACCATCTTTCAACTATCGTTTCTCATAAGGCAACGTTTGCGACAATTGCAAACATGCGCACCCGAGTGGCAAAGAAGCTGACAACTATCCCCATGGGATATGTGCTTGATACTCCTTCGGGCTCTCTTAAACGCTTGTTAGTCGAGAAAATCGATAGTATTGAAACCACACTTGCCCATGCAGTTCCTGAATTAACTTCAAACCTTACTGCAGCTTTTGCGGTCTTTGTTTATCTGCTTGTCTTGGATTGGCGCCTTGCCCTTGCCGCATTACTGACCATAATCGTGGGACTTGCTTGTTTATCAGGCATGATGAAGGACTATGAGTATTGGTATCAGAATACTATCGTAACTGGTAAAGAGATGAATAATGCCTCAGTTGAGTATGTGTCAGGAATTGAGGTAATTAAGGCTTTTGGACAGTCCGCAAGCTCTTACGAGAAGTTCTCAAAAGCTGTTTATGCCTCTGCCCATGCTTTTATTGATTGGATGAAGCATTGTCAAATCTGGCAGGATGCCATGTTGTCAATTGGTCCTGCAACGTTAGTAACGGTATTGCCCCTTGGATGCTTGTTTGTGCTTCAGGGAACTCTTTCTCCTTCTACTTTTGTTATGTGTGCCGTGCTTTCTTTAGGTATTTTTCAGCCGCTCTTTGAAGCAATGAGCTTTATGGATTCTCTTGCGCAGGTAGGTTCTGTTGTCAAAGAAATCTCTGAGGTATTGAACTACCCAGATCAGGTGAGAGCCGAGGTCCCTTGTACGCTTGAGGGCACTGAAATTAAACTGAGTGATGTTCGTTTCTCGTACGGAAGCAATGAAGTAATCCATGGGATTACTTTAGATATTGAGCCAGGACAAGTTACGGCACTTGTTGGTCCAAGTGGATCAGGTAAGTCTACTGTTGCACGGCTTATCGCAGGTTTCTGGGATCCAAATGAAGGGTCTGTTTCTATTGGAGGACAAGATATTCGCTCCTGCGCTCCATCTCAACTCGCAGACCTTGTAGCTTACGTTGATCAAGATAGTTACCTTTTTGATGAGACCATTATGGAAAATATCAGGATGGGTAAAAAAGATGCTACTGATGAAGAGGTCATTGCTTGCGCAAAAGCTTCTGGCTGCCATAACTTTATCCAATCGCTTCCTCATGGTTATCAAACGGTTGTAGGAGGCTCGGGAGGTCACCTTTCTGGTGGCGAGCGTCAGCGCGTGGCAATTGCTCGAGCTATGCTCAAAAATGTGCCTATTATCATGCTCGATGAAGCAACAGCCTACGCAGATCCAGAATCAGAAGCAGAGGTTGAATCTGCAGTTGCAAAGCTGGTGGCTGGTAAAACGTTGGTGGTTATCGCGCACCGCCTTTCTACTGTACAAAATGCCGACAAAATTGTTGTTGTAAACGATGGCTCTATTGAAGCTGAGGGTACGCATAATCAGCTTATGGAGACATGCCCGCTCTATGCAACCATGTACCGTGCTCACATTGGCGCACTCGACGAGGCTTAAGAAAGGAGCCGACAATGCTTTCTGTATTGAAAATGTATTTCCAGTTCGGAGACACATATCGCGACAAGCTCCTCAAGGATGTCAAGGAAGTTGGCGCTTACAAAGCTGCCGTGAAACTTCACAAGGATGTAACCGCTGAGGTTGCTTTCGAGGTTGTTGCCGAAGAAGCTTAATCCAAACGGTTCCCAACCACACACAACAAGCCGTGCCTCCACTTGGGGCACGGCTTTGTTTTTTGTCGCATTGCTTCCTCCAGACTTTTCGCCTCATGCGCTACTTCATAACCCTCTCTTACGACGGCACAAACTATCACGGCTGGCAAGTACAACCCAATGCCGATAGCATTCAAGCGCGCCTCAACGATGCCCTCACCAAACTACTCCCCGTCCCCACGGAGTGCGTAGGAGCCGGCCGCACCGACACCGGCGTTCACGCCTCAATGATGGTGGCTCATTTCGACACTGACGCACCTATCGACCCGGAGCAAATGGCCTTTCGCCTAAACCGTATTTTACCCCAAGATATCGCCGTGCAACGCGTGCAGCAAGTAGATGAGCGCCTTCATGCCCGATTCGACGCAAAGCGCCGAACCTACCACTACTTTGTTTACGGCCACAAAAATCCTTATCTACGTCACTACGCAGCTCGCCTGACCTTCGCTCCCGACTACGAACTGATGAACCGTGCAGCGGAAATTTTGATTGAAACCGACGATTTCACTAGTTTCTCAAAGGTAAACAACGACCAAAAGACCAACCTCTGCCAAGTGACGCACGCACGCTGGACACAAGTAGAAGGCGATCACTGGCGCTTTGAGATCACAGCCAATCGCTTTTTACGAAATATGGTGCGAGCGGTCGTGGGCACCTTGCTTGAAGTGGGAAGAGGACGCCTATCTCTCGAGGAATTTCGAGCAGTAATAGCTGCGAGAAACCGCTGTTCTGCAGGCGAAAGCGTCCCGGGAAACGCACTTTTTCTCGTAGATGTCCAGTATTAATTTTCACTTAACCCACTTTCATCAATGACGTGGTTTTTTCTCGCTGTTGCCTCAGCCATTCTGCTCGGCTTCTACGATGTTTTCAAAAAACAGTCCTTACGCGATAATGCTGTCATTCCTGTTTTGCTCATCAATACCGCATTGAGCAGCCTTCTTTTTCTCCCTTTGCTCAGTGGAAGCCAACTTTCATGGATATCGCCCGATAGCCGCTGGTATATTCCGCCTGCCCCTTTGACACACCATCTTTTTGTGATGGGAAAAGCCGTGATCGTGCTGTCTTCGTGGGTATGCGGTTATTTTGCCATCAAGCATTTGCCGCTCACTCTCGTCGGTCCTATCAACGCCACACGGCCGGTAATGACGCTCATGGGCGCCTTGCTCATCTACCACGAGCAATTCAACGCTTGGCAGTGGGCAGGTGTGCTCGGTGCCATCTGCTCCTTCTTTCTCCTCAGCCGCAGCGGCCGCAAAGAAGGGATCCACTTTTTGCACAACCGCTACATCCTGCTGCTTATTCTTGCCGCTGTGCTCGGTGCTTGCAGTGGTTTGTACGATAAGTTCCTGCTGGCGCCAACAGATCGAGGAGGACAGGGGTTAAATGCGCTATTTATGCAATCCTGGTTCAATTATTACCAACTTGCACTAATGTTATTCATCTACTTTTCCCTCTGGTGGCCGTCGCGACACCGCACCACAACATTCACCTGGCGCTGGAGCATTGTAGGCATCAGTTTGTTTCTCACCGCAGCCGACCTTTTCTATTTCTACGCACTCTCCATTCCGGGTGCTCTCATAGCCGTCGTTTCGATGACACGCCGAAGCAGCGTATTAGTCAGCTTCCTTTTCGGAGCCTTCCTGCTACACGAAAACAATCTCCGCTCGAAAGCCGTCGACCTCGCCCTCGTCTTCCTCAGCATGCTC
>CALHDX010000064.1:0-24198 GCA_938023105.1 uncultured Atopobium sp.
AATTATTTGAGTGCGGTTATTTGAAATCTGAGCCATACAATCACCTCAGATTTATATTCAACTATTAGGTTAATGAGAAGCGGTACTTTTAAAGATTCATCTAATAGCTTTGTCCTAAAACTGCTGGTAATCTGACACAGTTATCAACAGTTACCAGATATATTGCACAAACTAACAAGAACAGAATTGCTCTAAATAAGACTATCAAACCACTCGCATAAAAAATCCGCCCTTTTACGGGGCGGATTCTAAAAATGCATCTGAGCAAAGCGATCAAAAGTTTTGAGCAGTGAAAATATCCTAGTCAGCAATAAACTCTGCAGGAGCAAGTTCTTTATGACGAGCAGCAAGCTTTTTAGGTGGCTTATATGAAGGACACTGACTAAAGTCAATATACTCAATATGCTGCATAAGGTCATCAATCATTGCTTCATGATCAAAGGAATTCCATGCTTCAAGAACTTCTCGCATTCTTGCATGAGTCTCAGGACGGCGAGGCATAAACAATGTGCAGCAATCAGGAGCCGTCTGCGTTGAGATATCAAACGTGTTGATATCTTGGGCGCGACGGATGATTTCTTGCTTATCAGAGCCAATCAGAGGCCTCAAAACAGGTATGGTGACTGCCTCGTTGACAGCAGCAATGTTATCAAGCGTCTGAGAAGCAACTTGACCAAGTGACTCACCAGTTACCAAGGCTTTAGCGCCCTCAAGCTCTGCAATCTTCTGTGCAATGATGTACATCACGCGACGATACATAATGACACGAAGAGCCTGTGGAACAGCAAGGGAAATCTCACGCTGGTGCTCGCCAAAGGGCACAACATACATTCTGCCAATAAGACCAGCAGGTTCAAGCGCCTCAATAATATCCTGACACAGATATTCGCTAGTATCGGAAGTCATAGGGCGTCCAGAGAAGTGAACTGGAATTACTGTAGCGCCCCTACGACCAACCATCCATGTTGCAACAGGAGAATCAATACCGCTTGAAAGAAGCGATACTACTTTGCCCGCAGTACCAACAGGAAGACCACCAACGCCATGAATAGATGCAGCGTAAACGTATGCGTTGCCCTGAACAACGTGTACATAGACCGTCATATCCGGATTATGCATCTGAACTTTTTTATCAGGGAAATTCTCGCAAAGGACTGCGCCTACAAGCTGGTTAATCTCAATGGAATGCTTTGGATAGACCGTTGAGGAACGACGAGCATGCACTTTGAACGTAGTAAAGTCACCGGACTCCCCCAGCGCCTTCACGGCAGCGTTACAAAACTCCTGCTCATCTAAGCCACAGCGATACGCCAAAGAAGCGCGAGCAACACCGGGAACCTGGGCCACGGCATGTTGCAGCTCTTCAGTTGCTTGTTTATCAGTGGTTTCTACAAGAAGGTAGCCAGAAATGCGAGAAACCCCCGCCACTGGAAAGTGTCGGAGGGCTCGTCGCAAATTTGTTACCAACTGATTTTCAAAAGTTGATCGGTTCTTACCCTTTAAACCAATTTCGTGGTAGTGAACCAGACATACTCTTTCAGTCATAACTCTTAGTAAACGATGGTGTTCTCGCCCTTAATTGCCTCGTCAAAAGAATCTTTAACAAAGCCAAGGGTACCGTCGTTAATCTCTTTCATAGCAATAGAAACAGAATCTTTACCACTTGCAACAGTAGTAATGTCATCAAAATCCTGAACAGCGGTTACACGCAGGTGCTGACCGTGAAGCATATTGTTAATATCGCAAGCACGCTTAGAAGCAAGAGAGCAAAGCAAGAATGGATTCTGCTCAGTCCTCTGAAGCAGGCTGTCAATCTCAGGCTTAATAACAGACATTAAAGCTGACCTCCGTCTGATTCATAGTCATCAAAAACTTCCTCGAGCTTGCTGAGAGCAGTCTCAAGGTTGTCGTTCACAATGCAAACAGTATAGTCGTTTGCATACTCCATTTCACGTGACGCATTAGAAAGTCTCGTAAAAATGGTCTTCTCGTCTTCTGTACCGCGACCTCTAAGACGCTGTTCAAGCTCTTCAAATGAAGGTGGTTTAATAAAGACGAGAATGGCGTTGGGGTATTGTTTGTGGACCATAAGTCCACCCTGAACGTCAATCTCTAGAACAACAGACTGACCTGCAGAAATCAGGCGATCAACCTCGGATTTGAGCGTGCCATAGCAATGACCATGAACATGAGCCCACTCAAGGAATTCACCAGCATCAACGCGCTTTTTAAATTCTTCATCGGAGAGAAAATGATACGCAACTCCATCGACTTCTCCTGGTCGTGGAGAGCGTGTAGTAGCCGAAACCGTCAGGCCTAGGTTTGGGCGCTTGTCCCTCAACAGAGAGACAAGCGTTCCTTTTCCTACACCTGACGGTCCAGATACTACAAAAAGTTTGGCTGAACGAGCCACTACTTGGTCAGTGCCTCGAGGAGCTGCTCACGCTGACGAGCGCCAAGGCCCTTAACGCGGCGAGTTGCGGAAATTCCGAGCTCGTCCATAATCTTTGCTGCCTTTGCCTTGCCATAGCCAGGAAGGGACTCGATAAGAGCGGAAACCTTCATACGCTCAGCAATAGGATCGGTAGAATCAAGGACCTCTTTAAGGGAGACCTTACCAGTCTTAACCTTCTCGCGAAGCTCTGCGCGAGCGTGACGAGCCTGAGCTGCCTTCTCAAGTGCTGCCTTGCGCTGCTCATCGGTAAGTGTAGGTAGAGCCATTGTTCCTCCAAACATCGTTTTCGTACGTCATATACGAAACTCAATTTAATGTGCCTTTTGCACTTCAGCAAAATAGTTTGCCACATAACACGTTATTTACAAGGGGTTTTTTAATATTTACGCATCAAAAACCACCTGTTCACCATAATTCCAAAAACTTTTGCTAATTTTTAAGCTCAGAAATGATGGCTTCAAATGCTTCAACTGGATCGTTTGCGCAGGTAATTGGCCTACCAACTACCAATTTGCTTGCTCCGGCCTTAATTGCTGCAGAAGGTGTGGAGATTCTGACTTGATCGCCCTTCTCGGCACCTTCTGGACGTACTCCGGGGGTCACGATGAGCGCATTTGGTCCCAAAAGCTCTCTCATCTCCTGTGCTTCCTGAGGCGAGCAGACAATTCCATCGGCACCAGCGTAATAAGAAAGAGACGCCAAACGAGCAACTTCATCCTTAATAGATCCGTCTACGCCAATGGAGTGAAGCGCATCCTCATCCATGCTGGTAAGCACAGAGATAGCCACCAGTTTGGTGCGGCCAGACTCATCAACGCCACGCTCTGCTGCAGCCTCTTCTGCACCCTCGCGACCAGCAGAGATCATCTGAGCGGTTCCCAGGCCATGGATAGATAAGATGTCTGCACCAGAAAGCGATGCAGAGTGGACAGCGCCTTTGACCTGGAATGGAATGTCGTGCACCTTAAGGTCAAGAAACACCTTGAAACCGCGAGCGTGCATCTCATCTACCATCGAGGGTCCGTAGCGATAAAAAAGCGTCATGCCAACCTTAACCCAGCGTGCATGGCCGGCGAGAAGATCGGTGAGCTCCAGAGCTCTTTCTCTTGTGCAATCAAGCGCAACAATAACGGCGTCGCGTGCCTGCTCGTCTGTTAGCATTCAACAGCTCCAATCAGCTCGTGGATGTCAGATACTCCCTGAGACTTTGCCCAGTCAGTAAGCTCGTTCAGAATACGTGGAGCACACATTGGGTCATAAAGGTTTGCAGAACCCACCGAGACAGCCGTAGCTCCCGCAAGGATAAACTCTGCAGCATCCTCGCCCGTTTCTACGCCACCAACGCCGCAAATAGGAATAGAAACCGCACTTGCGCACTCCCAAACCATGCGAACAGCAGCATTATGGCAGAGAGGACCACTGAGGCCGCCAGTTGGCTTAGAGAGCCTGCTCTTTCTTGTGTGGACGTTAATTGACATGCCTGGAATAGAGTTGATGAGCGTTAGACCATCAGCGCCTTCAGCCTCAAAAGCCTTACCAATCTCGGCAACGTTGACGGGGGCCATCTTAACCAGAATGGGCAGCTTTGTCAGAGGACGAACTGCCTTCATAATCTCTGTAGCCTGGTCTGGAGTACCACCGAGGGGCTTACCGCCCTTCTCAAGATTTGGACAACTCACGTTAAGCTCAATAGCTGAGATGTGTGGATTAAGCTCTTCAAGGCGCTCGACAACGTCAATCATCTCCTGCACGGAGTGTGCTGCCATCTGCATGATAACGCGTGTGCCACGACCCTCAAGATCTTTCATGTAGTCATCAGTGTGGGCGATAAAATCGTCCACTCCAGGATTGGCAAGGCCAACGCTGTTCATCATGCCGCCGTTGAGCTCGCACATACGAGGAGCTGGGTTTCCTTCCCAAGGAACGCGAGCAACACCCTTCATAGTGATGGCGCCAAGCAGAGAAACGTCGTAGAAACCCTCAAACTGCCAACCGTAGCCAAAGGTACCCGCAGCAGTGTTGATAGGGTTTTTCATCTGGATACCGCCCAGATTAACGGCCATTTTTACCTGATCTACCATGCGATCTCCTTTGCCTCAAAAACAGGTCCAACCATGCAAGCAGACGCATAGCCGCCCTTAGCAAGTGGGACATTGCAGGTGTTGCATGCGCCAAAGGCGCAGCTCATCATACGCTCCATAGAAACCTGGCAAGCAACGTTGTTGGCAATTGCAAGCTTGGCCACGCTTCTCATCATAGGCTCTGGACCGCAGGTATACACAGCGTCCCAAACACCTTGACTTAGAGGTTCCTCCAAAGCTGCTGTTACAAAGCCCTTAGTACCCTTAGAACCGTCATCCGTTGTGACGTACACGTTCTGTGCGCCCAAGGCGAGAAGATCTTCTTCTCCAAAGAGTTTCTCGGCAGTTTGTGCGCCAATGACCGCGTCAAACTCAACACCCAGCTCTGTAAGCTTGCGCGCTGCAGCGATAATTGGTGTGATACCCACACCTCCTGCTACCAGGACGCTTCTCTTGCTAGAGGCGTTAAGGCGCCAGGGGCGGCCGCAAGGAGCAGTCATGTCACTAGCGTCACCAGGCTTCATCTGAGAAAGCCTGCGTGTACCCTCGCCTACCGTTGCGTAGATAAGCTCGAGCGTATCGGTTGCTTTATCAGCTAGCGAGAAGGACAGTGGGATGCGAAGAATGTGGCGCTTATCGCCTGGAACATTAACGTTTACAAACTGACCAGGCGCTAGAGACTTACAAAGACCTGGTACCTTGAGCTGGGCTCTATACAGATTCTGGGCAACCTGGGTATTACTCAAAACCGTAAAGTCAAATACCTGTACATTTCCACGTAGTGGCATTACTTTTCCCCTCCAGGAACAACTACTTCATTGGCAAGAACTCGCTTACCATCAACAAACACATCTGTTGCAACACCATAGAGCTCAGCGCCAATGAAGGCGGAGTTCTTGGACTTGCTCTCAAAATACTCTGTCGTAATCTGAACCTTCTTTTCTGGGTCAAAAAGGGTCAGGTCAGCCTTGTAACCTGCAGCAATCTTAACAGGCTCAAGACGCAGAATACGACGAGGATTAACGGCCATTGCGCGAACAAGACCAGTGTAAGAAAGCTTATTGGTACGCACCATATTAGTGACCATCAAAGGCAGCGAGGTCTCAAGGCCAATGCAGCCAAAGTAAGAGATTTCCCACTCACAGTCCTTCTCGTGAGCTGCATGAGGCGCATGGTCAGTAACAATACAATCAACTGTCCCGTCTGCAACCGCTGCCTGAAGAGCAAGCGCATCCTCAGCAGTTCTGAGCGGTGGATTCATCTTAAGGTTGGTGTTATACGTATCAGTGATGTCATCTTCAGACAAGAAGAGATGGTGAGGACAAACCTCTGCGGTAACAGGCAAGCCTTCCTTCTTAGCTGCACGTACCAGCTCTGCTCCCCTGCCCGTTGAAATGTGGCAAATGTGTAGAGGGCAACCGGTAAGGCGGCACAGATCAATATCTCTGGAAATTTCCAGCTCCTCACCAAGTGCTGGCCAGCCAAACATACCAAGGCGCGTGCTTGCGCGACCTTCGTTAACAACACCACCAGCACTGATGGACTCAATCTCACAGTGAGCAGCAACAACGCGGTCAAACTGGGAGACATACTCCATAACGGTGCGCATCATACCAGCGCTTTGAACGCCGTGGCCGTCGTCAGAGAACGCGGATGCTCCCTCATCAACCATGTTGCCAATCTCAGCAAGCTCTTGTCCCTTAGAGCCCTTGGTTAGAGCACCCATAGGACGGACGTGAATGAGACCAACCTCATTGCCACGATCAATTTGAAAGCGAACAGCAGGACCGTTATCGGTGACAGGATTGGTGTTTGGCATAGTAGCAACATCAGTAAAGCCACCATGAACCGCAGCTCTAGAGCCCGTCTCAATGGTCTCTTTGTACTCAAAGCCAGGATCTCTAAAGTGAACGTGCATATCAACAAGGCCAGGGGTAAGCACCTTGCCTTTTGCGTCAATGACAGTATCACCCTCTTGAGGCTTAACCGTAGCTGCTACTTCGGAAATAGTTTCTCCGTCAATACGAACGTCCAGTACCGCGTCGAGATTAAGCTGCGGGTCTACAACACGCGCACCCTTAAGCAGAAATGCCATCAGAGTCTCCTCCCAGAAGCAGATACATTGCGGCCATGCGCGTCAAAACGCCTGCATTGACCTGGTCAAGAATACGAGAGCGAGCGCAATCGGCCACCTCGCTGTTAATTTCCATACCACGGTTCATAGGACCTGGGTGGCAGATAATTGCCTCAGGCTTCATCAGCTTGCTGCGGCGCTCATCAAGGCCCCAAAGCCTGTTGTACTCACGGCGAGAAGGAATAGGAGCTCCTTCCATACGCTCCAGCTGCACGCGGAGCATGTACACGACGTCAACATCACCAATGACCTCATCAAAATGTGAGGTCTGATAGCAGCCAAACCAGCTTGGATCGTCTACGTGGAATGTTGGAGGTCCAACGAGAACAACCTCTGCACCCATAGTCTTGAGTGCTGGCACCAAAGAACCAACAACGCGACTGTGAGAAAGGTCGCCAACAATGGCAACTTTAAGGCCATCAAGATGCCCAAAGTTCTTGCGAATGGTATAGAGGTCAAGCATGGCCTGAGTGGGGTGCTGATGCTTGCCGTCACCAGCGTTGATGACAACGGCATCAGTGTGCTCAGTAATCTTCTGCGGTGTACCTGCAAGTCTTGCACGGCAGATAAACATATCAACGTTCATAGCGTCGATAGTCTGAATGGTATCTGCCAAAGACTCACCCTTAACCACAGATGAGGTAGATCCTCCCATGTTTAAAGCGTCGGCAGAGAGACGTTTCTCGGCAAGCTCAAATGAAGAGCGAGTCCTGGTAGAAGGCTCTAAGAACAGGTTGACGATAGTGCGGCCACGAAGTGCCGGCACCTTTTTAATGTCTCTGTTGTTTACAGCCTCAAACGACTGAGCTGTATCAAGAATTTGCTGGATATCGTCACGCGTCAGACTGTTTGTATCAATCAAATGTTTAACCGAAAGCATTAGTTTCCTCCCTCAATAAAGGGGTCAGAATAGTCAGCTTCGTACAGCAAGACGCAGTCCTGACCATCAATTTCTTTAATATTTAAGCTGACTACCTGGCTCTTTGATGAAGGAACATTCTTTCCCACATAGTCAGGTCTAATAGGAAGCTCACGATGACCACGGTCAACTACTACGGCCAATTGAACGCGCTCAGGACGACCATAGTCGATGAGCGCATCAAGTGCTGCTCTGATAGTTCTTCCTGTCTGAAGAACATCGTCTACCAGCACAACGCTTGTACCTGTAATATCAAAATCGATATTAGTTGCATGGAGAACCGGTGCGGTATTTCTTCTAAAATCATCGCGATAAAAACTGATATCAAGTGAGCCAACTTTTGGCTTAAATCCGGTAAAACTCAAAATCTTTTCCGCAAGACGAGAAGCCAAAACCTCTCCACGGCGAACAATGCCCACCAAAGCAACGTTTTCAATTGCATCGTTATTCTCGACAATTTCGTGAGCAATTCGTGTAAGCATGCGGTCAAGGGACTGCTCATCCACAATGAGAGAGTGCGAACCTTCTTGAGCCATAGCGCCTCCAATAAAAAAGATACCTCACCTGACCAGGCACAAGGTATCCAAAAGGCAAAACTATGACTATGAGCCTTACGGGTATCTCGTACCACATTTAAAGACACACATATTGTACTCGTACAACCCTAACTTTTGGTTAGGAATTTTAATTATCTCTTGAGGTGCTCGTAAGCTTCACAAACTTCATCCACAGGACCCAGCATGCGCTGCTTGCCCTTCTCAATCCAAATAGCACGGTCACAAATGCGCTGAACCAGGTCAATGGAGTGAGAAACCAGAAGAACGGTAACGTTATTAGAAGCGACCAACTCTTTGATGCGGTTCTCGCACTTTTGCTGGAAGAGGAAGTCTCCTACCGAGAGCGTCTCGTCAACAATAAGCAGGTCAGGCTCTGTGACCGTAGCAATTGCAAAGGCAATACGTGCCACCATACCAGAGGAGTAGTTCTTGAGTGGCATGTCCATAAAGCCCTCAAGCTCAGCAAACTCTACAATCTGGTCAAAGTGCGAGTCAATAAACTCCTTCTTGTAACCAAGAAGAGCGCCATTGAGGTAGATATTCTCTTTAGCGGTAAGCTCCATGTCAAAGCCAGCACCAAGCTCAATAAGAGGCGCAATAGTACCTTTAACCTCACAAGTTCCCTTAGAAGGCTCAAGTACGCCCGCAATGATTTTGAGCATGGTAGACTTGCCAGAGCCGTTGGTGCCCACCAGGCCAAAAGCCTCGCCACGCTTTACTTCAAATGAGATGTCATCAAGAGCCTTGAACTCCTTAAAAGCAACCTCGCCGCGTGCAAAGGCAATAAAATACTCTTTCAAAGAGTTGAACTGCTCAGAGGCAATGTTAAAGATCTCCGAAACGCCGTTTACCGCAACAACGGTCTCTGCGTCTTCAGATGGAAGCGGTGGACGCATAAAATCGTCATCGCCAGCAACAACTACCCAGGCAGTAACTGTCTGAGGGTTGTTGTGCGTGTCAAATGCATCAATGTAAAGATGATAGCGACCAGGCTCTGGGAAGGTAAATGTCCACGACGTATTAGGAATTGAATCACCAAATTGATGCTCTGTGGTATCCCAAAAACCCTCATCCCAACGGTCGTTCAAACTCCACACATAGTGAAATTTAAAGCCCTCAGGGTCTGCACCAATAATCTTAGGAGTAGCAGTTACCGTCTCTCCTGCACGAATCTCGTGCGTATCCAAGGAAACCTGAACTGACCAGCCTAATTCTTTATTTGGTGACTCAGACATACAACTCCTCTAATCAACTATTGCCTGAACAGTATAGCTGATTATGGCGAGAAACCCGACTTTTTAAGAGACTTCTCTACTTCTGTGGTGCCGCTGTAGTGGTACGTACAATAAGCTTTGGAGCAATTCTAATTGCTTCAGGCTCATACCCCGCCTCAGATGCACGTATTGCATGCTCAAGAGCAACGCGACCGCGCTCTAGGAGATTAAAGCGTACGGTGGTCAAAGAGAAGTTTGGCAGATAGTCTTCAAGAGAGTCGTCAACACCAACAACGCTCACGTCTTCCGGTACGCTCAGTCCCACTTCTTCAAATGCCGCAATGATACCTAGCGCCATCTGGTCGTTTGCTGCATAAACTGCAGTAAAATTACGAGTTTCTCGCAGTTTTTTACCAATTTCATAGCCACTATTGGCGGTCCAATCGCCAGCTAAAGGCTCAACAGTTTCTAGCCCATACTCAGACATGGCATCTCGCCAGCCTTTTTCGCGAAATTGCGAGTCAATAGAGTATGAAGGGCCTGCTACAAAACGGATCTTGCGATGACCAAGCTCATAGAGGTGATCAATGACAAGCTTTGAGCAGCCGTACTGATCTGAGTCAACGGTTGTGCAGTAAGGGTGCTCGTGCATGGTAAGAAGCACTGTTCCAAGGCCCGGCTGCGGTACAAATGATTCAAAGTCTGATGCCATAAGGCTCATGCTGATAATCATGCCGTCAACAGGAAGATTAGACATACGATGAGAAATGTCCTGCAGGCAGAGGCCATCGTCAGAGCCTTTCTCAATCATCGTAATTGCATATTCATGCTCACGAGCCGCAGAGACAATGCCATCGAGGGTTGCCAAGTTACCAAACTCACGAATGTCGTACAAACAGAGTCCCACCGATTGATACGAACCAGACCTTAACGACCTGCCTGCAAAGCTTGGCCTAAAGCCCATGGACTCCATTGCGGCCTGGACTTTTTCTCGCGTTGCCTTACTGACGTTCTGAGCGCCATTAGCAACACGAGAAACGGTCTGCTGAGAAACACCAGCAACCTGTGCAACATCAGCCATTGAAACAGAGCGCTTATTTGAGCTAGAACTATGCGAGCGAGTCACGAATTCCTCCGATTATCTGCTTGTTTACGTACTCATACTAACAGGCAGATTGACATAACGCGATAAAATTGCATATTTATCAGCAAATTAAACGCTCACGGTAAAAAAAGAACCGTTCGGCGAGAAGGACTTTTGACCTGCGCTCTAACCGTTTGCCCCCGCAAAAATACCACTGACTGAAAACTTAATAATTTCCTGTTAGTTCGTTATGAGTACGTTAACATAGTAAGGGTAATGCACTATGAGTGGTATCTCGGAGGTATCCGATGATTGATGTTCGACCTTTTGATAGTTTTGTTAACTCCCCTGCTGCGCTTACCTATACTATTCGCGGCGCTCATTCAGCAGTTAAATTGAGTAATTTTGGTGCAACCATTCTTGGTATTTCTGTACCAGATATCTATGGCACACAAGCAGATGTCGTTCTTGGCTATGGCTTGTTTGACTTGTATTTAGATAACCCAGCTTGTTTTGGCGCTTCCATTGGACCTTCTGCTAATCGAGCAGATAAAGCAGAAATTCCGCTTAATGGAGTTGTCTATCACCTTCCTAAAAACAACGGTCCAGACAATCAAAATAACCTGCACACTGATCTTGTTGCTGGTATCCATAAGCGCATTTGGCAGGCAGAAATCGATGAAGCGCATAATACGGTAACCTTTAGCATTGACCTGGTAGATGGAGAATATGGACTGCCAGGAAACCGTCATATTACTGCGGCCTATACGCTTGTTGAAGAAGCCGCGCAGTCAACGCTTAATCTTACGTATACCTGCACAACTGATGCTGCAACTTTTGTAAACATGACCAATCACGCGTACTTCAACCTTAATGGTCATGATTCTGGTGATGTTCTAGGCCACCAGCTTACAATCCAGGCAGATTCGTATCTGCCTCTACGAGAAGACTCGGTTTCCGCAGGAACCATCGATGCTGTTGCAGGAACTCCCTTTGATTTCCGCACACCTAAGACCATTGGCAAAGATCTTGACGCAGATAATGAGCAGCTCAAAATTGCTCGTGGTTATGATCACTGCTTTGCCATTAATAACTATGAAAATGGCCAGCTACGCCCCGCTCTTCTCGCCACATCAGAAAGCGGACGCTCACTAGAAATTCAAATTACCGCTCCTGGCGCCCATCTGTATACCGGCAACTGGATTGATGAGGCTCGCGCAAAAGACGGCGCTATTTACAAGCCTCACGCTGGTTTTGCATTTGAGAGCGAGTTTTATCCAGATTGTGCTCACCATGCAGAGTGGCCTCAGCCTACCTGCACGCCTGAGCAGCCTTACAGCTCGCAAATTGTTTATCGATTCTTTTAAGGTACCTGTAGCTTCACAGCACTAAAGGGAAAGGAACACCATGGCTCACACGTTTGACGAGAAAACCACAGCTCAGCTCAATCGCGCAAAAGAGCACTTTGAGCAAATGTTTGGAAAAGCTGACCGCTATCTTGCGGTACACGCGCCTGGTCGCTCCGAGATTGCAGGAAACCACACAGATCACGAGGGCGGTCATGTCATCGCTGGTGCCCTGGATGTTGCTATTGATGCAATTTGCGCCCCTAACAGCCTGGGCGTTATTCGTGTAGCCAGCGTGGGATATGATCCTTTTGAGGTTGACTACACAAATCTAGAGCCCACCGAAGCTGAGTATCTGAGCACTAAGGCTATTGTTCGTGGTATGGCAGCAAACCTGGTCAAACTTGGTTTTGAGCCATCCGGCTTTGACATGGCAGTAGTTAGCAATGTCCCTGGTGGTGGCGGACTTTCTTCCTCTGCTGCGTTTGAGGCTGCAGCCGGCCGTGCAATGGAAGCTCTCTGGGAAGGTGGCAGCGAGATTTCTGCTGTAAAACTTGCCCAAATGAGCCAGAACACAGAAAACGTTTACTTTGGTAAGCCGTGCGGTCTTATGGATCAGCTTGCTGTTTGCCTTGGCGGCCTTGCCTTCATGAACTTTGAAGATCCCGCAGAGCCCAAGGCAGAAAAGCTGGACCTCAACTTTGAGGATTACGGCTATGCGCTCTGCCTTGTTGACGTTGGTTGCGATCACGTTGCATTCACTGATGAGTATGCCGCTGTACCTGTTGAGATGCAGAAAGTTGCCGCGGCTTTTGGCAAGACTCGCCTCTCTGAGGTTCCCGTTGAAGACTTCCAAGCTCGCGTCAATGAACTGCGAGAAGATCTTGGAGACCGCGCTCTTCTCCGCGCTATTCACTACTGGTACGAGAATGACCTGGTAGATAAGCGCTGGGCAGATCTTCAGAACTCTGATATTGAGTCCTTTATTGCACTCACCAACGCTTCCGGTGCAAGCTCCGGTATGTACCTGCAGAACGTTTCTACTTCTGGCTCATATCAGCCGGCCATGCTTGCCCTTGGCTTGGCCGAGAGCATCTTAAAAGGTTCTGGTGCTGTTCGCATTCACGGCGGCGGTTTTGGCGGCTCTATCCAGTGCTTTGTTCCTCTCGCCCTTGTCGAGACCTTTATCGCACAGATGAACCAGTGGTTTGGCGAAGGTGCTTGCCGCCACTACGCCATCTCTGACCAGGGAGCTTGTGCACAATGGCTGTAGCAGATAACGAGAGCGCGCTGTGCATTCAGCAGCTTGTTGCATATGCATGCGAGCGCGGACTTATTCAAACTGAGGATCTGACCTGGTGCTATAACGCTCTGCTGGATATGCTCTCGTATGAGGGTCCTGCTCCTGTTAAGTCTTGGGAGAAGATTGACCTGGCGGCGTTTGATCTTGACCAGACGCTTGCCGAGCTTGCCCGTCTGGCTGTTTCTCATGGACTTGTCGAGAACACCCAGAGTGGCGAGGACTCTTTTGCCATGCGTGTTATGGGCTTTCTGCTGCCAAAGCCTTCCGAGGTCGCACGTCATTTCAACGAGTTGTACGCTTCTGAGGGACCTCGCGCTGCAACTGACTGGTTCTACACACTCTGCTGTGATGCTGGCTACGTCAGAAGAAGCGCCATTGCCAGAAACATTACCTGGACTACGCCAACTACCTGGGGAGACCTTGAGATCACCATCAACCTCTCCAAGCCAGAAAAAGACCCTCGTGAGATTGCAGCAGCTAAAACAGCTCAAAACACTTCTGGCGAGAAGTACCCCGCATGCCAACTCTGCCTGGATAACGAGGGCTACTCCGGACGCGGCGCTTCGTCTGGCGCGGGTGCTCATCCTGCTAGGCAAAACCTGCGCATCATCCCCATTGAACTCAATCAGCATCGTTGGGGATTCCAGTACAGTCCATACGCGTACTTCAATGAGCATTGCATTGCTATGAACTCGGATCACATTCCTATGCACATTGATCACGAGGCGCTCGTCAATCTCTTTGACTTTGTGGATAGATTCCCCCACTACTTTATTGGCTCTAATGCCGACCTGCCTATTGTGGGTGGATCGATCCTCTCGCACGATCACTACCAAGGCGGTCGTTACGAGTTCCCTATGATGCGCGCGGAAGTTGCGGAAGAGTTTGAACTCAGGCAGTTCCCCGAGGTAGCGGGCGCAATTCTTAAGTGGCCGCTCTCTGTTCTCCGCCTCTCCTCCACCAGTCGAGAAGAAGCGCTCAAAGCAGCGGAATTTATCATCACTGCATGGCGCTCCTATACCGACGAGTCCGTCTCTGTTTATGCAGAAACTAACGGCGAGCCCCACAACACGGTTACCCCTGTTGTTCGCAAGCTGGAAGATGGCATCTACGAGGTCTTCCTTGCATTGCGCTGCAACATTACCAGCGAAAAACATCCGCTTGGCATCTTCCATCCACATGCCGAGTATCACCACATCAAGAAAGAGAATATCGGCCTCATCGAGGTTATGGGCCTTGCCGTACTTCCTCCTCGCCTTGTGCCAGAACTCAACAAAGTTCAGTCAGTTATGGAGCAGTGCCTGGCAAATGACAAGAAAGCCAATGCCGTCTACGGTCAGTTGACCACGGACTCTACTACAATCTCCCACGCCGACTGGGCACGCCAGATTTACGCTAAGTTGCTTGAACAGGGTGACGGCTCCAGCAAGGGCAACGCTTCCCTCTCGTCCGAACAGCTCAAAAAGTATATCTATGACGAGGTTGGTATTGTCTTCTCGCACGTCCTTGAAGACGCCGGTGTATTCAAATGGGACGAAGAAGGACGAGCCGCGCAACATCGCTTCCTTGAGAGTCTGTAGTTACTGCTATCCGAAGGTTCACACGCAGCTTACAACGAACCGCACGTCACAATCGCATAAATCACCCAGCAAGAAGGCCGAGAAAATCGGCTCTCTTGTTTTTTGCCGCCAAACCGTCAGCCCACGACAGTTAAACAACGCGCAAGCACAACAAAGTCAGATATTCTGTTGGATGTGGGGTCTGATTTGACCCTTCTAACACACCTATGTCGGATAATCTGTCGCAGATGGCTCTACTCAATGCCCTAGCCACACCTACGTCAGATAATCTGCATGTATCGAGAAGCCCGACCACACCAATGTCGGATAATCTGCATGTATCGAGAAGCCCGACCACAGTAAAGTCAGATAATCTGTCGATAGTTAACATATTTTTTGACATTGGTGTGTTATTTCTCTCTGAAACTGCAGAATATCAGCCATAGGTGTGCTCTCAGGGACAAAAATTGCAGATTATCTGACATAGGTGTGTTGCGAAAATTCTAAAAGGACTTATGTCTAAATTGATACAGTGTTTTACCAGCTGCTTTGTAATTTTCCCGTAAAGTCACTTTTCATTAACGTGCAAGCGTTGTCTTTCGCCAAAAAAGAGGCGTCTACGTAAGTAGACGCCTCGAAACTTGCACGTAGTAGTGGACTACTTCTTCTGGACGTACTTCAAGCAGTCAAGGGTGACAGCGGTCAGAATAATGACGCCCGAGAAAACAAACTGCAGGTTGGTATCAATACCAAGAATGGTCAGTGCGTAAGTCAGTGCGGTGAAGATAAGAACACCCACGGTAACACCGGAGATCTTACCAATACCACCGGTGAACGAGACGCCACCAACAACGCAGGCTGCGATTGCGTCCATGTCCCAACCCTGGCCGTAAGCTGCGGAACCAGAGCCGACCATACGCATGCACTCGAGCCATGAACCAAATCCGTAAAGGATACCAGCCATAACAAAAGCGCCAACCATAACTCTAAAGACAGAGATACCGGAAACAGCTGCTGCCTCGGGGTTTCCACCTACAGCATAGAGATTCTTACCAAAGGTGGTCTTGTTCCAGATGAACCAAACAATAGCAATAGCTGCGATTGCCCACAAAATAATTGATGGGAATTTACCAATTCGTGGAATGACCATGTCTGGAATAGATGGCTCGATAGCACCAAAAGAAACACCCTTTGTTGCATAGGTAACAATACCAAAGATAATCAGCATGTTAGCCATGGTCGAGATGAATGGGTGCATCTTAAACTTAGCAGTAAAGAAGCCAGCGATACTGGTAAAGCAGGTGCAGAGAACAATACAGGTAACCAAAGCCATGATGATTCTGACAGGAATTGGAATACCAGTGAGGTCAAACGTGATACCAAAGACCTGACCAGTATTGATGCCCTGGTGCATGATGATGGTTGAAGCGGTCATGCCCATACCAACCATACGACCAATGGAAAGGTCAGTACCGGTAAGCAGAATCAATCCAGCTACACCAAGAGCCAGGAACATTCGAGGCGATGCCTGCTGAAGAATGTTGATGACGTTGGAGTATGTCAGGAGCTGAGTGCCCTTGACTGCTGGGGTAATGATACAAAGGGCAATAAACACCAGGAGAATAACAATGTACAGGCCGTTCTGAAGCAAGAATGAACGGGTGTTGAAGGTGTACTTGTAGTTCTCCCACTTCTGAGCCTGAGACTCCAGTGGAGTGAACTTAGACATCCTGAGAAGGTCGATGAGGTGATACTCATGACTAAACGCATTATGAGCACGGTCTTTGATGCGCTGAAGGTCTTTCTGATAGTTGACCTTTGCATCAAACTGACGGTTCTTATAGACGTACTTCTCGTCTTTGATTTCTTGAGCGTCAGAAGTCTTGCTGACAGCCTCTTCATGCTCCTTCTTGAGGCGCTCAAGAGCAGCAGCGTAGTTCTGCTTAGCCTGCTCCTTCTCAAGAGCACAGCTAGCCTTTACAGGCTCCAGGTACTCGTTCTTGTAGTGCTCCTTAAGATAAGCCTCGGCCTCTGCAATAAGCTTGGAGACCTGAGCGCTGTTCTCGGACTCAACCTTCTTTGCAAGCTCCAGCTCAGCCTTGTAGCCCTCAATAAGCGTATTGCGCTCTTCAGCAGAGATAGACTTATCGCGCTTTGTTGACTCAATAGCGCTCAGTGTTGAAATTACTTTGTTGGTACCATTTGCGCGAAGCTCATCAATCTGAGCCTGAATGGAACCAATCTTCTGATCAATAGGCTTTAGCAGCTCTTTTTCCTGCTCGGCCGTCAGAACAGATCCACCTGTTTTTGGCATTTGTTTCATCCTCTCCTACAGGTACTTTGCGCTGAGGCGCAGGAGTTCTTCTTGATTTGTCTCGTTGGTATTTACAATGCCCGAGAGTCTACCGTTGGACATAACGCCAATTCGGTTAGTAATTCCCAGAATCTCTGGCATCTCCGAAGAGACTACGATAATAGTGGTACCGCTCTTAGCCATATCAATAATGAGCTGGTAGATCTCATATTTAGCACCAACATCAATACCACGAGTAGGCTCGTCCATCAGGAAAACCTGTGGATAGCGCTCGAGCCATTTACCAAAAATGACCTTCTGCTGGTTGCCGCCAGAAAGGCTTGAAATCAAGTCTGATGGACCCTGAGCCTTGGTGTTCATAACCTTGAGCTCGTTGACGGTAGCCTTAGTCATCTTAGGATCAGAAAGAATTGGACCAGCCTTGTACTGATTCAAGTTTGCAATGGTTGTGTTAAACGTCAGGTCACCCTTAAGGAATAGGCCGTTTGCTTTACGCTCCTCGGTAATCATGGCAAAGCCGTGATCCATTGCCTCTGCGGCTGTCGAGAAGTTCATAAGGTGCTCGTTGACGTAGACACGACCGGCAGCTCTGGTTCTTACACCAAAAATTGTTTCAAGAAGCTCTGTTCTACCAGCGCCGACAAGACCATACAGACCAAAGATCTCGCCCTTCCTTACGTCAAAAGTGACGTCTTGAAGGTATGGCTCGTATTTAGTTGAAAGGTGCTGAATAGAAAGATACGTCTTACCAGGTGTGTTAGTAACATCTGGGAAGCGATTCTCAAGTGAGCGGCCGACCATTGCCGAGATAAGCTCATTCATGTTGGTCTCATTTGAGCGCTTGGTCATAACAAGCTTACCGTCACGAAGAACTGAAATGTCGTCGCAAATCTCAAAGATCTCATCCATCTTGTGAGAGATATAGACCAAAGAAATTCCCTGCTCTTTGAGCATATGAATCATCTCAAAGAGTTTCTCGACCTCTTGAGTCATAAGTGAAGAAGTAGGCTCATCAAGAACAATAATCTTAGCGTTGTAAGAAATTGCCTTTGCAATCTCGCACATCTGACGCTGAGATACTGACATGTTCTTCATAGGCTGTGTCAGGTCTACGGTCATACCAAGACGCCTGAAGAGCTCGTTAGCCTCTTTTTTCATGCGTCCCTCGTCGACAACACCCATTGCATTAACGGGATAGCGACCAAGGAACAAGTTATCTACAACATTTCTATCAAGGCACTGGTTAAGCTCCTGGTGAACCATTGCGACGCCATTCTCAAGTGCGTCTTTTGGTCCAGAGAAATTAACCTCTTTGCCGTCAAGAAATATCTTGCCTTCATCTTTTTGATACGTACCAAACAGGCACTTCATCATGGTAGATTTGCCTGCGCCGTTCTCTCCCATAAGACCCATAACGGTTCCACGGCGTACGTTCATTGAAATGTGATCCAGAACGCGGTTACGTCCAAAGGACTTGCTCATTCCATCAATTGTTAGAACGATATCGTTTTCTGTATCTGCCATGTAATCACCCCTTATCTCGCTAAGTTATTGCGCTTATTCGCGAGAACACCGGAGGAGAGCAGGTGTCTCCCCTCCGGTATTGTTTCGTGCTATCGACTACTTAATTACTTAAGCAGCTGGGTATAGGAAGAACCGTTGTCGGTCTTAACCATGTTGAATGCAAATGCATCGTACTCGTCAGGGTTGCCAAGACGGTTGGTAATGTTGGACTCAGTCTGGCCATCGCCTGCGATGAACTCAACGTTGAGGTTGAGCAGTGGAGCATACTTCTTGAGCAGTGGTACATAGGTTGAACCAAGGAAGTTGTCGCCAGAGTTGTAGGTGTTGAGCCAAACCTTCTTCTCTGGGTGCTTGTCTGCGCTCAGCTGCTTAGAAGCCTCTGGATAGGTAGTGGTTGCGTCAAGGTTGTCCTTGTAGTTCTCAGCGGTAACTGCAAGGTTGAGAGCGTAGTAAGAACGCTGCTCTGCAACATACTTGTAGTCCTTGGAGTCAATCTTGTTGCCAGCATCGTCTGCGGACTCAATGCCGGTGTTGATATCAGCTCCGTCAAGAGCGTTGCGGAGCAGACGGAGAGTCAGGTAAGCCTGAACATCTGGGTGCTGGGAAATGGTGCCTGCATAGCCGTCAGCAATAGCTGCAACAGCGTCAGAGTTAGCGTCGTAACCAAAGGTTGGGACCTTCTGAGCCTTTGACCATGCGTTGAAGATGGACATGCCCATACCATCGTTGTTGGAAACAACAACATCAATCTGATCGCCGAAGGAAGAAGACCAAGCAGCAATTGCGTTACCAGCGGTTGCAGCATCCCATGTTGCACCAGCGGTGTTCTTCATCTCCTGAGAAGCAAGCTCACGGATGGTGTAGGACTTGCCGCCGACCTCAAGCTTGCCGTCCTGAACAACAGAAGCGGAGCCGTCAGTGTTGGTACCTACTGGATCAGAAATAATCTTGCCGTCCTTCTCGATGCCAGTACCAAGTGCCTTACGGACACCACGAGTACGAGCGATAGAGTCGTTGTGACCAATGTCACCAATTGCAAGAACGTAACCAATGATGCCATCCTTGTTACGATCAAGCTCAGCTGCGTGAGCCTTGATGTAATCAAGAACCATCTGACCCTGGAGCTCTGCACCCTGAACTGCATCAAAGCCAACGTAATAGGTGTCTTTGTTGAAGTTAAGAGTGTTTGTATCAAGCTCACCGGTTGAGCTGTTAGAAGGCTGACGGTTGAAGAAGACAACAGGCTTATCCTTGTTCTCTACCTTTGCACCTTTAGCGCCTTCCTCTTTTTTCTCGCTAGGAGCGCAAGCTGCAAGAACGCTAGATCCACCAACGCTAAGAACGCCCAGACCACAGAACTTTAGAAAACTGCGACGAGACACATCCATAGTAGTGACCTTTCTCATTTGTTATGCCTTTTGCATAACACTGACCTTAATGAGTACGTTAACAAATCTCATCACAGCTCTTTGTGAGATGTCGCTCAACGGTTGTAGAAATACCGTAAGCGTTATGTTTTGTACCTTTTACGGTATCAATTTTGAAGTTTTTGAGGATAAATAAAGAAAAAGCGGTCAAATGGCCAAGTTATCGAGAAAATCGTCCGCTTCAAATCTGTGAATAAAAATCTGCTGGCAATGCGAGAAAAGCAGGACAGCTTTTCTTACAAAAAAAGACCAGGCATTGCCTGGTCTTGAAAATTCTGGCTCCCCGAGCAGGATTTGAACCTGCGACACGCTGATTAACAGTCAGCTGCGCTACCGCTGCGCCATCGGGGAATATGTGTGCTTCTCAGCGGTGTTTAAGTATAGAGAGACATTCCAAACCATGCAAGCATTTTTTAGAAAAAATTTAGTCAAATTCTTCTTGCACAATCTCTTGCATACCTAAACCAAGAAGCTACTCCTCCATGTAGTCCTTAAGACGACCAGACCTAGAAGGATGACGAAGCTTTGCCAAGGTCTTGGACTCAATCTGGCGAATACGCTCGCGCGTAACTCCAAACTCCTTGCCTACCTCTTCAAGGGTGCGAGGGTGGCCATCCTCAAGACCAAAGCGGAACTTAATAACCTTACGCTCACGATCAGCAAGGCCGTCAAGAACCTGCTCAAGCTGCTCACGAAGCATTGAATCAGAAGCTGCATCTGGTGGAGCAACAGCTGAAGAGTCCTCAATAAAGTCTCCAAGCTGGGAATCTTCTTCTTCACCAATAGGCGTCTCAAGAGAGACAGGCTCCTGGCTAATCTTCTGGATTTCGCGAACGCGATCAGGAGACATACCCATTTCTGCGCCAATCTCTTCTGGGGTAGGATCTCTACCAAGATCTTGCAGAAGCTGACGCTGAACACGGATCAGCTTGTTGATTGTCTCTACCATGTGGACAGGAATACGAATGGTACGTGCCTGGTCTGCAATAGCACGGGTAATTGCCTGACGAATCCACCAGGTAGCATATGTTGAGAACTTAAAGCCCTTGGTGTAATCGAACTTCTCGACAGCACGAATAAGGCCAAGGTTACCTTCCTGGATAAGGTCAAGGAACAGCATACCGCGGCCAACATAGCGCTTTGCAATTGAGACAACAAGACGAAGGTTTGCAGAAATAAGCTGCTGCTTAGCGTCAAGTCCTACAGACTCAATACGCATAAGGCGGCGCTGCTCTGCGCGGCTAAGCTCGATGAGGCCATCCTCAAAGTCCTCCAGCTTCTGAGAAGCTGCAGTACCTGCCTCAATCTTCATAGCAAGGTGAACCTCTTCTGATGCAGTAAGCAGGTCAACCTTACCAATCTCTTTAAGATACATGCGGACAGGATCGCCGGTAAGCATAACCGTAGTGGTATCTGAACGGCGAGCACGAGCGCGAGAAGAACGTTTTGGCTTGGAGACTTTTGCCTTAGAAACAGAGCGGAGAGCCTCTTTGACCTCGCGAGCCTCATTTACGGCATCAAAATCTTCATCATCTTCATCTTCAAAATCAGAAGAGTCATCCAAGTCATCATCGGATGAAAAATCGTCCTCTACGGCGTCATCTTCAATGGCGAAAGAAACGGTTGCTTCAGATGCGGTAGTAATCTCAACACCTTTAACGCGCAGCGAATCGTACAGATCAGAAAGCTCATCATCGTTAACGTCAACGTCACGAATGGCAACCTGAATATCGTCTTCGCTGATACTACCGTTAGACTTTGAAGAACTTACCAGATCATCAACAATTTTAGTAAGCTCATCTGAGAGTTTGACCTCGTCATTTGCCTTTTTTGCAGCCACAAATATCCTTTCGATAGATTAGCGCAAGTCTTTATACCCAAAAGTTTCTCTACCTAATCAAACTACTCATTTTAATTTATAAAAAATCAGATGAGTAGCATCCCCATAAAATGAGTATTTTCTATTGCCCCGAAGTAAGCCTCTTGCCTAGCTCAAGAGCTCGTGTCTGAAGCTCCTGCGCAGCAGCAAGTTGCTCTTCAGCAAGTGTTCCGCTTGAAGACTCCCCTGCATAAGAACTGGAGCGCAAATTTGATCGAATTTCTCGTAATTTACGCTGTACCGAGTAGTAGTCAACCGTGTCCACAATAAACTCAAGCGAACGACGTGTATCGGAGTTGCCCTCAGATATCACGCGACCAGAAGAAAGAATAGCTGCCGCATTTGGCTCAACAGCCGCAGCCGCGGCAACAACCTGCGCTGGCGTAGCGCCCTCTGGAGTAGCAAGCATGGCCCATGCCATGGTTTGATGGCGAGCATCGGCCCAGACAAAGTCTGCAATACGGTCTTGATACTCTCGCACTAAAGACAAGTTTGTTGCCATAGCACTTAAGAGCTCAAGCTCTGAGTTAACCTGCCTGCGATCTTCTGCGGAGAGACCCTGTGAGCCTCGTGGCTCATATGTATCAGCAGAAACACTATACGATGAAGGATCATCATATGGTGGCGCCTCGTCATACGGTGGAACATCATCGTATGAAGGACCCTCAGCATAAGTTGGAGTTTTAGGAGCTGAGTTATACGAAGAGGTGTGGGCATTCTTCTGAGGCTGTTTGCGCGCCATCTTTGAAGTGCGCGAATCTGCAGCGTCGTCTTGAATAGGCGCGGCCTTAATTGCGCGCTTTGCTTCCTCGACATCAATATGAAGCAAATCGGACACACGAAGTGCATACTCGCTCAGCAGCACCGATGTCTTGAGCGGAGCCAACAGAGATGCTAAAGCCTCAAGCGCTTTGACTCGACCACCGGGTACAGATAAGTCAAACTGAGCTGTTGTGGCATCAAAGACAAAGTCCATAAGCGGACGAGCTGCATCTAAGATAGGACGTAGCTTATCTGCACCTGATTCGGCGAGAAACTCCATGGGGTCCTGATTATTTGGCAAAACAACACAGAGAAACGCAGCGGTTGTTTTATCGATAAATTTAATGGCACGAGCAGCAGCATGTTGACCTGCAGCATCACCGTCAAACATGCAAATGATTTTGCGTGCACGCTGGCGATCGATGAGTTTGACGTGCTCAGACGTAAATGCAGTGCCTAAAGCTGCCACAGTGTTGGTAAAACCAGCCTCGTGCATGGCAATAACGTCAGTGTAGCCCTCGCAAATAATGGCCTCAGACTGGGCAGCAATAGTCTCTTTTGCAACATCGTAGGCAAAGAGGTGTTTACCTTTATTAAAGACAGAAGTGTCCCTAGTATTAAGATACTTAGGAGCGTTTTCTACCTTTTTAGTAATTCGACCGCCAAAAGCAATAGTTCTTCCCTGCTCATCATGAATAGGAAACATCACTCGATCATAGAACCAGTCGCTGATGCGGCCGTTACGCTCAACAGCAAGGTTTGCAGCAATCATCTCTTGCGTGGTATAGCCACATTTACGCAGGTGCGCTACAAGCGCGCCTCTGCCAGGTGCATATCCCAGCTTCCAGCGCTTGCAGACAGCCGCTCCAAATCCGCGACCAGAGAGATATGCACGCGCCGCCTCAGGACCTTCTCCCCTTCCGCGCATAAGCATGGAGTGGAAGTAATTCTCGGCCTCAGTAAGGCACTCAATTAAGCGATTCTTGCGAGGACCCTTAGAAAAATGAGCCTCTTCTGAAAGGGTAATTCCAGCTTTATCGGCAAGATATCTGATAGCGTCAGGAAAATCTAGATTTTCTCGCTTCATGACATAGCTAAAGATGTCTCCACCTTCGGAGCAAGCACCAAAGCAGTGCCAGAGACCCGTAGAAGGATTTATCTTGAATGAAGGGCTTTTTTCTTGGTGGAAAGGACAGCATCCCCAATAGTCCTGGCCTCGGGGTTTTAGCTCAACTGTCTCTGACACAAGCGTGACAAAGTCCGTTGCCTGTCTTACACGCTCTTTATCTTCATCAGTTATCATCTTCCACCTCCCCGCTTTCCAAGTTATATGAAGTCGTACCCAGATTCTGGGCTACCCAATCTATATTTCCACGAACGGCTTGCTTGAGGTCTTCAAGCGAATCAAATTTTTTAGATTCCCTCAGTCTCTTCACAAATACCGTCTGAACCTCTGAATCATATAAGTTACCGCTAAAACCTAGAAGATTAGCCTCAAGCAAAGGCCCTGTTTGAGACTCAAATGAAGGAGCTTTTCCCACATTAACCGCAGCGGGCCAAGCTGTTGATCCATGGACCACATAGCACGCATACACGCCGTCTTGAGGAATGCAATCATGCAGGTCAAGCGCGACGTTTGC
>CALHDX010000065.1:0-3350 GCA_938023105.1 uncultured Atopobium sp.
GGTTACCAGCATAACAAGCGTGCAAATGATGGAACCTTCTGCGCCAAAGCTACCGCCGGTAAGCCAATCTGGGCCACTGCCAGGAGCAAACTGCAGCAAAGAACTGCCTGTAGTGCTACCGCTTACCAGAACGCCAAAGATATTGCCTTGGGCAAAGTTCCAGGCTCCGTGAATGCCAGCGGCTCCCCAGAGATTGTCAGTTTTGATGATATAGAACGTCTCTAAGATGCCAAAAAGAATTAGGTCTATCAGGGACTGCATGGTAAAGCCGCTGTTAAACATATGGAGAAGACCAAATAGACTGCTCGAAACCACGATTGCAATAATTTTGTTGGACTTCTCTGCCATGACAGGAAGAAGCCAGCCCCTAGTAATAAGTTCTTCTGTTCCGCCCTGAATCAGCCAAAACGGAATGGTGAGAAGAACAAAACCAAGGGCATAGGGCGTAAAAGTAGTGCCAACTAATTGATAAGATCCGGTCAAAATGAGAATCAGCATCACAACAGAGAAGAGAAGAATTCCTAGACCAAAGCCTTTGAGCAGCCCTTTCTTCCAGTTGTCTTTGTAAAATCCTAGGGTAACAATCGGACGTTTTTCAAAGAGTTTTACCCACAGGAAAAAGAGACCTGCAATAAAGACAAAGGAAAGAAGCGTTATCAGAAGATAGTAGTCTCCAAAAATCTCTCTCAGATTGAGGGAATCGGAAAGGCGATCTGGAAGATCTGGGTGCGCCATGTAGTAAGGGGCAATAATAAGTGCTGCTGAGATGGTCATTACAATAGCGCCAATAATTTGCCCAACGACCAACAAGAAAACGGCTAAAAAGGGACTAAACCAAGCTGGAGTTAGTCTCTTTGCCTGCTTGACGTCGGAAAACATGCGATTTTCTTGCATAAAAAACTCCTAGTAAACGTGCTCAAAGCGCGTCATGTAGATGACAAAATTTTAGCGACGGTGCAGGTAGATAGCGTCTACCTGTAATTAGTTCTCTTTATACTCTAAAAGAAAATCGCAACAATCGCCACCGTGGCCTATGGTTTTTGTACGGCCCCAGATAAGCTGTGGGTGCAAATTACCGTATCCTGCATCGTCACTATCGCAATATGCAGCGGTTATTTCGGAGCAGCCATATTTTTTGGTTATCTCATAGTAGGGGCAGCTCACAATGTTGAGGCGAGCTTCGTTACCATGACTTTCTGGATATTCAAAGGCAAATCCAGCATTTGTTGTGCAACTTTTCTCGATACCTGATTTAAAGAGTCGTGGAAACTTGCGTGCAAGACCAAACGTTTTGATGGCCCATTGGAAGAGTGGTACTCGTTTGGCAGCAAATCGCTGGAAATATTCGCGAATATACCAGACGGCCTTTTCTTGTGTGATGCCCTCAGCGCGTATAGCTTCATATACTGCAATACCAGGGTAAATGCGCTTGTAAGAATGAGAGCGAAGCTCTTTGGAGTCTGAAGAGTTTTCTGTACAGAGCGCTTCGTATCGCTTTTGAGCCGCCTGTGCAATCTGATCCGCTTTTGCCGTGCCGAGGTCCTCAGCGACTATCACGCACGTTTCTTTGATGAGCTGCTGTACTTTCATACGAGCCTCATTAGTCGTAAAAATGCCCTGATGAAAAGCTAAGTAGTGCACATCAACAATTGTACGCTTAATTTTTACGGAGCGCTGTAAGCGGCTAGTGCCGAGCATTCCATTTCTACAACTGAGCATCCTTCCTGTATCCACGGCTAACCAGTATGTTCATAACCTGTATGAACGAAGCAGATCCAGTAGGGGATTGAACTAAACAGATTTTCTCGCCATATGAAGTTAAAAATACATCTGTTTATTTGATTGACAACGTATACCATTTGTATCAAAATCACCTTAAAAGGAGCTGATACTATGGCAACAAGTCCTACTCAAATTCGCATCGATAGTAATGTCAAAACAGAAGCAAATGAACTGTTTAAAGAACTCGGCATCGATATGTCAAGTGCCGTAAACATCTTCTTACGCCAGTGCGTTTTGCACGGTGGCCTTCCTTTTAAAGTGGAAATCCCAAAGTTTAATGCTGAAACACTGGCTGCTATGGAAGAAGCACGCGATATCATGTCAGGTAAAATTCAAGCAACATCCTACAACACCACAGATGAGCTGTTTAAAGATCTCAATGCAGGGGTTTAAGTTATATGCTTAAACTTCAAGCAACTTCTAAGTTTCGGAAGGATTACAAGCGCATTAAAAAGCGAGGTCTTGATATATCTCCACTCCAAGAGGTGCTTGACAAACTCTGCGCCGGAGAAGCTTTAGACCTAAAACACAAAGACCACGCTCTTACTGGATCCTACCAAGGGTTTAGAGAATGCCATATTCAACCAGACTGGCTTTTGATTTATGCTATTCACGAAGACGAGCTTATACTTGTTGCTTCTCGTACGGGAAGTCATGCTGATTTATTTAATATGTAGCAAATCATGTCTAGGAGTTCTTTTGTATACTCTTCGGAATGATTGATGGAATACTCGCCATGATATAAGCCTTTCTTTATTTCAAGAATGCTATCAGGCAGCACCTTATGCAATTGCTCTGCTGAACAGATCATCTTTTTCTGTTCTTTTCCTCCGACGAGTATATGGACTTTGGCGTGGACATCTTGAAGGCCGGGTTTTATCTCATAGGATGTATTTGCTTCCAAGAATGCGATCATGTTTTCTTTTGAGATTTGTGACGTGTCCCGATAATAGTCTTCAAATAAATCTTTACGAATATGAAGATAGTCAAATTGCATTTGAGCAAAGCACTTCTTTTTCACTAAGCCATAACTTAGAGAGAACATAGGTTTGATCAAGTAATTTGTCAGCTTGGACGGAATGACAGATGCACTTTCAATGACAGCGTTTTGACAAATTGAGTTTCGTTGCGTCAGCATTTCTACTAAAATCTGTGCGCCAAGGGACAGACCTCCAATAAGAAGAACTGAGCCTCCAAATTCTTTATCAATAAAAGAAATAAGTCGACTTGCGTTTTTCTCAATACTTATAAAATCACTGTCACTACCTGCATGTCCATCAAGTATTGGCAGCACAACGTGATATTGATTCTTCAGTAGTTCAGCCTCGGCTTTATAGTTCCACCAAGACAAACCGCCGCCGTGAAGCAGCATGATTACGTCGTTATTTTGTTTTCCAAATTCTACCGTTTTCATGGATGCTCGAATCAATTTGTGCCTTTAATCTAAGTGATATATAAACACAAAGCTATCTCGTTATTTGCTTGTTATAGTTCTATAAATCTAGTATTTATGCCTAATCTAAATATCCAAAAACTCATAAGGCTTTTCCGAAAGAGAAGATTCGCAG
>CALHDX010000066.1:0-28607 GCA_938023105.1 uncultured Atopobium sp.
TCTGGTGAACATCGGCGACAACATCTTGACCATCAACAATAAGCGTGCCTGCTTCAGAGGCAGGACGACGAAGTGCTGTATGGAGAACTGCGCGGTCTTCAGTGGTATTGATATGTGTGCCGGCGTACATAGCGTCTCTACGCTCTTCAAGTTTGACCTCTTCTGCAAGATCACACAGAAGGTCAAGCGTCTCTTGCGTGGCAAGGTTTTTGGAAAGATCAATCAAGAACTGATCAAGCTCAAACGTAAGATTCTGGACACGCTGAGGGTCTTCTGCAAACCAGTTCTTCAGCATAGCTTTTGTATCTTTTAAGCTGGCGTAATGCTCTGCAAGGGCACGCCAAGCTTTAGTCTGTGTTGCGTCAGTAGGCAAAATATGTGGTGCTGTAGGTGATGCCATACCAGTCTCCTTCTTTTGACTATCTCAAGGATAATCTTCGCAACGCTCATGAAACGCCACAATGTCGTTTTTCGTAAAAAATACGACAAATCGTTACTAATAAGGCTCTCCCAAAGGTGGGACTTGTTTAATAGCCGCCCAGCGTAACTGCTTCTGACGAGGGTCCTCGAGCGCTCCGGCAAAGTTATCAAGATTTACCATGCGCATTCCACACACATGCACAAGAACACGGGGCGAGAAGGTCTTCTCGGCGTCAGTTTTAAGCTGTTCAAGCTCTCCTGCGTATGCTTCACGCACTGATGCAACTGCTGCATCATTTACCAGGAGCACCGTGTCAGGGCTAAAAGCACTTATCGCCTGCCTAACGAGCTCTGGATTTATAGGATCGCCTGTTTTTGTGGTGGTAAGCAAGGTGGCCCATGCCTCAGGAGCATAGCCTAAATGCTCTAAAGAAGCTTTAAGTGCAGAAAGTTCAGCCTCTTCAAAGTCTTCCTGCCCTTTTACCAATAAAACCGATGCAAAAGCATTGCCTGCCATACACACCCCCTGAGCAGCAAAATCTCCAAACTCATGCGTTGTTTTTGCCATGTAGGCTTCTTTTCGCATAAATCTTTCGCTTGGCATGCGCACCTCTTTCTTATATGCCAACTATGCACGTAATTCACAATTTGAGCAAGTCCACAAAGTTTTGTGTATACACTTCTCTAATTTGGGGATAAGTTTGCTAGCAATAAAAAGTTAATGGCTTTATAGCCGTATGTAACTGGAGGTTCGTTATGGCACAGCAGCTCACTACTGCAGAGTTCGATTCTGTTCTTGCTAACGCAGACAAGCCTGTCCTCGTTGATTTCTGGGCATCCTGGTGTGGTCCTTGCCGCGCTCTTGGCCCAGTCGTTGAGGAAGTTGGCCATGAGATGGCAGACAAGCTTGACGTCTACAAGGTAAATGTTGACGACGAGGCTGATCTTGCAACTCGTTTCCGCATCGTCTCCATCCCTACCCTCATCCTCTTCAAGAACGGTGAGCCTGTTCACACCATGGTTGGCAACCTTCCAAAGGCTGACCTCGTTTCTGAGCTCAACGCTAACCTGTAAGTTCTTGTGTGTCACGCGCTTGCGCTGGCTTATCATTGAACTAAGCGGCGGTACGTCTATCGGCGTGCCGCCTTTTTGTTACAAGGAGAACTAATGGCCGATAAAAGCCTTGATGCTCAAAAGACAGGACTTTTAACAGGAGTTCGCAAGCGCCTTTTCCTACAGCGTCTGCGTTCTAGCCTTTCTACCATCATTCTGCTTGTCTCATCAGCAATTTTTATTTTTCTGTTGATTGACGTTTCTGAAGGCGACGTCATTGGCATTGATCACTTTGCCTACAGACTTTTTGTTGTCCACCTCAGAACTCCCCTCCTCACAGAGATAATGGAAGGGTTCTCTGGACTTGCAAGCCCCGTCACCGTTATTGTCATGCTTATTGTGGTTGCTGCTTTTGCACCAGGACCAAGTGTTGGCAGGCTTGCCTTTATTAACCTGGGTGGCGTTGTTATTGTTGACCTTATCTTTAAGGCTATTGTCCAGCGTCCTCGTCCAGATGGCTTTAGGCTAGTAGTTGAAACTGGCTACAGCTTCCCTTCGGGCCACTCGATGTTCTCGATGGCTTTTTATGGCCTGCTCATTTGGCTTGTCTGGCATTACGAGAAAGACAAGCTACAACGTTGGATTTGGTGTGGCCTGTTCTCTGGCGTCATCATTATGATTGGCGTCAGTAGAATTTATCTGGGTGTGCACTACGCTACCGACGTCATTGGTGGTTTCTCGCTTGCCCTTGTATGGCTCGTGCTTTTTACCAAGCTGATGATTCCATCGCTTATTTACAAGAAGAAAGCACCTCAAGCGAAGACAGACTAATTATCTCTGCGCTGACTACCTGGGCTGTTTCATCATCGACAATAATGCGTCCCATAGTTGCGCCCTCGCGACCACGCGGGTAGGTAGGGCTTCCTGGATTCATTACAAATGTATTGGTCCACTCGTCACGCTGTACAAAAGGCTTATGCGTGTGACCGCAGATAGCAATATTGCATTTGACCAGGTCAAGCCTCTCGCGATAATGACATACCTGCCACTTGAGACCAGCTGCAAAGAAAATAATCTTTTTCTTTACCATGGGACCATAGTTGTAGCAGAAGTCATTATTGCCCAAGCAAAGCTTAACGGGAGCAATCTCCTGCAGTGTTTGATAATCGGCGTTGGAGGTAATATCTCCTGCATGCACAATGTAGTTGGCGCCCTGCAGAGCTTCAAGCAACTCAGATGACAAATACCCATGCGTATCTGAAATTACGTCAAACCTTACCAGTGCCATACCAAACTCCTACGTGCGCTTTTAAGCCTCTGGCGAGAAACCCTTTGAGCTTCTACAGTCCCAGTGCTCGTTTGAGTGCAACCACACGACGGCGAGAAACCGAGATGTGACGCTCCTCAAATCCCTGAATAGTCAACTGTAGGATACCAGCAGAGATAACCTCAACATCGTCAACATACTCAAGATTCACGATAAAGCTACGATGAATGCGGAAGAATCCGTGTGGAGCAAGGCGCTCTTCAAGTTTTTGCAGAGAAATAGTAGACAAGAAACGGTCATCTTCTGTGTAGATACAGGAGTAATCGTCTTTTGCCTCAATGAAGCGAATCTGATCAATAGGAACAAGAACTTTGCTTCCGCTCTTAATGACAGGAATACGCTCAATAGTTGCCATAGGAGACTGAGGGCGCAGACGCTCCTCAACCTTATCAAGGGCCTGCTCAAGGCGCTCGGTCTCAACGGGCTTCATCAGGTAATCAACGGCATTAACGCCAAAGGCATCTAGTGCGTACTCACTATATGCAGTGACAAACACAATCTGAGGAGGGTTCTTCAACTTGTGAAGAGCCTCTGCAAGCTGCATTCCATTTGTCTTAGGCATAGAGATATCAAGGAACATGACCTCAACGCGAGACTCCATGAGTTTCTCGACAGCATCCCTTGCACTTGTGGCCTCAATGATTTCCTCGAGACGGCCGGTCTCCTCAAGCAAGAACCTGAGCTCAGAACGGGCTGGAGCCTCGTCATCAACAATCATGGCACGCATGTCATTCATCTCCCAACGACCTAACGCAGCGTTAAGCAAAACCGATACTACTATGCTGTTGCCTGCAGAGCCGCACCTGCAAGCTTGAGTGTCACGCACGTACCCTGACCTGGCTTAGACATGATTTCCATGCCAGATCCAGCGGCGTAGAAGCGCTCAACTCGCTCAGCTACGTTCTTAATGGCAATACCCGTGCCCCTATTTCTCCCCGAAGAATCCTGCGGGGTAGGACCTTGACCATTAAGCAAGCGAGAAACAGTCTCTTCATCCATTCCAAGACCATCATCAGCAACAGATATAAGAATATCATCATCATCGCGTGTGACGTGGATGTCAATATGGAGGGCGCCTTCATCTTTCATAGCGTGCCTCACGGCATTCTCGACAATAGGCTGAATCAAAAAAGACGGTACCTGAATATCTTCGCATCCCTCATCGACATGCTCAGACTCTTGAATACGCTCTTCTCCAAAACGCGCCTTCTCAATTGTCAAATACCTGCGCGTTTGTGTCAATTCCTGAGAAAGCGGAATGAGCGCACCTTGAGAGCTCTCAAGCGTACGGCGATAAAACACAGAGAACTCGCGAAGCAGGTCTCGCGCCTTATTGGGGTTTGTACGCGTAAGAGATGCAATGGTATTGAGCGTGTTGAACAAGAAATGCGGATTAATCTGTGCCTGCAAGGCTTTGACCTCTGCTCGAGCGGTTAACTCTGCCTGGCGATCAAGCTCATATGAGGAAAGCTGCGTGGAGAGAAGCTCGCCCAGTCCCTCAGCAATTGCCAACTGCGTACGATCAATTTCAATGCCACGACGATAGTAGAGCTTGATAGTGCCAACCGTGCGGTCCTGAACAATCAACGGAACAATGATGCCAAAGGAACTGCCACCATTGCCAAAGCCCCCGCGCCTTTGTAGTACCTGCTGACGACTATCTACCGAGACAAACGTCTCCATGCGGCCACTTTCCAGAACCTCAGTTGCAGGGCCAACCACTTTTGAACCAGGCATATGCGATGTTGCAATGTCTCCCTCAAAGCCCAGCACGTACTCTGTATCCGTGATGGAAATAGCAGCTGCAGAAGTTTCTGGAAGCAATAGTGTGCAGATAGTTGGCGCTGTTTCTTGCGACAAGCCTCCGCGTAAGGTCTTGAGCGTCTTAGAGGCAACCTCAAGTGTTCGCTCTGTTGCTTGAGACCTGGCGTGCTCATTACCAGGCTGGGTAGTGCCACCAAGAACAATGACCGTGGCAAGTCCTCCGCCTGCAACAAGAGCGGCAAACAAGTTGTCTGCCATGACGCTCCAAGAAAGCAAGCCCAGCAATACACAGGCAAGAATAATCAGGACTATCCTGGTTGATCTATGTATGTACTGAGCAAGTCTTTGCATGACTGTCTAGTTCCCGACTGATTCTGCAGCAGAATCCTCAGAAGCAAGCTGCTGAGGCAAAGGCGAATGCTTAAGCGCGCGAGCCAAAGGAGCTCCTAGTACATAGAGAACAACAGCCTCTCCGAGTCCTGTGGTGATAAAACCAAACAAGAACATAAGAGGATACGATCCATCAAGTTCAATGGTGGTAAATGGAATTGTGTAGAATCCCAATCCTTGAAGCAAAATGGGAAGATATGCAGACACAATAACGGCATTTGCAAGCACTGGCCCCAGAAGCGCAAGTGGTACGTTCTTCCTGTTCTTCCAGGTAAACCATGCACCAAGAGCAGTTGCCAGAGAACCAAAGACTACATCTAACAATCCCAAAGCTCCTGTGCCAGAAATGACCATATTTGCAAGGTTGGCAATAACGCAGCCAAGCGTCAGTCCTGGGATTGCGTCAGCGGTAAAGAGTGCAATAACCACAACCGCCTCAGAAATGCGGAACTGTACAGGACCCCAAGCAAGACCGCCCAAGAAAAGAAGAGCTGCAAGCGTAAGTGCTGCATAAAGGGCAGCAATAATACCAATACGTGCAAGGCGCTGAGCGCGCTGTTTTGTTGCATAAGCTGAAGAAACCTGTGGCAAAACAATCCCCTTGTTAACTCTAAAAAATTTAATTCATGATACGACGAAACGCATATATGAGCAAATGAGCAGTGCAGACATACAATTAGTAATGCAGGTGCATTCCTGGATAGACCATCTCACGAGCATGCTTTTGATATGCGGCAACAGCCTCTTCCTCAAAGGCAAGAGGAGTGTCTTCCTCGCCCGCCATATCCAAAATCCAGCGTGTGAGATAAGGATTCAAAGGAAGCAGAGGTCCAATAAGCCAGGTGGCAATAGCGTTCTTGCGACGGAAACCTTCCAGCTTGCTTTCTTTATTGATGCCAAAACCCACCTTATTTTTAAGGAAGTAGCAGTTAGAGTTATCTCCCTCGGTGAGTGTGAACTGCATCTTAAAGCCAACGACAACAAAAGGCTCTTTGCCATTGCCAGGATCAAACTCTCCCACCTGGACATCGTGGAAGCGCTGGGGCATATAGCGAGTGGTCGTAAACTTGAAGAGGCCCAGAGCCTCAATTTCAGAGCCGTCAGGATTAACGATTTTCTCGCCAAAAAGCTCTGAAGCGTTGCCCGCAAACAGCATAGGAACGCCCTGATCAGCCAGCTCTGCAAGCCTGTCCTTGTAAGGCATAAGGCGAGAAATAATAAGCTCTTGCTGGGCTTCTGTCATGCCACCCATGATGATTGCTGATGGCGTGTTTTCAACAAAGTAAGGCGTTGCGGCGTGAGAGGTGTATACAAAGTTCTCTTTTGGAAGGCAGGCCTCCAGGTAGAGAGCATTTCCGTTGTCTCCACCCTGGTTACCGTACTCTGGGTAAAGAATCTCAATCTTAGTTGCTGGATTACTCATGGGAGGCCTCCATCTGTTTCAAGCGCTCAATGATACGGTTTCTGCTGATGTCAGCAATACCACCGTTATAGAGGCCGTGTGCATAGAAAACGTGCTGGCAAGCGTTAAGGTCAACCAGGTCAGCGGTCTCTTCAGGAGAGCTTGCCACAAAGGTTTTAGCTGGATCAATGCCCGCAAGTCTCAGCCTAAGCTGCAGGTCAAGCGATGTGTCGCCATAAATAATGACCTGTTTAACGCTTGGATCTTGTAAGAACTCTAAGTCTGTCTGGTAGTACCAGCCAATATACTCTGTCTGGTCTTTTGCTTTTGCCATGTACGCATCAGCAATCATGATGATAATTGCCTTATCACCTGGCTGTTTGCGAAGGATATCGATGGTGACTGAGGTTGCCGTGTCATTCTCGCCCTTAGAAGCCATGCTAATAAGACGACGACCGTTGTAGTCAATCTCGTTATACCTGGAGGAAGCAATGTTAACGCGTTGCAAAGATGCAGCGATAGTTGCAGGCGCAAGACCCATCTCACGCGCGGTTACGATAGCTACAAACAGGTTGTAGAGGTTGACGATAGAGTAGCTGTTGAGCTTGTACTCATATGTTGGTGCACCCTCGTGGCAGTGCTCCTTGACCACAAATTTGCCAGTCTCTGGCTCTACTGAGATAACCTCGTAATCAGGAGTTGGATTGGTATAGCCGCACTCCTCACAAGTTGCGTGGCCAAGATGCCTAAGGTGTGCATAATCCCACTTGAGCTTGCCACCGCATTTGGGGCAGGCGGTAAGATCTGAAACAATGCCCACTGGCTCTGCGGTGTCTTCTGCCAGCCTTGCAATGGAGTAATACGTACGATGAGTGCACTGAGGAGCAAGTCTGCAGCTAATCATGTCATCTGCGTTCAAAATTAGATGAGTTGAAGCAGGAATGCCCTTATCCATAACGTCAAACACGTAGTCTGGCGTTGCGCTACGAGAGAACGTATCGCGGAACAAATTGGTAACAGACAAAATATCAGGCTGCAGATACGGGAAAATGCGAGGTCCAGAGAGCTCGTCAAACTCCATAACCGCAAGCTTAGTCTTTGACGTACCCTTCCACGTGGCGTTCTTTGCAAACGAGCTTGCAAAGCCGCTGGAAATATTGCCGCCAACGCGGTTGGTAACGGTCTGGTAGCCGTTATCGGCGAGAAGATCGTTGAGCAAGTTGTTGGTAGTTGTCTTGCCGTTTGTGCCGGTGATAAAGACAATCTGCTCTGGCTTAGCAATGTCTCCCAAAAATGCAGGATCAATGCCTTCAGCGATAAAGCCTGGCAGCGTTCCACCTTCATGGTTGGTCAATTTAAGTGCTGCAAGTGTTGCTTTAGCAGCGAGAAAAGCTACAGGAAATAGTCTGCTCTTTTTTTGTGCCACAGTAACTCCCATCGTGAGCAAAGTCTCTCTAGTTTATCACCTCGCGAGAAGGGCTTGAAGAACACAGGGCTTCTCGCCAAAAATGTCGCATAAAAAAGCCGAGCCAGGATGTCCTGGCTCGGCTGAAGCTACGTGAAAGTAAGCTTACCTTACTCCTCAGGCTGCTCCTTCTTCTCTGCAGCGTAAAGCTCGGAGAGGCGGACAAGGTGATCGTAGCGAGCCATTGCGGCTTCCTCGTTCTCCTTGAAGAGCTTCTCTGCGTGCTCTGGGAACTCGCGGGTGAGTCGGCTGTAACGAGCCTCGTTCATCAGGAACTCCTGGTAGCCACCCTTAGGTGCCTTGGAGTCAAGCGTGAACTTCTTACCTGCAGGTGCAGCTGGGTTGAAGCGATAGAGGTTCCAGTAGCCGGTCTCGACTGCCTTCTTCATCTCCTCCTGTGCGTGAGCCATGCCGCCCTTGATGGAGTGCATCTCGCATGGGGAGTAACCGATGATGAGGGATGGTCCTGGATAAGCCTCTGCCTCAGCAATTGCCTTGAGAGTCTGCTGGAGGTTTGCGCCCATGGAGACCTGAGCAACATAGACGTAACCGTAGGTCATAGCAATCTCAGCAAGGTTCTTCTGCTTGATGTCCTTACCAGCTGCTGCGAACTGTGCAACCTGGCCAAGACGGGAAGCCTTAGAAGACTGACCACCAGTGTTGGAGTAAACCTCAGTATCGAAGACAAAGACGTTGATGTCCTCGCCGGAAGCAAGAACGTGGTCAAGGCCACCGAAGCCGATGTCGTATGCCCAACCGTCGCCACCGAAGATCCAGAAGGACTTCTTGGTGAGGAAGCTCTTGTTAGCAAGGATTTCCTTAGCTGCTGGAAGATCAGACTTCTCAAGCTCAACTACGAAGGTCTTAGAAGCTTCCTTGGAGAGAGCTGCGTCGTTGACGGACTCAATCCATGCCTTAGCAGCATCCTTGAGGTCCTGAGATGCGCCGTCCTCATCGACAAGCTGCTGAGCAAGCTCCAGGAGACGCTTCTGCTGTACCTGGTGACCAAGCATCAGGCCCATACCGTGCTCTGCATTGTCCTCAAAGAGGGAGTTGTTCCATGCTGGGCCGTGGCCGTTTGCATCGGTAGTGAATGGTGAGCAAGAAGCTGGGTTACCCCAAATGGAGGAGCAGCCGGTTGCGTTGGAGATGAACATACGATCGCCGAAGAGCTGAGTGACCAGACGGCCGTAGCTGGTCTCAGCGCAGCCTGCGCAGGAACCAGAGAACTCAAGAAGAGGCTTCTTGAACTGGGATGCCTTGACGTTGTTAGCGACAAGCTCGGTCTTCTCGGAGACGTGGTTGACTGCGTAGTCAAAGATCTCCTGCTTGGACTCCTGCTCCTCGATTGGCTTCATGGTCAGAGCATCTGCAGGGCAGATGTAGACGCAGTTAGAACAACCGGTACAGTCGAGCTGAGAAACTGCAATCTCAAACTTGTAGCCCTTAGCCTTAGGACCAACGGCATCCTTGAACTGAGACTGTGCTGGTGCAGCAGCAACCTCTTCGTCGGTAAGGACGAATGGACGAATGACTGCGTGTGGGCAGACATAAGCGCACTGGTTACACTGAATACACTTCTCGACGTTCCACTCAGGAACAACAACAGCAATGCCACGCTTCTCATAAGCAGCAGCACCAAGCTCGAACTGTCCATCAACGTGGTTCTTAAATGCGGAAACAGGAAGTGCGTCACCCTCCATACGAGAGACTGGAGTCATGATGTCGCGGACCTGCTTGAGCAGAGCCTCACGGCCCTCAAGAGTGATTGTGCTTGGAGCATCCTCTGCAGTAGCCCAATCAGCAGGAATCTCAATCTTAGTAAATGCAGTAGCACCAGCGTCGATTGCCTTGTGGTTCATATCAACGATGTTCTGGCCCTTCTTCAGGTAAGAATGAGTTGCAGCGTCCTTCATGTACTGAAGTGCGTCTGCCTCTGGGAGAACCTTTGCAAGAGCAAAGAATGCGGACTGAAGAATGGTGTTGGTGCGCTTGCCCATACCAATTTCCTTGGCAAGGTCAATTGCATTGATCAGATAAACGTTGATGTTGTTCTTAGCAATGTAGCGCTTTGCCTCTGCTGGCAGGTGGTGTGCAAACTCCTCTGCATCCCACTGGCAGTTGACCAGGAAGGTACCGCCAGGCTTGACGTCGCGGACCATCTTGTAGCCCTTGATGATGTATGCAGGAACGTGGCATGCAACAAAGTCTGCCTTGGTGACATAGTAAGGAGAACGGATCTTGTGATCACCGAAGCGCAGGTGGCTGATGGTGATACCGCCGGTCTTCTTGGAGTCATACTGGAAGTATGCCTGAACATATTTATCGGTGTGGTCACCAATAATCTTGATGGAGTTCTTGTTAGCACCAACGGTACCGTCGCCGCCAATACCCCAGAACTTGCACTCAATGGTGCCCTCAGCTGCAGTGTTAGGAGCCTCAGGATCCTCTGGGAGAGACAGATTAGTAACATCGTCGACAATACCAACGGTGAACTCACGCTGAGGAGCATCCTTCTTGAGCTCCTCAAAGATTGCAAATGCAGATGATGGTGGGGTGTCCTTAGAACCAAGGCCGTAACGACCACCAACAACCTTAATGCCTGTACGACCAGCCTCATAGAGGGAAGAAACAACGTCTTCATAGAGAGGCTCACCAACGGAACCTGGCTCCTTGGTACGGTCGAGAACAGCAATCTTCTTGACGGACTCAGGAAGAACGTCAACAAAGTGCTTTACAGAGAATGGACGATAGAGGCGGACCTTAACCAGACCGACCTTCTCGCCATGAGCGTTCAGGTAATCGATAACCTCTTCGAGGGTATCGCAGAAGGAACCCATACAGATAACAACGCGGTCAGCGTCTTCTGCGCCGTAGTAATTGAACAGACCGTAGTCGGTACCAAGCTTAGCGTTGATCTGGTTCATGTAGTCTTCAACAACTGCTGGCAGCTGGTTATAAACCTCGTTGCATGCCTCACGATGCTGGAAGAAGATATCGCCGTTCTCATGGGAACCACGGCTTGATGGGTGCTCTGGGTTCAGTGCATGATCGCGGAATGCCTGGACAGCGTCCATATCACACATCTCAGCCAGGTCAGCATAATCCCAAACAGCAACCTTCTGAATCTCGTGAGAAGTACGGAAGCCGTCGAAGAAGTTAACAAATGGAACCTTGCCCTTGATTGCTGCAAGGTGAGCAACAGGAGCCAGATCCATAACCTCCTGGACGTTGCCTTCTGCGAGAAGTGCAAAGCCAGTCTGGCGAGCGGACATAACGTCAGAGTGATCGCCAAAGATGTTCAGTGCATGGGTTGCAACGGTACGTGCGCTGACGTGGAAAACACCAGGGAGCTGCTCGCCGGCAATCTTGTACATGTTTGGAAGCATGAGCAAGAGGCCCTGAGAAGCGGTGTAGGTAGTGGTCAGAGCGCCTGAACCAAGAGAACCGTGAACAGCACCAGCTGCGCCAGCCTCGGACTGCATCTCGACAACCTTGACGGTTGTACCAAAGATGTTCTTTACACCCTGGGCGGACCACTGGTCAACATAGTCTGCCATTGGACTTGATGGGGTAATTGGGTAAATGCCCGCTACCTCGGTAAACGCATACGACACGTAAGCCGCGGCGTTGTTACCATCCATGGACTTAAACTTTCTTGCCATTTCCTCTCCTTGCCTAATCTGTGATTTCTCACAGTATGCGTCTGTGCGATCCAAAATAAAGCTGTAGACCCTGGGTTACTACGGAAACAAGTTTCATAGTTCGGCCGGCAGCGGTCGCATAATGCTTTTATTATTGCGCAAAAAAACAATGAAACAAATCAGAAATACAAGCTGACAAATACCTATTTTTAAGTAGGAATTTCTACCTGCGGAATTACAAAATAAACATAACACTAAAGTGCAAGTTTTTTGTAAATCGACAAAATATTCAAGTACACAAGCAGCCATCTGTCTGAAAAACAGACAGATTTTTACGTAGGCGCTCAACGTGCGACAACTTTATCGTGCGTTGCGTACCCCTTGCTGGACGAGCCTTAAATTTTGTACTTATCTGATTACTTAGCAGCTTTGATTTCACAAAGTTTCTTGTAACCAAATAAGAAACGCTCTCCTATCTCGCCTTGAGCATCAGAAGCACATACGATTCCATGTTCATCTGAAGTAAGGAAAGCTTCATCAAATTCGGCGGTTCCATCAAATACCTGGGCAATAACGTCTGGATTAAACTCTGTTGGCTCATGAAGAGTCTGTGCCAGGTCTAACACTAAACTTGTGACTCCCGATCGAACGCTTCCTTCCGAGACGCCCGCAATAAGCTTTCCGTCTTTTACCAGCCAAAGCACCTCTGGTGCACAATGAGTTTGCTGCTCTTCTCGCTGTGAAATCCTTGCGCGTCCCGCAAGAGACAGAACAGAACGCTCTTCCAAAGACTGGTAAGGTCCAACAGTCATAGCAGCCTGTCCATTGCTCTCAAGCAAAATCATAAGAACGCCATCTGGAAACTCTTGTGACCCTTCTTTAAGCGTTCCTTCGATGTGCTGCTTAGCCCAGGCAATCAAGTGCGGAGAAACCTCTTTTTGCGCAACAACTCGCTTGCTCAGCGCACGTAAGTGCCTGTTATCAAGAGGGAGGACACCTCCAGATAATCTCCAACGACAAACAAGTTCTGGATTATCAAGCTCAAACTTCTGAGCTGCTTCTAGCTCTTCCTGGTCCACAGTGTCCTCCCCCAACTTTTTTAAAATGAACTGCTAGCCCCGAATTAGCAGATTAGTGCCTAAAGTGACGCTTGCCTGTAAACACCATTGCAATGCCGTATTCATCACATGCAGTAATAGATTCATCATCTCTGACCGATCCACCAGGCTGAATGATAGCCGTTACTCCATGAGCTGCTAGTGTGTCAACGTTATCTCGGAATGGGAAGAAGGCATCAGATGCTGCCACAAGATTCTTTGAATCAATTCCCATGCGCTCACAAGCTGCCTCTGCACGCTCACACGCGAGAAGAGCGGCGTCAACACGATTAGGCTGACCTGGTCCCATACCAATTCCAGCCTGATCTTTTGCAACCAAAATTGCATTTGACTTAACGGTCTTGCAAACTTTCCAAGCAAATACCAAATCGCTCAGCTCTTCTGGAGTTGGTTGGCGCTTAGTAACAACCTCAAAGCTATCTGCAGCCTCGTCTGCGTGGTCAAGGTCTTGTACCAAAAGACCTCCGTCAACAGTTCTCATCTCAAGCTCGCGGCTTCTATCAATTCCACCCGTAGCCAATACACGAAGGTTTGTTCTCTTTGACAGGCGCTCAAAAGCTTCTTCTGTAAAGCTTGGTGCAATAAGAACCTCAACAAACTGCTTATTGATGTCTGCAAAGTGCTCAACAAGCTCCAGCGGAACTTCTCTGTTTACTGCAATAATTCCACCAAATGCAGAAAGTGGATCGCAAGCAAATGCTCGATCGTATGCCTCAACAACATTTTCCGCCGTAGCAGATCCACAAGGATTCTGGTGCTTCAAAATAATGACTGATGGGTCATCAAACTCACGAACAGCAGCCCAAGCTGCATCAGTATCAAGCAAATTGTTGTAAGACAAGGGCTTACCCTGAAGCTGCTGAGCGTTTGCCAGAGAGTGTGCAGGAGCTCCAGGCATCTTATAAAACGCTGCGGACTGCTGAGGATTTTCTCCGTAACGAAGATCTTGTTCTTTTGTTGCCTTTACCAGCAAAGTCTCTGGGAATGTACTCAGCTCTGCTTCAACAACACCAGAAAGGTATGCGGCAATAGCGCCATCGTATGCAGCCGTTGTCTTAAATACCTTCAAAGCCAGCTGCTGGCGAGAAGCCCTTGTAGTTGCACCGTCATGGGCACGCATCTCATCAAGAACACGACCATAATCTGCCGGATCAACAACAACTGTAACAAAATCATTATTCTTTGCAGCAGAGCGGAGCATTGAAGGTCCACCGATATCGATATGCTCAATTGCATTTTCAAGAGTTACTGATGGATCAGCTACGGTCTTCTCAAACTCATAGAGATTAACGCAGACCAGGTCAATCATGCCAATACCATTATTCTCTGCGTCTGCGACATGACCGGGATTATCTCTACGGCATAAAAGACCACCATGAACACGAGGATGCAGCGTCTTAACGCGGCCGTCCATCATCTCTGGAAATCCGGTATAAGACTCAATAGGAACTACAGGCACACCAGCCTCTTCGAGGATTTTTGCGGTTCCGCCTGTTGAAATTACCTCAACGCCAAACTCTTTAGTAAGCGTTTGTGCAAATTCAACAATACCTGTTTTGTCTGTTACCGAAATTAGCGCACGTTTGATAGGGGCCTCAGCCATTGCCGCTCCTTTGTGTTCGACACTTGCTATCAGAAACACTTACAGCCTATCAGCTGCGAAACACTACGTACTAGATGTAAACAAACTTGAAACTATTCTATAATCTTCCGCTGTAAAACACCTGAAAGGAACTATTTCATATGTCTGCCGATACTCCAATCATAGTCCCCTTCGAAGATACTGACTTATCAGAACTTATATCAATCGTTGAACGTGTCTGGTACTTGGACAGCGATGAATCAAAAGATGAAAGTCGCTCACTTGCAACTATTGATATCGCCTATTTTCTTGGCGTTTCTACTCATCGCTTTCTAGCAAAGCAAGATGGTCAAATACTTGGTCTTATTTTCTGCTCAAACGGAGAAACTCCAGCAGATTTTGAAAAATGGCAGAAGTTAGAAAACGAAACAACAGCAAAAGCTAAGAAACTATTGAGTGAAGCTCGCTTTAAGGACTACGAGATCTTTGGTGATGTCGAATCTCATCTTGTTCATGATTATTGGAACACAAACACTAACGATGCCAAATGGGAAATTACTCTGTTCTGCGTTAACCCCGCTATAAAGAGCCAAGGTATTGGAGGCATGCTCTTCTCCTACGTTCTGGACTTTATGAAAGAGCAAGGAGCTAAGCATTACTTCCTTGCAACTGATGACGATTGCGACTTTGGTTTCTATCAGCACAAAGGCCTCACCTGTAAAGATAAGGCAGCTATTAGGTCATCAACAAAAGACTATGGATTTGCCTATATCTATGCGGGAGATCTCTAAGAATGAGTTCTTGCATTGGAAGATTTGCGCCAACTCCTTCTGGAAGGATGCACCTAGGCAACGTTTTCTCAGCTCTTATGGCTTGGGCCAGCGTTCGTTCCCAAAATGGCAGCTTTATTCTTCGCATCGAAGACCTGGATATTCGTGCTCATAATCCTCAATACACCTCCCTCCTCCTGGATGATTTACAGTGGCTGGGACTAACTTGGGACAGAGGGCCGTTTTTCCAAAGCAAGCGTACTGAGCTCTATCAGGACGCTCTATTGAAATTGAAACAACAGGGACTTTTGTATCCTTGCTTTTGTTCCCGAGCAGACTTACACGCTGCACAAGCCCCTCATGTCAGCGATGGTGCATATGTCTATGCGGGAACCTGCCGCGACCTGAGCAAATCCGAGCGTGAAGAGCTTTCCAAACATAAAATTCCAGCAACTCGCATACGAGTTCCTAATAAGACCTACGCGTTTGAAGACAAAGTCTATGGTCAAACATCTCAAAATCTTTCTAAATTATGTGGAGACTTTATTGTCCAGCGTGCAGACGAAGTCTTTGCATATCAGCTTGCTGTAGTAGTTGACGATGCTGACATGGGCGTAACTGAAGTAGTTAGAGGATCAGATCTTCTTTCATCTACTCCCAGACAGCTTTATTTGCAAGACGTGCTTGGTTTTTCTCATCCCATCTATGCTCATCTCCCGCTACTTGTTGCGCCAGATGGCAGGAGACTTTCTAAACGCAATCACGATCTAGATCTTGGTGTTCTGAGAGACCAAGGAAAAACACCAGAAGAGATTCTTGGCTTTCTTGCTTATTGCGTAGGCCTCACAGAAGAGAACGAGCCTCTTTCCTCAGTACAAATTGCAAATCGTTTTTCTTGGGAGACACTTCGCGCTCACCGAGAAAACGTGGTTGTTGAGCATTTTTCACATGTTTTGTAAAATGTCATATTGTGAGTGACGCCAGTTCGGGGTATCATTCTCAAGCACCCATTTTGGAGAGCTGACCGAGAGGCCGAAGGTGCTCGCCTGCTAAGCGAGTATGGGCCCCAAGCCCATCTGGGGTTCGAATCCCCAGCTCTCCGCCAGAATTTTCCGCTCGTTGCGCCTCTGCAACGAGCTTTTTTCTTACCAAGAAGAACTTTTTCTAAGATTAGTCTTGCATTTTTAACTGGAAAATGGCATTCTATCTACTTGCACGCGGCGTTACCTCAGCTGGATAGAGGACCTGACTACGAATCAGGGCGTCATAGGTTCGAATCCTATACGCCGCACCACTTGAACTTAGGAGCTCCTTCGGGAGCTCTTTTTTATTATCTATCTGGTCTTAAAGCTACTTCGCCGGAAGAGTTTGCATACAAATACTGATAAGAAATACCGGCTTCATCAAGCTCATCCATTACCTCAGCCATGCATGTTTCCGCCATGATAACCTCCAGATACTCTTGTGGACTTAAATCTTTTAAACCCACTCTACCTTGGTCTGAAATCCACTTTCTTAATGTTGCAAATTGCTCTGATGCAATATGGATCTCTGAATAAAACTCCTTGTGACCAAATCCAATTTTTGCTGCACTACCCTGAACAAACTGCCTTAATACAATTTCTTTCTGTACCTCTACCAGACCTTTCATAGCCACCTCTTTCTTCCTTTACTGATCTCAGTATAGCAAATTTATAGAACATATGTTCTATAAATCAGTAAAAGAAATGGTCTTCACAATTCACTAGAAGACCATTTCAGAGATTGAATCAATTTTGATTAAAAAGAGAAACTATTCTGGTCGAATAACCTCGATGCCACCCATGTAAGGACGGAGCGCCTCGGGCACGGTAACGGAGCCATCTGTATTCTGATAATTCTCCATAATTGCAGCCATGGTACGGCCAACTGCCAGACCGGAGCCGTTAAGCGTGTGAACTAGACGGGTGCCCTTGAACTCTGCTGGATCCTTATAGCGGATATTTGCACGACGAGCCTGGAAATCCCAGCAGTTAGAGCAAGAAGAAATCTCCTTGTATGCGTTATAGCTTGGGAGCCAAACTTCAATGTCATAGCACTTGCATGCAGAGAAACCAATGTCGCCAGTGCAGAGAGTAACCACGTGATAAGGAAGACCCAGAAGCTGGAGGATCTTCTCGGCTTCCTGAACCATGGACTCAAGCTGATTCATGGAGTCTTCAGGCTTTGCAAACTTGACCATCTCTACCTTGTCAAACTGGTGAACACGGATGATGCCGCGGGTGTCTCGACCAGCTGAACCTGCCTCCTCGCGGAAGCATGGGGTGAATGCGGTATAGAGCAGAGGGAGCTGAGATGCGTCCAGAATCTCGTCACGATGGATGTTTGTGAGCTGGACCTCAGCAGTTGGAATGAGGTAGAGGTCAGGCTGTACGTGATAGAGATCCTCTTCAAACTTAGGAAGCTGACCAGTGCCAAACAGAGAATCCTGATTGGTAATGACTGGTGGCCACCACTCTTTGAAGCCTGCCTGGTTATGTGTATCAATCATGAAGTTGATTAGCGCGCGCTCCATACGAGCGCCCATGCCACCAAGAAGATAAAAACGAGTTCCTGCAAGCTTTACGCCACGGTCAAAATCAATCATGCCCAGCTCGGGTCCAAGATCCCAGTGCGCCTTTGGCTCAAAATCAAACTGAGTTGGCTCTCCCCACTTGCGAACCTCAGGGTTATCGGAGTCATCCTTGCCATAAGGAACGGATACGTCAGGAATGTTTGGAATAGCTGCAACAAGGGCGGTGAGCTCTTCCTCAACCTCTCCGCGGCGCTGATCAAGCTCTGTGATGCGATCTTTGTTAGCTGCTACCTGCTCTTTAGCTGCCTCGGCCTCTTCCTTCTTGCCCTCACGCATAAGAAGGCCAATCTGCTTAGAAACAGCGTTACGCTCTGCCTGAAGAGACTCAACCTCGGCAATTACGCTTCTGCGCTCCTCGTCAAGCTCAAAGAATTTCTCGCGATCCCAATGGGCGTTTTGCCTGGACTCGCAAGACTTATCTACGAGGTCAGGATTCTCGCGCACAAATTTGATATCAAGCATGCAGCTTCTCCTTGAATCAACACTTTTTTGGCAGTGCATTTTTTCTTATAGCTTACCAAGTATATACTTGTATTCAGATTCTTAACCCTTCACATGTTCTGGAGCTAGATTATGGACGCAATTAACTCATTTGTCGGCTGGCTTTTTGGCGATAAAACCGGTGTATTGTTCCTCGTACTTGGTGGAATTTTGCTCTTTTTGGTCATTTCCTTTGTGCTGGAGCGCAAAACTAAGAAGATGTATTTCAACCATAAAAAGACTGAAGACGACTGGGATCTCTTTGGAGAAGACCAAGAGGGTTGGTCTGACTTTGAATCAGATAACAAATAGGTAACAAAAAAGCCCCGTAAAGGGGCTTTTTAAATGCAAATGGTGCGGGCGAAGGGACTTGAACCCCCATGAACTTGCGTTCATACGGACCTGAACCGTACGCGTCTGCCAATTCCGCCACACCCGCGTGCTAGGGAATAATACTACAACATTTTGTTTTCTTCTAATGGAAAAACAATAGATATATAAGAAAATTCTTTTCAGCGGTAGAATATAGACAGTCACGGCCGACAAACACACTTTAAACACAGGAGGTTGCCGTGAGTGACTCGCGGTCACAGACCACGCAAACTACATATCTACATTCACCTTCTGTTCAGCAGGCATCGCCTGCGGCTGAGCCAGAAATTTTGCTGGACCGATATCGCGTTCTTGCTCGCAGAGGTAACGGAGGCTTTGGCACCGTTTGTACCTGCTGGGATACTCGTTTGCAGAGGCGCGTAGCCATTAAACGCATGCCACTGTTGGGAGCTTCCGAGACTCCCGGCGTGCTTGCTTCAACTGTTGACGAGGCTCTTTCAGAGGCAAGAACTGCCTGTTTGCTGGCGCATCCCAACATTGTGACTGTCCATGACTTTGAGATTGAAGGCGATTACGCCTATCTGGTCATGGAGTTTGTTGATGGCCTTAATTTATCGGAGCTCTTGGCTCGCGTTGAGGGTGGCTACCTCACCTATGCCGAAGCAGCTCACATGGTGTCTTCACTTGCAAAGGCGCTTCACTATGCCCATGAAAACGGCGTACTCCATCTGGACATCAAGCCAACAAATATCATGATTGACCGCCAGGGTACGGTAAAACTTGCCGACTTTGGTATGGCAACACTTGCCTCAGCTGCTGGTTATGGTGGTGCTCGCGGAGGTACGGTAGGCTACATGCCTCCTGAACAGGTTGAAGGCATGCTTGTTGACGAGCGCGCTGATATTTTCTCGCTTGCTGTTGTTCTGAGGCAGGCGCTAACAGGCGTCAATGTATTTGCGGGCAGAACGGCTAAAGAATCCCTTGATCATATCTACAAGGGCCCAAAAATTCCTCTGCTCAAAGAAGATCCCGAGGTCCCCTTTGCTGTAGATGCCGCCTTGACACAGGCACTTTCCCCTGAGCCGTCAATGAGACAAGGAAGCGTCTTGGAGTTTGCACAAGAAATTGTGACTCCTCTTGGCAGCGAAAAGCAGGGCGAGAAAAGCCTCAAGTCCCTGGTGGAACAGTCAGAAGAAGAGGAAACCGAGACCTGGGACGTCAAGCATCTTCCGCTCTCAATCCGCTTCCCCTGGCTGCCCTCGGCTGCCGTGCGTGGCGTATCAGCCCTGGTCACCGGCGTTCTTCTCGCCCAGTTGTTCCAGCTTATTGCTCCAGAATCGTTCACGTTTATTGTGGTGGGCTCTCTTGTAGGTGCTGCGGCAGCTGCTCTTTGGACTCCGTTGGGTTCTGCGCTTGTCATTGCATGTGCGGTATATGCCCTGGCAAGCATTAGCCCTACCAGCACTTCATTCCCGTTTGCGACGCTTGTAACCTTGGTAAGTGTTATCTGGTGGGCGTTTGCAGGAAGGGTCTCAAAATTCAGCAGTATCAACTGCTTATTAGGAGCTTTATTACCTGCTCCTGTTTCAGCACCAGCGCTTGTCTCCGCTACTATGCGTCCACTACCTGCGGTTTTAACAGGAGCCTTTAGCTATCTTTTTGGGACACTGTTTGCAAGAGGCATATCTTTAGGCTTTGCGGCAACTCCTCTCGCCTATGACTACACCTCACTGGCCTCAGGGCTTCCTTTCTGGATTCGCTTTGGGGCGTGCGCCCTATCTGCTCTTTTAGGCTCGCTTATAAGCCAGAAAAAACGTCGCGGATGGATGATTTTTGGACAAATTGTCTGTACTGCATTGCTTTCAAGTGGCTTTATATGGGCAGCTTGGATGGAGAATCCCAATTTTTGGGTAGTTGAAAGTATAGTTTCAGTACTAATTACGGTATTCTTATGTGTACTTGTATGTATTGCAATTGTCCTGATAGGTCCACTTGACGCGGATCAGGAAGGCGAGGAATTAGATGAGCTTTCTTAGTGACTTTGAAAACCGTATTGGTTCGGTCTTTGGTGCCGCACCTCAGGGATACGCAGAGCCTTTCTCTTTTAAGAAGCTTGCCAAACGTGCGGCTAAAGAGATGGAACGTGAGACGTATGAGATTGATGGCGTGGACACTGCGCCAGCTCTCTATACCGTTTTAGTTGCTCCTCAAGATGATTCACTGATGCGTCCTCTTTATGCTGATCTAACTGCAGAGGTTTCTGATTTCGTGGCTGCTCAGGCTCAGCAAAAAGATTATGTATTTGTTGGTCAGCCGCTTGTTCGTTTTATGGTTGACCCATCTCTGAAGCCTGGAAAATTTGCTGTCTTTGCAGAAAACGTTGACGGCAATACGCTTGACCAGCTACGCAATGAAGAGCGTGCTTTCTTGGGTGGAAACTCCAGTGTTGGAGGAGCTGCAGCTCAAATGCCTCAGCAACATAATTCCCGCGCTGCTGTTCAGCCAGAACCACAGCAAGAGCCAGATCCTTTGTCTGTAGTTCGCCCCGTTTCTGCAGATAATGCAACGCCAGAGGTTTTGGGAGATCTTGCTGGTACAGATGCCGGTCTTGCGGTAATGCCACCAGACTTTGTTGAGGCTCAAGGCGCAATTCCTGTTGTTTCTGCAGCTGAGTCCACCCCTATGCCTGTTCTTCCTAGCTCAAACGGTCTTCCAGACCTGCCCGTAAATGGAGCTATCCCAACAGCAGCTCCTGTTCCTATGACTCAGCGTCGTATCACGCCTTCCCTTGATGCGCAATTAAACGGCGCGGGCGGTCGTTCTTCTCGCAATATGCAGGGCACGCCACGCGCAAACATGGACGCTACCTGCATTTTGATTGATCGCCAGAGCGGTCGTTCGTATCGCGTTGAGGCTCCTCGTGCCATTATTGGTCGCGAGCGCTCTCAGGCAGACGTTGTTCTGCGCGATCCTAACGTTTCAAGACGTCACGCCGAGATGACCTATGACGGTCACGATTGGCACATTGCTGATTTGCACTCCACTAATGGAACGCTTGTCAACGATATCGACGTAGATGAGGTAATTCTGCGCGACGGAGACCTCATTACCATTGGTCTTATGGACCTTCAGTTCCGGGAGAACTAATGATTGATTTGATTCTCTTTGCAGGACGTGTTCTGCTTGTTGTCCTGTTGTACATCTTCCTGTTCTCAGTCATGCGCACGGGCATTGGTCTTGTCCGCGGTCAGCGCAAAGACGGAGCTATTTGGTCCGTTGATGTCGAGAAGGGCGTCAAGTCCTTACGTGGTCTTCATGTAGATATCTTGGGACCCGTTGTTATTGGACGCTCCCCTTCGTCTGACATTGTGATTGACGAACCTTACGTTTCTGCTTCACACGCCCGCTTTACTATCCAGGGCCCTGCTCTGGTACTTGAAGACCTTGGGTCCACAAACGGAACCATGGTTAACGGTCACATCATCGAACAACCTGTTACTCTTCGTGACACAGATGAAGTCCAGGTCGGCGATGTGATTATGCGTGTTGGACGTCGATAAGAGGCTCATGGTTTCTTCTGATACAACACATATTTCTGATACACCTACACAAGAGCCCGTGAGTGCTCCTGGTCGTTGTGAGCTGCCACTTGATGGTCGCGGTGACGCAGAAGCGGTTTCTGGCTCTAACACCTTTATTTCTTGGGGCGCCCGCTCTGACGTGGGATTAGTTCGCGAGCATAACGAGGACTCGTTCCTTTTGCGCACTCCCCTTTTTGCCATCTGCGATGGTATGGGAGGTCACGCCGCCGGTGAGGTAGCAAGCTCCATTGCTGTTAAGGTTATTGCCGAACAGGCACCAAGTACCGCAGACGATGTCCGTCTTGGCGCTGCAATTGAGGCTGCTAACCAGGAAGTTATTGATGCCCCTGCAAAGGGTATTGGCAAACCTGGCATGGGCTCCACTGCCTCTGCCGTCCTCATTGAGGGCAATCAGATGGCCGTTGCTCATGTTGGTGACTCTCGCATTTACCTGCTCCATCATGGCACGCTGGTCCGCATTACTCATGACCACAGCTATGTTGAGGAGCTCATTGATTCTGGTCAGATTACCGCTGATGAGGCTCGCACACACCCTTCTCGCTCAGTAGTTACGCGAGCTCTTGGCTCTGATCCAGACATGTACGCAGATCATTTCTCGCTTGAAGTATCTGATGGCGACCGCATCATCTTGTGCTCCGATGGCCTCTCTGGCATGGTGCCCGACGATGAGATTGAGTCCATTGCTGTCTCTAACGTCACGCCACAAAAGGCTGCCGATAACCTTGTTTCCGCAGCTCTTACCTATGGCGGCTCAGACAACATTACCGTTATTGTCATCGATGTCTTGGACGACGGCATAGCCGATCAAACCAGAAAACACCTTACTCGTGGCGTCATTGCTACGTTTATCTCGTTCCTTGCGCTTTTTGCAGCCACTGTTGCCGTGTTCTTCCTGTTTGTAAGCAGCGAGTGGTACTTAGGAATTAACGGAACTACCGTTGGCGTTTATCGAGGTATTCCTACAACAATTGCCGGCATAAACATGTCTACGCTTGTTGAAACTACGTCGATTGAAATAAAAGATTTGCCTGACGCAGTTCAAGACTCTCTTGCAGACGGAATTCGCGTTAAAAACGAGGATGAAGCACATAGCACCGTCGAGAATTACCGCAAACAGATTGACGACGCCAACACTAAAGCGGTCAAAAAGAAAGAAGACGTTCAGTCTGGCGGAACACCCACAACAGAAACAACAACGTCAACAACAAGTTCGGGAGGTGAGTAGGAATGGAAAAAGCAGGTGGATTAAGGCGTAATACAGAGCTCTTCTTACTATTTGTAGGAGCAATCCCTGTATTTCTGCTGTACGCCATGTACATGATTACTGCTCGCTCAACGCTCAGCCTTGAGACAATGGCCGTTCCTATTGGTCTCTTTGCAGCATTTACCGTGGCTCACATTGCTATTAGGTTCCTTGCTCCCGCAGCAGACCCCGCCATTCTCCCCATTGTGTTTGTGCTCTCGGGAATTGGCATCACCATGGTCACCAGACTTGCGCCAAATCTTGCAGTCAACCAAACAATTTGGCTTTTTATCTCTGTTGTTGTGATGATTGTGGTACTGGCGGTCATTAGAAATCTTGACGCGTTAGCACGCTACAAATACTCCATTGGTATTCTCGGCGTCATACTGCTTCTTCTGCCAATTGTTATTGGCCAGGACCGCTACGGCGCAAAACTCTGGATTTCTTTTGGCGCATTCACCTTCCAGCCTGGCGAGCTTGCAAAGATTGCCATTACGCTCTTCCTGGCATTTTATCTTGCACTGAATCGAGAAGCCCTATCGGTCTCCATGCGTTCTTTTGGACCTTTCCGCATTCCTCGCTTCAAAATGCTGCTTCCTCTGTTTGTCATGTGGGGCATCAGCCTGATTGTTGTTATTTTTGAGCGCGATCTTGGTAGCGCTCTGCTCTTCTTTGTGTTCTTTGTCATCATGCTCTATGTAGCAACAGGTCGCGCAAGCTACGTTTTTGTCAGTATTGCACTCTTGGCCATTGGCGGCGTGGTGCTTTATCACTTCTTTGGTCACGTTCAGACTCGTGTCAACATTTGGCTTAACCCCTTCAAAGATCCCGCTGGAGACGGCTACCAAATTGTCCAGTCCCTCTATTCCATCGCAGATGGAGGCCTTGCTGGCACCGGAATTGATAAGGGAATGCCTACACTTATCCCTATTGTTGAGTCTGACTTTATTTTCTCGGCCATTGCTGAGGAGCTGGGACTCTTTGGCGGAGCTGCAATTATTACCTTGTTCCTGCTCCTTACCGTGCGCGGCCTCGCAACAGCTGCTCGCGCAAAGTCCGATTCATCTGCTTTTGCGGCTGCTGGTCTTACCAGCGTTTTGGCCTTCCAAACCTTCCTCATTGTTGCAGGTGTTACTAAGCTCATGCCTCTTACCGGCGTTACCCTGCCCTTTATGAGTCAGGGCGGCAGCTCTCTTCTTTCCAGCTTTATTATTGTTGCCCTGCTGCTCAGAGCAGGTGACGAGGGAACTGGTCGCGAGACAGAGCTTGAGCCAAGCAAGAAAACGCTTGACTCCCAGAGGCTTGAAATTTCTTCTGGTGGAGCTCACGCCTCTTCCGTTTTGCATGGCAGCCACATCCGTGGAGGCTTTGGTCTGCAGTCTGAGGAATCTGGAGTTCTGGGCCGCGTTGCTCTCGGAAAACGTCTGACCAATTTGGTTACCGTATTTACCCTCTTCTTCACCGTTCTTCTCGGCAATTTGACCTTCTTGATGGTCATTGACGCACCTAGACTTCAGGCGCTCCCTACCAACAACCACACTATTGCTAAGAGCGCATATGTTCAGCGCGGCGCCATCATGACTTCTGACGGCGTCACCCTGGCAGAGAGTGTCAAGCAAGACGACGGCACCTACGTGCGTAACTATCCACACGACGGTATGGCTTCTCACACCGTTGGCTACATCTCTACCCAGTATGGAACTGCAGGTATCGAGTCCTCCATGAACGAGACGCTCACCGGACACGCAGATCATTCCGACTGGAGAAGCGCTCTGTACTCGATGGCAGGCGTTAATACCGCTGGTTCAAGCGTTGTTTTAACCATCAATTCCCAGATGCAGGCTGTAGCAGAAGCTGCACTCCAGGGATATTCCGGCTCCATTGTTGTTATGGATCCAGCCACCGGAGCCGTGCTTGCAAAGGCTTCAAGCCCTTCATACACCCACGCTGATCTGGGCACCATTATCGAGTCCGGTACCGGCAGTCAACTGGTCGACAGAACTACCCAGGCGCTCTACTCCCCTGGTTCGTCGTTTAAGACCATTACGCTTTCTGCTGGAATTGACACACATACCACCACGCTGGACACCACCTATTCAGCTCCAGGAACTATGGAGCTTGGCGGTGGAACCATCCACAACTACGCCAACGAGGACATGGGCACTATTCCTCTGCGTGAGGCATTTGCTCGCTCTTCTAACACGGCGTTGGCGCAGCTTGGCGTAGCACTTGGCGCAGACAACCTGGTCAGCTATGCACGTGCCTTTGGTTATGGCACAGCGCTTGGCCAGGACTTCTCCACTACACCATCGCTGATGCCAAATCCTGCCGAGATGACCACCTGGGAGCTTGGTTGGGCGTCTTGCGGCCTTCCTGTTGGAGAGCATGCAAGCCCTGCAGGTCCTCAGACGACCGTCATGCAAAACGCCGTTGTTGCGGCTGCAATTGCTAACGGCGGCGTGGTCATGAACCCTTACATTGTTGATCGCGTTCTCTCGCCAGAGGGAGCTGTTGTTTCTACAACATCACCAAAATCGCTTGGACAGGCAGTGTCTGCGGATACCGCTGCGCAGGTCCGAGAGGCAATGTTGGGCGTTGTTGAATCCGGCACTGGTATGGGAGCTCGCGTTCCGGGTGTCAAGATTGCAGGTAAAACAGGTACGGCAGACGTCGAGAACGGTAACTTTAACTCGTTCTTCATCGGTTTTGCGCCTTACGACCACCCAACCCTTGTTGTTTCTGTTGTCATCGAAGGCAATGGCGAGAACGTTTTAGGTTACGGTGCTCAAGTTGGCGGACGTGTTCTTGCGCAGTGCCTGAACATCCAGGCTTTGGGAGCTGCTTCGTAGCGCCTAAAACACCGCACGGTCTTCTCCCCAAGTAGTTGGGTGTGTTCTAAGATAGTAAGTGACGTGGCGAGAAAATCGCACGCTTGATAGGAGTTGAGTTATGCCAGGTAGAATGCTCAGTGGGCGTTACCAGGTTCAAGACAAAATTGGTACCGGTGGAATGGCCACCGTTTACCGCGGACAGGACCAGGTTCTTGGTCGTACTGTTGCCATCAAGATGATGCTGCCGCAGTACGCAAACGATCCTTCCTTTGCTGCCCGTTTTAAGCAGGAAGCTCAGGCTGCAGCCGCGCTCTCCAGCCCTTATATTGTCTCGGTCTATGACTGGGGTAAGGACGGCGAGTCCTACTACATTGTCATGGAGTATCTGCGTGGTACAGACCTTAAGAGTGGCATCCGCAAACATGGAGCCCTTGATTCCCGTAAGGTCGCTCAGATTGGCTCTCAGATTGCTCAGGCGCTCTCTGTAGCACACCGTCACGACATCATTCACCGTGACATCAAACCACAGAACATCATGGTCCAACCAGATGGCAACATCAAGGTCATGGACTTTGGCATCGCTCGTGCAAAGAACAGCAGTCTAACCACCGATAACTCTGTTCTTGGCACCGCTCATTACGTTTCTCCAGAGCAGAGTACGGGCAAGCCTTTGGGACCAACCACCGATATCTATTCCCTAGGCATTGTCATGTACGAGGCTGCAACTGGCCGCGTTCCTTTTGCCGGTGATGACGCTATCAGCGTCGCTATGAAGCAGGTCAACGAAGCTCCTCAGCCACCATCGCTGATCAACCCCAACGTAGACCCTGCACTTGAGGCAATCATTCTTCGCTGTATGGAGAAAAACCCAGCTGACCGCTATCAGAGTGCTGACGAGCTTGCTCGTGCGCTGCGCGATTTTATTGCTGGCCGCGCTACTATTCCAAGCAACACCACCGTGAGCCCCCGCATTGTGACACCACCTCAGCCAACTTCCAGGTTGGATCGTCGCGGCATCGACGGCTCCAACACCTACATTACGCGCGGTGGCGACACTGGTCGCTTGAACCGCGTCCATTCTCGCGAAGAGGCTGATGAGCTTGACAGGCGCGAGAATAAACGTCACAAGCGCAACGTTATTCTCGGCGTTTTAGGCGCTTTGGTTGTCCTGGCTCTTGCCGGCTTTGCTATTGCACAGATGCTCGGCAACTCCGCCCAGCAGTATCTGGTTCCACAGTTTGTTGGTCAGACAAAAGACCAGGCTACTCAGGCACTAAATGCTTCTGATAGCCACTTTAAGCTGGGAACTGTTACAGAAAGCTACAGTGATTCTGCTCCTGAAGGCCAGGTCATTGATCAGACACCAAGCGCTAACAAACAGGCTCCTGAAGGAACCGCGGTTAACCTTGTCATTTCTAAGGGCGCTAAACCTGCTGCTGCAGTTAAGGTGCCTGATCTTACCAACAAGAGTCCATCAGAGGCTGAGTCTGCTCTTGCTGCCGTTGGCCTCAAAGCAAGAAATGGTGACTCGGTTGAGTCGGACGACGTAACCGTTGGTTATGTTGCAACACAAGAACCAGCCGCAGGTAGCGACGCTAAGGCTGGTGACACTATCACTTATCACCTGTCTTCGGGCAAGGGTAAGACAGATGTTCCAGACGTCACTGAAATGACTGCCGAGCGTGCGTCCGATGTCCTGAAAGATGCAGGCTTCAAGGTAGATACTCAGAAACAGCCTTCGTCGAGCGTTCCTGAGGGCCGTGTCATCTCCCAGTCTCCAGCTAACGGCAAGGCAGATAAGGGTTCCACGGTAACCATCGTTGTTTCTTCTGGCGCTCAGAGCGGTTCTGTTCCAAACGTTGTTGGCAAGGACTTTGAAACTGCCCAGTCCACGCTGGAGAACGCGGGCTTCCAGGTCAACACGGTTTGGGTCTACGATGACAACGTTGCAACCGGAAACGTAGTTGGCCAAACACCTTCAAGTGCTGCAGCTGGCGCTACTATCACCATCCGCGTCTCTAGCGGACCTCGTCCATCAGCGTAATCGCTACGGCGTGCAGTGTGCTCAATCAATACGTTCAAGCCCTGCAACCGTGTTTGGTTGCAGGGCTTTTTGCTACCACGGAAATCGTTCGGCGGCGGCACGTGTCGTCGCCGGAACCGGCGATGCAAGCACTTCAGCGCTTTTCGGGTCATAGACAACTGATGTAACTGACACGACCTGTTTTTGCTGATAGCCGAACACACCTAAGTCGGATAATCTGTCAAAAAGACGTATACATGACGCCGAAAATAGCTAAGGCGTGCAGATTATCGTCATTAGGTGTGTAATATGCCCGCAATTAAGCAGATTATCCGACATAGGTGTGTTGCTTAGAAGTGAAATTTACCTATAGTTAGATTTTTTATATTTCTCTATTCATTTTCAAGCATATTAGATGAAGTTTATGCATAAAGATGTATATCAGTCAGGGAGACCACTCGGTCGTCAGACATTGAGCCCCAGTTGTCCGGTTATCTTGATTAAGAACTAGACAATTTCTCAGCGAGGCGCGGCTAAGATGCACCA
>CALHDX010000067.1:0-28576 GCA_938023105.1 uncultured Atopobium sp.
CCGCGAGAAGTTATTGCTCAACCTTCGTCAGGAAGTTCCTCATTCTGTTGCCGTTGTCTGCGATTCGTATGAGGTAGCAACGGACGGTCACTTATCCATTTCTGCCACCATTTTGGTTGAGCGAGAAGGGCAAAAGGGCATCGTAGTTGGCCAGGGCGGCTCCATGATTAAACGCGTTGGCGTTGAGGCTAGAAAAGACCTGGAGAAACTGTTTGGTCGCAAGGTTTACCTTGACCTGCAGGTGCGCGTTCAGCCTCTCTGGAGGCGTGATGCCAACGAGATTAAGCGCCTAGGCTATTCAACTGAGGACTAGTTGTGCCTGGAAGAAAGACCACTCGTCTTAAAGCTATTGTGCTTGATAGAACAAAACTTGCCGAGCAAGACCTCATCTTAACCATGCTCTCCGATTCAGGAGAAGAGCGTCGCGCTGTCGCAAAGGGTGCTAGAAAGCCAGGCGGCCGATTTGCAGCCCGCGTTGAACTGTTTTGTGAGCTAGACGTACTGCTGGCAGAAGGTCGCTCACTTGATATCTTGTCCGAGGCAACCTTGCTTGAGCCGCACGCATCACTGCGCGGAGATCTTTCTAAGGTAGCAGCTGCGTCGGCAATCTGCGAAGCTGCACGCCTTTCGTGTATCGACGGCGTCGAAGACGCGTTTCTCTATCCACTGCTCTCTCGCGCTCTCAGAGCCTGTGAAGAAGTAGCTGACGAGAAACACTTAGATCTTGTTGTTGCTGCTTATGTGTTTAAGGTTTTGGCACATGAAGGCTGGCGCCCTGAGTTGGAATCATGCATTGCCTGTGGAGATGAAGCTCTGACGTACTTCTCGCCAGCTGCTGGCGGTGCATTGTGTGGAAGTTGTGCGCATGAGATTGAGGGAGCTATTGAGGTAACTCCACTTGAGCTCTCGTGGTTATCGTCGCTTCTAAAACTTACCTTTGACCAGCTTATTGTTGCTGAGATTGCTCCAGAAACTGCGCTCTTTTTGCTCACAAGCGTGCATATTTGGGCAGCCACACACCTTGAGGCGCGTCTCAAGGCATTTGAATTTCTGCTGAGTATCTAGTTGAAGTGGATTTTTACTAGCAAAGTTCACCAGTAACTGGTATCCTTTTGTAGGTTATTTCCTTGTTCTTAGGGGCTAGTCACTGCCGGCTACCTTCTCAGTACAAGGAGTATTCAACGCGAAAGGCGGTTTATTATGGCAGTAACTAAGGATCGTAAGGCTGAGCTCATCAAGCAGTACGGCAAGGACGAGAAGGACTCCGGTTCCGCACAGGTTCAGGTTGCTCTTCTTACTGAGCGTATTCGTCAGCTCACCGACCACATGAAGTCCCACCAGAAGGACTTCCACACTCGTCGTGGTCTTCTGATGCTCGTTGGTAAGCGTCGTCGTCTTCTTTCTTACATCAAGTCGAACGACATTGAAGAGTACCGTACTCTTATTGCTTCCCTGGGTATCCGCGACAACATCCAGTAAGTTGGCTTTTTAGGGCGCCGTCTGGCGCCCTTTATGTTTGAGGCCCGTTTGCAATGGGGCAAACGGAGATAGAAGAGGAAAGAAATGACTAAAGTAACTCACGAATTTGACCTCTATGGTAAGCACTACACCCTTGAGGCTGGTGAGCTCGCAAAGCAGGCAACAGGTGCCTGTATCGTTAAGTGCGGCGATTCTACCGTACTTCTCACTGCAGTGGTTTCCAAGGAGCGCAAAGATTACGACTTCTTCCCACTGACTGTTGATTTTATTGAGAAAATGTACGCAGTTGGTCGCGTTCCTGGTGGCTACCTCAAGCGCGAGGCTCGTCCATCTGAGAAGGCAACCCTTACTGCTCGTATGATTGACCGTCCTCTGCGCCCATCCTTCCCAGATGGCTTCCGCAATGAGGTTCAGATTGTTGCAACTTCTCTTGTTGCAGATCAGGTAAACGCTGTTGATACCATCTCTGTCATGGGCGCATCCGCTGCTCTGGCTGTTGGTGGCGTTCCTTTTGAGGGACCACTTGCGTGCGTTCGTATTGGCCGCAACGCTGATACCGGCGAGTTCCTGGTTAACCCAACCTATGAAGAGCGTGATCACTCTGACCTTGACCTTGAGCTTGGCGGTTCTTCTACCTTTATTTCCATGCTTGAGGCTGGTGCAGATGAGATTTCCGAAGAGGATATGCTCTCCGCTATGGCATTTGGTCAGGAAGCAATTGCAGCCTTCTGCGAGGAGCAGAAGAAGTTTATTGCTAAGTGGGAAGAGGTTAACGGCCCTATCGTCAAGCGTGAGTACATCCTTGACGAGCCAATTGCTGAGGTCCACGACCGCATCTTTGCTTACTATGACCAGATGAGCGCTGCTCTTAAGGATGCTGACAAGCAGTCCCGTATGCAGAAGGTTGCTGACCTGATGGATGAGATCAAGGCTCAGTTCACCGAGGAGGAGCAGGAGCTTTGGAGCCGCGCTATTGCCGTTGAGCTCAAGGGTCTTGAGAAGCACGCTATGCGCGTCATGGTTGTTGAGACCGGCGAGCGCGTTGACGGTCGTGTTGCAGACGAGATTCGTCCAATCATGGTCAAGCCTGATTACCTGCCACTTGTTCACGGCTCTGGTCTTTTCCAGCGTGGTCAGACTCAGGTTCTCTCCATTTGTACGCTTGGTATGCTCAACGAGTGGCAGCGTCTTGACACTATTGAGCCAATGGACGGCAAGCGCTACATTCACCACTACAACTTCCCGCCATTCTGCACCGGTGAGACTGGCCGTATGGGCAGTCCAAAGCGCCGCGAGATTGGTCACGGAGCTCTTGCAGAGCGCGCACTTCTGCCTGTCATTCCTTCCGAGGAAGAGTTCCCTTACACCATCCGCGTTGTCTCTGAGGTAATGGAGTCCAATGGTTCTTCTTCCATGGCTTCTACCTGCGGTTCTACGCTTTCCCTTATGGATGCAGGCGTTCCTCTAAAGCGTCCTGTTTCTGGTGTTGCAATGGGTCTTATCCAGGAGAATGGTAAGACTGTTGTTCTTACCGATATCCAGGGTCTTGAGGACTTCCTTGGCGACATGGACTTCAAGGTCTGCGGTACCACCAAGGGTATTACCGCAATGCAGATGGACAATAAGGCAACTGGTCTTACTCCAGAGATTCTGCGCAGCGCACTTCTCCAGGCTCAAGAGGGTCGTATGTTCATTCTGAACAAGATGCTCGAGCAGATTCCTGCACCTCGTACTGAGACCAAAGAGACCGCTCCACAGATCATCTCGCTTTCTATCCCAACCGATAAGATTCGCGACGTCATTGGTTCTGGTGGCAAGGTTATCCGCGGTATCCAGGAGGATACGGGCGCAACCGTTGACATCCAGGAGGATGGCACCGTCTTTATCGCTGGTACCAACGGTGCTGCCGAGGCTGCTGCAGAGCGCATCAAGGCTATTGTTAAGGTTCCAGAGGTAGGCGAGGAGTACACTGGTCGCGTTGTTGGTCTCCAGCCATTCGGCGCTTTTGTTGAGCTCCTTCCTGGCAAGGACGGTCTGCTTCATATTTCCCGCGTTGCACAGGGACGTGTCGAGAAGATCGAGGATGTCCTGGCTGTTGGCGACGAGGTTAAGGTTCAGGTCCTTGAGGTAGACGAGAAGGGCAAGATTTCTCTTGACCGTCTTGATAAGCCAGAGGCACCACAGGTCGCTCCAAAGAAGGAGCGCGAGGAGCGCCGCCCACGTCGTCAGAACGACAACGGCAACTCTGAGCGCAGGCAGCCACGTCGTCACCACGACGCATAAGGCACGCTCAAATTCAATGGGTTTCTCGCCACGCGAGGTCTTATAAAACATGAGGTATTGAAGAGAGCTTCGATGCATGTCGGAGCTCTCTTGTTATTCTGTTGAGATTTTGATTCTTTGGGAATATATAGCGTAATACGTGCAGATTTTTTATATAATTAAACAACATGTAGATTTTGCAAAAAGTCTTAGAGACGGCCCTTTGGGTTGCGTCTGTCATAGAAAGTTTTTGAAAGGAAAGCGTTTTAATGCCTAAGAAAGACCCAGCTCTTAAAGTCATTCCTATGGGCGGACTTGATGGCATTGGCAAGAACATGACCGTTTTTGAATACGGTAATGATATGGTGCTTGTTGATGCTGGTTTGATGTTCCCAGATGACGAACAGCCTGGTATTGATCTAGTTTTGCCAGACTACACCTACGTACTTGAAAATGAAGATAAGCTTCGCGGTATTTTGATTACCCACGGTCACGAGGATCACATTGGTGCTCTTCCGTACCTGCTTATGGACCTTACTCGTAAGGTGCCAATCTATTCCAGCAAGCTCTCGCTTGGCTTTATTGAAGGCAAGCTTGCTGAGCACAAGATTGTGGGCACCAAGCTTCGTGAGGTTACTGATGGCTCAAAGGTCCAGCTTGGTGCCTTTGACATCACGTTCTTCTCGATGACCCACTCTATTCCTGCTGCTTTTGGTATTCACATGAAGACCCCTGCAGGAACCCTTATTCACTCTGGTGACTTTAAGCTTGATCAGACTCCAATTGATGGCGTGCGTCCAAATTATGCGGCTATCACCAAGTTTGGCTCCGAGGGCCTTGACCTGCTGTTGTCTGATTCAACCAACGCTAATCGCCCTGGTATGACTCCATCCGAGGCTTCTGTTGGTGCGGCGCTTCGTCACATCATCAAGAATGCAACTGGTCGCGTCTTTGTTGCGTCGTTCTCAAGCCACATTCACCGCCTACAGCAGGTGTGCGATGCCTCTGTTGCGGTAAAGCGTAAGGTTGTTGTTACTGGTCGCTCTATGATTACCAACACAAAGGTTGCGCGTGAGCTTGGTTACCTCAACATTGCCGATAAAGACATCATTGATGCGTACGATGTTGATAAACTCGCAGATGATCGCATTGTTGTTCTGTGCACCGGTTCCCAGGGAGAGCCTCTGAGTGCTTTGGCACGCATGGCAAACGGAGAGCACAAGTCGCTGTCTATTCGTCCTCAGGACACCGTAATCATCTCTGCAACTCCTGTTCCAGGTAACGAGAAGAGCGTTCAGTCCATCATCAACGCGCTCTCTAAGATTGGTTGCGAGATTTATGACAAGTCAAAGGCACTTGTCCACGTTTCTGGCCATGGTAGCCAGGAAGAGCTCAAGCTTATGCTTGGTATGGCTCGTCCAAAGAATTTCATGCCTGTTCACGGTGAGGCTGTTCACCTGCGTGCTCACGCAGAACTTGCTCAGCAGATGGGCGTTCCTGCTAATCGCATTTTCATTCTTGATAACGGCGACACGCTTGAGATGAGAAACGGCAAGGTTACTCGTGGTAAGACGGTTGAGTCTGGCGTTGTTTACGTTGATGGTCTCTCTGTCACTGACGCAAACCCTGTTGTTCTTCGTGACCGTCAGCGTCTTTCTCAGGACGGCATTGTTACCGCTGTAGTAACCCTTGTTGGTCGTAATCTCAAGCCAGGCGTTGTTGAGATTTCTGGCCGCGGTGTTTCATTTGCTGATGATGATGAGCTTATGAATGACGCACAGAATCTTGTGAGAAATTCAATTGAGAAGGCCTCTAAGTCCGAAGGCGCAAACATTGAAGCAATGAGAAAGAGCGTTCGTAATGCCCTTTCTAACTTCCTTTGGAGCAAAACTCGTACTCGACCAATGGTTATTCCGGTCATTATGGAGGTATAGGCCTAATGCCCTCTAAACGCACTTCAAACGCAGCAAAAAGAAATTCCAGAAACGCCGCTTCCGCCCAGGCAGTAGGCTTGACTCCACTGCAGAACGACATCATTGGTGTTGTTCTTGCAGTGGCTGCTATTGCCATGTTTTTGTCCATTATTGTCCCTTCTAATGCTGTTATTACCAGCGCAATGGGTCATGGGCTCAAGCTCTGTTTTGGTACGGGAGCGCTACTTTTTCCCATTGCAGTATTTGTCTTTGCTATGACCTTCTTTATGCGTGATGATCAGGGAATCTCTACGCGTATTGCAATTGGTCTAACGCTGGACGTTCTTGCTGCCCTTGCTCTTATTTCACTTAACTTCCCAGGTGCCGAGGCTGCTCCAGATATGCTTCTGGGCACAAAAGTCCTCGAGGCTGCCGGTGGTTATGTAGGCGGCGGTATTGCTTGGGTTTTGCTGCGCTTTGTTGGCCGCGTGGTGGGCAATGTCCTTTTGGTTGGCTTTATTATTGCCGGTGTTGTTATCTGCGGCTTCTCCATTTCTGACATGGTTGAGCGCGTAAGCTTCCGCCTGGATGAAGCGCGCGAGAATCATCGCTACCGTAAAGAAGAGCGTGCTCTTGCAAAAGAAGAGGCGCTCTACGCCGCAAATGCTCCACAGCCTGCAAAGAAGCAGGGTAGACGTGGCGCAAACAACCAGTCTTCTCTCTTTGACGAGACCGGAGAAGGGGAGACCACCTATCTGGGCAATCGCAAGACTTCTGTCATTAAGCGTGACGCCCGTCTTTACGAGGAAGAAGAGGCGCAAGAAGACGCAGGAGATGCTCCTACTACGCTCATTGATAAGGCTAAGAATAAGCTTCGTTCTAAGAAGAAAGACCAGCCAGATGATGCAGTTGTCGAGAAAAACGATGGTGCTGTAGCTGAGGTTGCTCCTACCACAAAACAGGCTAAACCTAAGAGTAAGGCTAAAACAACGCCCGATTTTCTCGCCACACCTGACCAGCTCAAAAGGCCAGGCGATGACGATGAGTCGTATGAGCTGCCACCATTTACCATTCTGAAGACAAACAAGAACTCGGCCACTTCTGCCGTAAGCGATGATGAGCTTGAAGCTACTGCTCAGAGACTCCAGGCTACGCTTGAGGAGTTTGGCCTTTCGAGCCAGGTGGTTGGTTGGACTGCAGGTCCTTCTGTCACTACGTTTAAGATTTCGATGGGCGAGGGAGAGCGCGTCAACAAGATCACTAATCTCGAGGACGATATTGCGCTTTCACTTGCGGCAAAGTCTGTTCGTATTTTTGCACCAATTCCTGGAACTTCTCTAGTTGGTATTGAGATTCCTAACGAGAAAGCCCAGGCAGTCAACTTGGCTGACGTTCTTCCGTTTGCAAAGGGCGGTCCTCTTGAGTGCGCCTTTGGTCGCGATTCTGAGGGCAAGCCAATTGTTGTTGACCTTGCAAGTCTTCCTCACTTGCTGGTAGCAGGTACCACTGGTTCTGGTAAGTCTGTCCTGCTCAACGCTATTGTCATGTCTATGCTCATGCGCGCAACTCCTGAGCAGGTCCGCCTAATTATGGTTGACCCAAAGCGCGTTGAGTTTACGGGTTACGCTGGTCTTCCTCACCTGTATGTTCCAGTTGTTACCGAGCCAAGGCAGGCCGCAAGTGCGCTTCAGTGGGGCGTCACCGAGATGGAGCGCCGCCTTAAGGTATTTGAGCACTACAAAGTGCGTGACATTAAGACGTACAACAGAAATGTTGATGGCGATAAGTACGCTGATATGGAGAATCCTCCAAAACACATGCCTTACTTTGTTATTGTCATCGACGAGCTTGCTGACCTTATGATGGTTGCTGGCAAAGACGTTGAGTCTTCCATTGTCCGTATTGCTCAGCTTGGTCGTGCTGCAGGTATTCACCTGATTGTTGCAACGCAGCGTCCTTCTGCAGACGTCGTAACTGGTCTAATCCGCGCAAACATTGATAACCGTGTTGCGCTCTCAGTTGATAACTCTTTGAACTCCCGCATTATTCTGGACCAGAAGGGCGCTGAACAGCTGCTGGGTAAGGGTGACATGCTGGTTAAACTTCGTGGTAAGAAGCCTAATCGCGCACAGGGTTGCTGGGTCTCTGACGAGGAGATCGAGGAGACCGTTAAGTACATCCGCACTCAGCGCGTGGCCGAATATCACGACAACATCTTGACCGTTGCAACTCCAACACAGGCCGATGGCGTTGGTGGAGTTGGCGGTATGGCGCAGGCAGATGACCCACTTATTTGGGAAGCTGCACGCATTATTGTGGATTCTCAGCTAGGTTCTACATCTAGTTTGCAAAGAGCACTCTCTGTTGGGTATGCTCGTGCTGGTAGAATTATGGATATGCTTGAGGCAAAAGGTGTTGTTGGCCCAGCCAACGGATCAAAGCCTCGAGAAGTTCTTATCGATAAAGATGCTCTTGAAGAGCTCAAAGTTCAAGACGCTGCCTATAGGGAGGTAGAGTAAGCATGCCACGCCCTCGTTTTAGTGAGATGCTCGTAGAACGTAGACGTCAGCTCGGGCTTTCTATCACTCAAGCATCAAAGATTCTTCGCCTCAAGGAGCAGGCACTTATTGCTTTTGAGGAAGGCGATTTTACGAATATGCCTCAGAGTGGTTATGCTCAGGGCATGCTTTCTTCGTATGCTCGCTACCTAGGACTTAATCCGCGTGAGATTGTAGACCTCTTCCAGGAAGAGAGCTACGAGTTTGAAAACGGAACCTATTCTCATGAGCTTCGTCGCCGTACTCGAGATACTCAGTCTGGTCGTGGCATTGCTGGCTATGACGTTGTAAACGAGTCTGGTAGTAGGCCAAAGGCATACGTGCAGTACCACGGTCTTCTCCCCACGTCGGGAGGACCAGCTGGTGATATGGGTGCCTTTGCAACTACGTCTGGTGTTCGCTCCAGACAAACCGGTGTGCCTCTGGGTGCTCAGGCATCTGAGGAGGATGCTGGTGGCTACTCGTATTCTCGTTATGCCACAGGTCATGCGTACAATGCCGGTATTGAAGAGGCTTCTCGTCAGAAGACTATGGCAAGCCGTACGCGCGGTGGCGTTCAGCGCAAGCGTGTAGGCATTGCAGGCGTTAGCATTCCAGCTTACAAAGACGATGTAACCAGAAGAACTGTTGCTCCAAGCGATTACACTGATGACCTTCGTTATGACAATGTAACTGCTCCTTACGAGCGCGCATCTACTATTTCCGGTCGTCGTGGTTCAAGAAATATCGCACAGGTAGATAGGCCTAATGTTCGCCGTCGCCAGCCTTCTGGCGCTGCTGCTCAGCAACGCCGTGCTCCTCAAAGACCAGGCGTTATGGGAGCACTTCAGAATTATTTCTCTGACACGGGCCGCACCATTGCTACCGTATTTGCTCTTGTTGTTGTGATTATTACTGCCGTTTTGCTGTTCAGCGTTCGTTCCTGCATGACAGCTCGTACTACGCCTACTACAACAAAGACAGTAAGCGTTAATAATTCAACAACTGATTCTTCAAAGAATTCCACCACTACAAATAGCAACACGGACACTTCTAAGAAGGATTCAACTGATGCTTCTAAGAGCACCACTACAACTGAGCCAAAGAAGGAAGAGAATCCTAAGCAGACTACCGTAGTGGTTACTGTTGCAGATGGTCAGACCAGTTGGGTTGAGATTACTGTTGATGGTAAGAGTGTTGAGGCTGATGCAATTACTGGTCCATGGTCTCAGACATACACCGTCACTGATTCCATGAACGTTCTTGCAGGTACACCTGGCGCAGTTGCAGTTACCGTTAATGGTACTGCTAAGCCATTTGATGCAAATGCTTCTGGTATTGGTACCTTGACTATTCAGGGCACTAAGCCTGCTGACGGTACTGCAGCAAATGCTTCTGGAACTCAAACAAACAGCACGTCAACAACTACTACCGGTGGAACTTCTGGCACCACTAACAACCAGAATTCCAACAGCAATACAAACAATAACTAAACGCCATGGGGCGAGAAGTTCTTCTCGCCCTGAATATACGGAGGGGAAATGGCTAAAGAATCAAGCTTTGACGTTGTGTCTGAAGTAGACATGATGGAAGTTGATAATGCATTTCAGCAGGCAGCTCGTGAGCTAACTCAGCGCTACGATCTTAAGGATTCTGGTGCAACACTTGAGCTTTCTAAGAAAGAGGGTAAGTTCACTATTGAGGCTCCTGCAGATTTTGTTGCATCTCAGGTGAGGGATGTTCTTGGCTCCAAGCTGGTAAAGCGCGGAATTGATCTTACTGCTATTCGTTGGGGAGACCCCATTCCTGCAGCAGGCTCTACCGTGCGTCAGATTGGCTCAATTGTTTCTGGAATTGATCAGGAAACTGCCAAGAAGATTGCTAAAGATATTCGTGATATGAAAGTTAAGGCTAAGGCAACCGTTGAGGGCGATAAGCTGCGTGTTTCTAGCGCTTCTCGCGATGTTCTTCAGTCTGTGATTGCAAGCCTTAAGGAGAAAGACTATGGCCAGCCCCTCCAGTTCAACAACTATCGATAGGGGCTACAACGTCCTATACATCACGTTAGGATGCGCTAAAAACGAGGTTGATACAGATCGCATGCGTGCGCGTCTTTTGGCCTCTGGTTTTGGTGAAGTTGCAGATCCAGACTCAGCAGACGTTGCAATTATCAACACCTGTTCATTCTTGGCTTCAGCAACAGAGGAGTCCATTGAGACTACGCTTGAGATTGCTGAAGGAGCTTCCGAGGGAGTGCGCAAGCTGCCCATTATTATGTGTGGCTGCGTCCCTTCCAGGTACGGTGCAGAGCTTAACGAGCAGCTTCCTGAAGTTGCTGCGTTTGTTCCGGCAGATCAAGAAGATGGCATTGTTAGCGTTGTTGCAGATGTTCTAAATATCCCTGAGCCTACGCAGTCTATTGTTGCGGCCCATGGAATGCTGCGCACCATTGATGGCGCCAGTGCATTTGTAAAGATTTCCGAGGGCTGTGATAGATTCTGCGCTTTCTGCGCCATTCCGTACATTCGTGGTCACTATCACTCAAGGCCCGCTGAAGAGATTCTTCAAGAGGTACATGAGCTGATGGAAGGTGGTGTTCGTGAGGTCATTCTGATTGGCCAGGACACCGGTATCTGGGGCTCGGATATGCCTGATACTGCAGATGGCCAGACGCCAACGCTTGCTAAGCTTATGCAGCAGGTTGCTGAGGTAGTCCGTCCTTATAAGGGATGGATTCGCGTTTTGTATCTGCAGCCAGAAGGTATGACCGATGAGCTCATCAGCACTATTCGCGATACACCTGAGGTTCTTCCTTACATTGATATTCCAATTCAGCACTGCAACGAGCGCATTCTTAAGCGCATGGGTCGTTCTGGCTCTACACAGGAGCTTCGTGAGCTTTTTGATCGCCTCAGAACTGAGATTCCTGGCATGGTTCTTCGAACTACGGGAATGTGTGGCTTCCCAGGCGAGACAGATGATGAATCAGATGAGCTCTACGACTTTATTCAGGAGCAGGAGTTTGATTACACTTCCGTCTTTACCTATTCGCCAGAAGAGGGAACTCTGGGCGCAAAGATGTCTGATCAGGTTCCAGACGAGGTAAAAATTGAGCGTACTCAGCGCTTGCTTGACCTTGTAGAGCAGCTTGGCTTTGCGGCAACTGCCCGTCACGTTGGCGAGCGCTGCGAGGTCATTATCGACGGAATTGAAGAATCCGACGAAGGCACTGAGCTTATTGGCCACACGTGGTTCCAGGCTCCAGACTGTGATGGCGCTGTTCACATTGCAGAGGGAGAGGCCGCAGTCGGAGATATTGTCCTTTGTGACCTGGTAGATTCTTTCTGCTATGAAATGATTGGCGAAATTGTAGACACTACAGACACACAGTCTGGCGAGAAAACCGTTTAGTTGGGGATAGGTCATGTCATCAAAGACAATTTGGACACCTGCAAATATTGTTACCTGTGCTCGTGTGGTCTTAGTGCCCTTTTGGCTTCTCTTGGCGCAGCTTTTAGGTGTATCTCTGGCAGATTCTCTGACAACACCTGGTTTTAAACTTGGAGCTTTTCTTGTTTTTATCGGCTATGTTGTCATTTCTTTGACCGATAAGCTTGATGGTTATCTTGCCCGCAGTAGAAATGAAGTTACTACCTTTGGCAAGTTCTTAGATCCAATTGCCGATAAACTCGCTGTTGTTGTAGCTCTTTTTGTACTTCTAGAGTGGCATATGGTTTCTCCTTGGGTGCTCTTAGTAATTGTTGCACGTGAGTTTTTGGTATCGGGCCTTAGGATGGTTGTTGCTTCAAAGGGAGTTGTTATTGCAGCTTCTGACTTGGGTAAGTGGAAGACCGCTACAACTATGGTTGCTATCTGCGGTTTACTCTTCTTACCTAGTATTCCTGATGGAATGATTCAGGATGTTTTGCTCTTTATCTTCAATGCATCTATGTGGGTTGCAGTAGTTCTAACGGCCTGGTCAGGAATTGACTACTTTGTAAAGTCTTGGCAATACATTGCTGAAGTTTAACAAGATGGCGTCTCTCTGAGGCGCCGCTTTTGTATAAGATAAGCTCATGTGCAGATCAAACGGTTTTCTGCTTAATGAAAAGTTGTGATCAAATGTTTTCATCTGAAGTTCTTTCAGAAGCTCAACAGGTTATTTCAGAGGCTCTTGCGACTGGTCTTACCGTTGCTTCCGCTGAGTCTTGTACGGGAGGACTTGTTGCAGGCGCTCTTACAGCCATCTCTGGATCATCAAGCGTACTTAAGGGCTCTGTTGTAAGCTATACCATTGAGATTAAGCAAAAGGTATTAGGTGTTTCAAAAGACATTTTTGATGAACCATCCCTTGGTGCTGTTTCTGAGCCCTGCGCAGCTCAAATGGCTTCAGGCGTTAGAGACGTTATTGGATCAGATATTGCAGTTTCCGTTACAGGAATAGCAGGACCAACAGGAGAAGAGCCTGGTAAACCAGTTGGAACAGTTTGGTTTGGTATTAACAGCAAAAACTTTACCCATACGGTCTGCAAACATTTTTCTGGTAATAGAGAACAGGTGAGAGAAGCTGCTGTTTTGCAGGCTTTACAATTAATTCATGAAGCAATTGTGAAGGCTTAAAATCCGATTTTAATAGGGAGGCTCAAAACTAGTTTGTTTTGAGCTTCTTATTTTCTTCGACTATGCAGGACTTATACAGTCAAATTTGTAATTAAGAAGAAATTAGCTGCTCAAGAGCGGAAAAATAGAGGTAAGAATTCAGACAAATTCCCTCTATAGAGTATATGTTTGACGTTGACATAGAACGTCTGTTCTTATATTATTCTAGTAACAAAAAGAGCAAGGAGTATTCATGGCTAAAAAGGCAGTTTCAAAAGAGATCAAAGCTCGTACTACTGGTGATGAGAGAGATGAGGTTATCTCCTCAACCACTGCAGAGATTGAGAAGAAATTTGGTGCAGGCGCTATTATGCGTTTAGGCGAGGGTGGTCCTGCCTTTGATATTCAGGCTATTCCAACTGGCTCACTTGCTCTTGATGCAGCATTGGGTATTGGCGGCGTTCCTCGCGGTCGTATCGTAGAGATTTATGGCCCAGAGTCCTCTGGTAAGACAACACTTTCACTAGAAATTCTTGCAGAAGCTCAGGCACTAGGTGGTGTTGTTGCCTTTATTGACGCAGAGCACGCACTAGACCCAGGCTATGCGGCTCGTATTGGCGTTGATATTGATGATGTTTTAATTTCTCAGCCAGATACTGGTGAGCAGGCTCTTGAGATTTGTGACATGCTTGTTCGCTCAGGCGCCATTGATGTTGTAGTTGTAGACTCTGTTGCTGCTCTTGTTCCTCGTGCAGAGATTGAGGGAGAAATCGGCGATTCTAGCGTTGGTCTTCAGGCTCGTCTCATGAGTCAAGCTCTCCGTAAGTTAGCCGGCTCTCTTTCAAAGTCTAATACACTCTGTATTTTCATTAACCAACTTAGAGAGAAGATTGGCGTTATGTTTGGAAGCCCAGAGACCACTTCTGGTGGTAGGGCTCTTAAGTTCTTCTCTACTGTCCGTATGGATATTCGCCGCGTTGACAGCATTAAGGTTAACGGAGAAAACGTTGGTAACCGTGTTCGCGTTAAGGTTGTAAAGAACAAGGTTGCTCCTCCTTTTAAGGTTGCTGAGTTTGACATTATGTACGGTCAAGGCATCTCTAAAGAGGGTTCCATTCTTGATATGGCTGTTGATTTTGAGATTGTCAACAAGTCTGGAGCTTGGTTCACCTATGAGGGTGAGCGTCTTGGCCAGGGTAGAGAAGCAGCTAAATCTTTCCTTACTGCCAATCCAGATCTCATGGAAGAGATTGATCACAAAGTACGAGTTGCTTGTGGCCTTGTATTTGATGAAGATTCTGAAGTTGGCACTCCGGTTGCAACGGAAGATTCTACTGAATAATGTCAGAAATTTCTTGGACGATTGAGCTTCCAAAAAAGAAACAGGCAGTTCTAGGTCAGGCAAAGCCTAAAGCAAAGATACTTTTAGAAACAGAAGTTGGAGGGACGGAGGAATTCTTTGTCCCTCCAACAGTAGCTCGTGCTCTTCAAAACAAAGAGAAAGATGGTGTTTTTACACCTTCTTCTCGTAATGAGTTTCTGTATGAGCTAAAAGAGATTTCAACGCAGTGCATTAAAGCTCGTATTGAGGCTTTGATTGTAAAAAGGGACTACTCTACAGCTGAGCTTCAAAAAAAGCTCATGCTTGATGGCTATCAGAAGAATGTAAGAGACCCTGCAGTGCAGAGGGCTGTTGAAGTTGGTTTGATTAATGACAGTCGTTTTGCAGACGTCTATATACGATCTAAAATTTCGCAAGGCTGGGGTCCTCTTAAAATTAAAACTGAAATTTCTAAAAAAGGGATTGAAGTTGAGACACTCCCTGGATGGCCTGACGCTTATTTTTCTGATGTGGATGAATTTGAAGTTGCGTATTCTTTGGCCCAGAGAAAACACCTGTCGGGAAAAAATGATTATGAGAAGCTTGTCAGGTTTCTCGCCACAAAGGGATATTCATTTTCTATAGCATCATCTGTTGCTAAAAAGATCTTGGATGAAAACGCCACATCTAAATGAATATATTTGCTTAGCTTATAAGTCTGTTGTATTGATGTACTTTACTTTTCCTACCTGCTATTTATTGACAAAAGTTACAATGCTCTATACGATAAATATGCCGTGAATAGGCTCATTTCCGCTGGGCAACCAGCGTCACGTATACAGTAGGTATCTCATACATTTGATCTATCTCTGAATGTGGCATGACCAGCCAATGAACCCTGCTCATGGCGGGTTCTTTAGATACTGTTGTGTCTAAAGTCTCCTGAACACTTTTGTAATCGCCATTTGAGGAGTAGGTATGGAATTAGCAGCAGTAGGCATTGTTTGCCTTCTTGTGGGAGTAGGCCTTGCATACGGCGTGCTCTCTAACATTAGTAATTCAAAGATTAAAACTGCAGAACAGCAGTTAAAAGATGCTCAGACTAATGCAGATCGTATTGCTTCTGAAGCAGCTCGCCAGGCAGAAACAGTAAAAAAAGAAGCTGTTCTTGAGGCTAAAGAGGAAGTTCTTCAACTTAAGCAACTTGCTGAAGCAGAAGAGAAGAAGCGCAAAAGTGAGCTTCGTAGCATGGAGAATCGTATTCTTCAGCGTGAAGAGTCCCTTGATCACCGTACTGATGCACTAGAGAAGCGTGAGCATCAGCTCTCCAGCCTTCAGGGCCAGCTTGATCGTCGTAAGAACGATTTGGATTCTCTTGTTTCTCAGCAGTCTCAAGAGCTTGAGCGTATTGCCAATCTCACTAAAGATGAGGCTCATGATGAGCTTCTATCTCGCGTTCGTTCTGAAAGTGTTCGCGATGAGGCAATGATTCTTCGTGAGTCTGAGCAGCGCGTTCGTGCACAAGCAGATAAAACTGCACGTGAGATTATTTCTACCGCTATTCAGCGTGTTGCTGCAGATCAGGCTTCTGAGATTACAGTAACTTCCGTCCATATTCCATCTGATGATCTAAAGGGTAGAATCATTGGACGTGAGGGTAGAAACATTCGTACCTTCGAGCAGGTATCTGGTGTTTCTCTTGTTATTGATGACACTCCAGAGACTGTAGTTCTTTCAAGTTTTGATCCAGTCCGCCGTGAGACCGCTCGTGTTGCACTTGAGAACCTCATTGCAGATGGTCGTATTCATCCAGCACGTATTGAGGAGCTCTACAAGAAGGCTGAAGCCCTTGTTAACGAGCGTGTCCTTGAGGCTGGTGAACAGGCTGCATTTGATTGCGGTATTCACGATCTTCATCCAGAGATCGTAAAAACTCTTGGTAAGCTTCGCTACCGTACTTCTTACGGTCAGAACGTTCTTGCTCACTCTGTTCAGGTTGCAGTACTTTGCGGCATCATGGCTGAAGAGCTTGGTCTTGAGCCTGCTCCAGCTAAGCGTGCTGGTCTGCTCCATGACCTTGGTAAGGCAATTGACCACGAGGTTGAGGGTCCACACGCTGTAATTGGTGCAGATCTTGCTCGTCGCCATGGCGAACGCCCAGAGATTGTTCACGCTATTGAAGCTCACCACGCAGACATTGAGCCAAACACCGTGCTTGACATGCTTGTTATGGCTGCAGATGCTATTTCTGCTGCACGTCCTGGTGCTCGTCGTGAGTCTGCTGAGAACTACATCAAGCGTCTTGAGAAGCTTGAGGCTATCTCTAATGCACACGAGGGTGTTGAGCGTACGTATGCAATGCAGGCTGGCCGTGAGCTTCACGTTATGGTTGAGCCTCAGATGATTAGCGATTCCGAGGCAACTGTTCTTGCACACGATATTGCTAAGCAAATTGAGGATGAGATGGAATACCCAGGACAGGTTCGCGTTGTTGTTATTCGCGAGTCTCGTGCTGTGGATGTTGCTAAGTAATTTATGGCAGCCACTTCTACTGACTTAACAGGTTTTGTTGCCTCCATGGGAGGTGAACGCGCACTCCGTGTCGAGGAATCCCTCGGCGCGGGGTACGTTCGTTTACGCGTAGCAGAGGCAGAGCGTAGACAGGCAAAGCACGATATCCGTTCGGTAGAAGATATTGTTATCGAGCTCTTACGTAATTCCCGCGATGCTGGCGCTCGTCATATTTATGTTGCAACATCAAAAGAAGGTGCGCTCAGAACTATCACCATACTTGATGATGGTCAGGGTATTCCAAAAGACATGCACGAGAAAATCTTTGAAGCTCGTGTAACTTCAAAGCTTGAGAGCATGCATATGGACCGTTGGGGAATACATGGCCGAGGCATGGCTCTCTACTCCATTAAAGAAAACTGTGAATCAGCCCAGGTTGTGGCTTCGGCCCCGGGACTTGGTTCTGTTATTCAGATTGTGGTAGACACTACTAAAATTTCTGAGCGAGTAGATCAGTCTACTTGGCCAACCTGTGGTTTGAATGAGGATGGAATCAAAACAACCGTTAAAGGTCCTCATAACATTATTCGTACCTGCTGTGACTTTGCGCTTGAGGTCAAAGGCTCGTGTGAGGTAATGCTGGGCTCTGCTGCAGAGATTGCAGCTACTGCTCGTCGCAGAATTGCGCAGACGCTTGATATCGCCGACCTGCTCTTTGTTGAAGGCTTTGAAAACGTGCCTGTTCTCGAGCGCTTCAGGGCCGCAGCGGATGCAACAGAGCTTTCTGAGGTTTGTAAGTCTCTTGGTCTTTCTATGTCAGATAGAACTGCTCACAGAATTATTGCTGAACAGATTAAGCCTTTGCGTAGTGTGTATGCACAGGTCAGCCACACTGTTGAACCTGAAGGGGTTTCTCGCGAAATTGATCTGATGAAAGACCACCGAGGTCTCAAGATGAGCAAAGCTGATATCAGCAGCTTTTCTCGAAAAATGGAGCAGAGTTTTGCTGAGTTGTCCGAGAAATACTACGTTTCTTTGACGGCTGAGCCTCGTGTTCGTGTAAGTAAAAACAAAATTGTTGTGACTTTTGATATTGAGTCGCAAGAGTAGAACAAACGCACAATAATTGGAGCACTCATGGGTTTGCTTAAAGTTTCAAGTAAGTCTTCACCAGCTTCTGTAGCAGGAGCTATTGCGGGACTGGTTAAAGATAACGAGCCTGTTATGCTCCAGTGCATTGGTGCAGGTGCTGTCAACCAGGGCATCAAGGCTGTTGCCATTGCCCGCGGATTCTTGATTCCGTGTGGCTTGGACATTACCTGCGCTCCAACGTTTTCTGATATTGAAATTGCAGGGGAGAGTAGAACTGCAATAAAAATTGCCATTTATGTCCACACATTGTCTGCTCCCGATACGCAGACGCCAGCTGTTAGTCCCACTGAGTATGACGAGGTACTTTAAGTATGATTGAAAATTCCGAGCTCGTAGGAAAAACGTATCACATCAAAACTTTTGGCTGCCAAATGAATCTGCACGATACAGAGCGTGTCTCTGGTCTGCTTGAGGCTTGTGGCTGCAATGAGGTTTCAGATACTGATGACGCTGATATTGTCATCTTCATGACCTGTAGCGTCCGTGAGAACGCCGATCAGCGTCTCTATGGTCAGGCTTCTGCGATGGTGAGTGCTCCAACGCCTCCATCAGGCAAGCGTATTGTTGCTATTGGCGGCTGCATTGCACAGCGTGATGGCGAGAAACTCCGTGAAAAGGTTCCGGCCGTTGACGTTGTGTTTGGCACCAGTGCTCTCGCAAGTCTGCCAGCACTTCTCACCAGCGCATTTAGAGGCGAGAATGACCGTGTAGCCGTAGACACTTCTGAGGAAGGCAAGGGCTTCTCCACAGACCTGCCAAGCAACCGCGCTCAGCAGTATCACGCTTGGGTACCTATCATGACCGGCTGCAATAATTTCTGCACGTATTGCATTGTTCCTTACGTTCGTGGTCGTGAGCGCAGTCGCACCTTTGAGGCTGTTATTGGTGAGTGCGAGCGTCTTGTCGCAGATGGCGTTCGTGAGATTACCCTTCTTGGTCAAAACGTTAACTCATATGGCCGTGACCTTTACGGTAAGCCACGCTTTGCAGAACTTTTACGTGCTGTGGGTCAGACGGGCGTTGAGCGAATCCGTTTCACCTCATCGAATCCAAAGGACCTAACCGATGAGACTATTGCAGCTATGAAGGAAACACCAGCTGTCATGCCTCATCTTCATCTTGCGGTTCAAAGTGGATCTACGCGTGTTCTCAAAAAGATGAACCGCAGCTATACACGAGAAGAGTACTTAGACGTGGTTTCTCGCCTGCGTGCAGCTATTCCAGGATTGGCGCTTTCAACTGACATTATCGTTGGCTTCCCCGGAGAGACTGAGGAAGACTTTGAGGATACGCTTTCTTTGGTCAAAGAAGCTGGGTATTCTTCCGCATATACCTTCATTTACTCTAAGCGTCCAGGCACTCCTGCGGCAAAATACGAAGACAATACGCCTCACGAGGTCATCCAGGAGCGCTTTGATAGGCTTGCAGAGCTTGTGGCTCAGCAGGCACATGACGCTAACCAGGTAGACTTGAATACTACGCAGGCAGTTCTTGTTGAGGGAACTTCCAAGCGTGATGATACCGTTATGGTGGGACATAGCGAGAAGAACCAAACAGTTCACTTCAATCTGCCAGAGGGTTACACGCCAGAAGATCTTATCGGCAAAATTGTTGATGTTCATATTGATGAGGCTCGTACCTGGTATTTGCGCGGAACCATGGAGTCTGATCCTCGATGAGCTCCCATGGCTCGGTTATCTGTATTGTAGGCCCCACGGCTTCGGGCAAAAGCTCCTTGTCTGAGCTGGTAGCCAAGAAGCTTGAGACCTCTGTCATTTCTGTTGACGCAATGCAGGTTTATCGTGGCATGGATATTGGCACTGCTAAAACTCCTGTGGAAGAGCGAGAAGTTCCTCTTCTTATGGTGGATTGTGCCAACATTTCAGAAGAATATTCTGTCCAGATGTTTCAAGTGGCAGCTCGTGAAGAAGCTCATAAGCTTATTAAAGCTGGTAAAATACCTGTATTCTGTGGCGGAACCGGTCTTTATCTTGATTCGATTATCGACCAGATGGAGTTTCCTTCAGGCTCAATCGAGTCTCCTGTACGTACTCGTTATGAAAAGCTTGCTCAAGAGCTTGGTGCTGAGGACCTGCATGAATTTCTCGCCTCAAAAGATGCGGCAAGTGCAGAGCTTATCCATCCAAATAACGTACGACGCGTTGTAAGGGCTTTAGAGCTCTTGGAAGAAGGCAAGTCGTATGCAACTCATCATGAGGGCTTAAAGGCTCATACACCGTACTTTGACGCCCAGATATGGGGCCTAACAATGAATCGTCAGCGCCTGTATGAGCGAATTAACCAGCGAGTAGATCTTATGTTTGAGCAAGGGCTTGTTGAAGAGGTTCAAACGCTTATTGAGTCAGGTCTCTCTGAAAATTGCACGGCTGGCCAGGCAATTGGCTACAAAGAGTTCTTTGCTTACTTTGCGGGTGAGCAATCGCTTGAGCAAACGTGTGAGCTTATTAAGCAGCACACCAGGCAGTATGCTAAGCGTCAGATTTCTTGGCTTAAACGAGATGGTCGAGTCAGGTGGCTTGATATGGAACAGCTCACGCCTGAAGATGCTCTCGAGCTGATTTTTGTGCAGCATGCTGACGTACAATGCCAGTAGGACACATCAAAAACTAACGTATTTACCTTGTCTTAGATGGGGAGTCTATGGGTCGTTTTGTTCCATTTTCAACTGCTCCTAAAGTTGAACGAGCAATTCTTGTAGGCGTTGATTGCGGTAAAAGCGATTGGTCGCTTGAAGAATCAATGGACGAGCTTGAGCGTCTGACGCAAACTGACGGCGCTGAAGTCTTTATGCGTCTTACGCAAAAACTTGATGCACCTATCCCTAAGACTTTCATTGGCAAAGGTAAAACCGAGGAACTTGTTTCTCTGGTAAGAAACACCAATACTGACGTTGTCATCTTCGATGATGAGCTCACGCCTTCTCAGCAATCTAATCTAGAAAAATTACTTGGCGAGCCTGTTAAAGTAATTGACCGCACAGCGCTCATTCTTGATATTTTTGGTATCCACGCACGCACCAAAGAAGGACGACTTCAGGTACAGCTTGCACAGCTTCAGTACGTACTTCCAAGGCTTCGTGGTATGTGGAGTCACCTGGTAGGCGAGCAAACTCGTGGTGGCATTGGTAGCCGATTTGGCCAGGGTGAAAGCCAGCTTGAGGTTGACCGTCGCCTTATTAGAAAGCGTATTTCAACTCTTAAAAATGAGCTCAAACAGCTTGGTCAACGGCGAGAAGTTCAGTCTAAGTCCAGATGGAAATCTGGAACGTTCAGCGTCTCTCTGGTTGGCTATACCAACGCCGGTAAATCAACGCTTCTGAATCAGTTAACTGGAGCAGATGTATACGCAAAAGACGAGCTCTTTGCAACTCTTGATCCAACTACCAGAGCACTTTCTCTTGATGAAGGAAGAAAAATTGTTCTGACCGATACTGTTGGATTTATTCAAAAGCTTCCAACAAATCTGATTGAGTCCTTTAAATCTACACTGGTTGAAGCTCAAGAAGCTGATCTTCTGCTGCTGGTCGCTGATGCAACTGACAAGAATCTTTCTAAAGAAATTGCAGTTGTTCGTAGTATTTTAAAAGATATCGAGGCCGATAAAAGCGATCAAATTCTTGTTCTAAACAAGGTCGATTTACTTTCTGAGCAAGAACTTCAAATGCTTAAAGCGCTCTATCCAGACGCTGTATTTATTTCTGCTCAGGAAGGCACGGGCATTAACGCTCTTCTCCACAAGATTCAAGAAATAGCTAGCGCCGGCGACAAGGTGGTTAGTGCACTTATTCCGTTCAACAAAGGTGCTCTTGTTAAGTCTGTTCACGAGAGGTGCCAGCTCTTGCATGAGCAATACGTTGCGGAAGGTCTTTTGCTGTCAGTTAAAGCCGACACCTATATGCAGGCACTATTAGAGCCTTATGTGGTGTCAGAGGACGATATTCTGACTGACGAATAAGGCAATAAGCAGCAAAATTGGCTGGTGCAAAATATAAACGAGAAGTGAATGTTTTCCCATCTCCGTTATAAGGGGAAGGGAAAATGTTTTCATCCAGTTAGGATAGCCTTCTGCCTTGAGCTGTCTGTTAAACGCAGCTCCACTCAAATACAAGAACAAATAGGGGAGTAACGGATAGTAATCTCCAGATGAAAAAGAGGGAGAAGGGAATCCGGCCCAAGCTAAATACGGTGTTTGATACAACTCTTTAGGTAACGAGAAAACCATACTGCCTATACCGATATGACCAGCAGAAATTGGAATGCAAACAACAAAAATTAAAAGCAAAAGAACTGTTACTGCATATCCTTTTGGTGGAACAGCGAAACGTGAAATAAGAGCCTCTACCAGGGTGCATGAGGCCATACAAAAGAAGATTCCAAACGTAATGGGAGTATCAACTTTTGCAAAGGTAGTTGCTGCAAATATTGCTAAGGCTACAAGGCCATAAACTCCTGTACGCTTAAAAGAATCTTTAGAGAAGGCGCACATACAACCAGCAATAAAAATAAAAGGATATGAGATTGATGGTATCCAGATTTGCATAAGCAGAGGTGTAAACCACGTAAGCTTAACGTGCGAGATAAAGAACAAATCATAGGTAAAGTGAAACAGAATCATTGATACTACTGAGAGTCCTCGAATAGTGTCAAAGAAAGTTACTCTACCTTTGGATTGTTCTAATTCCACACCCATACTGTGACTATGAAATTGATCTAATAAGTGCAGTAACCCTACCTAAAATGACAGGATTCTGTACGTAGATTGGCTCCATAAAGTCATTTTCTGGTTGAAGACGAATGCGATCGTTTTCTCTGTAGAACGTTTTAACTGTTGCAGAATCATCAATAAGAGCAACAACAATTTCTCCATCATGGGCATCTTGCTGCTCTTTTACAACAATATAATCGCCGTCAAAAATACCAGCATTGATCATTGATTCTCCGCGAACGCGAAGAATGAAAGAACTTGAATCCCCAACAATGCTAGTTGGAAGAGATAGAGATTCTTCTACGTTTTGCTCAGCAAGAATAGGAGTACCAGCAGCAACACGTCCTACAAGAGGAAGACTAATCACATTATTAGCTACGTCTTGAGTAACGGGAGCAAGCTTTGCTGCGTCAGAAGTGTTTGAAGCCTGGGGAACAATCTTCATAGTACGAGGCTTCTTTGGGTCTCTATCAATTAGGCCAAACTGCTCCAGGACCTTTAGATGCATATGGACAGTTGAAGGAGACGCGAGATTAACAGCAGCACCAATCTCTCTTACTGAAGGGGGATAGCCGTGTTGATCTGTGTATGAACAGATATATTCATAAATTGCTGCCTGACGCTTGCTGAGTTTGCCCTTTGGCATATGAGCCTCCTTTTTCTTTTTAATAATAATACACGTGTTCTAAAAAATAATCAAACGAATGTTCTATTTTTTCTTGACACGAACAAATGTACTACATATTATTAGTACAAACGTTCGGACATGACTTTTTGTCCGGTGTATTAGATATAACTAGTTCCGTAAAAACTATTACGGAAGGAAATGATATGAGGCGTATGTATCAGTCAAAGATGTATCAGGTTAGCGGAACTTCAGCTCTTGCTTCTTATAAGCCTGCATTTAAGGTAATTGAAGGCGGAGCAAAGAAAGAATCTGTTACACCTCAGCGTGAGGAAGTTTCTTACGTAAAGGCACTGACAAATAAAGAAGCTTTTATTGCTGGTCTTATTATTACTGCATCATTTGTTTTGATGTTTGCGGTTTCTTTTCTTCGCACTACCACTCTTAATTCATTTGCTACATCTGTAATGGATAGCGCTTCACAAACAATTACCGTTCATAGCAATGACACACTGTGGTCAATTGCAGAGAGCAACCCAATTGAGGGCGTCTCCACAGAGCAGCAAGTAAGTTGGATTAGAGAAAGAAATAATCTTGATTCTTCTCTTTTAAGAGCTGGACAAACCTTAGAGATTCCTTCTGTATCTAAATAGTAAATATTTATGTAAATTTCTCTCGGAATTCTGTGTTGATAACACTTAATACCTGCGTAAAATGGTATCTTCCTTTTAGACGAAAAAAGGGGATTCCATGCGTTGTCCAAAATGCGGTCACGAAGAGTCAAAGGTTATTGATTCTCGTTCATCTGAGAATAACGATGCTATTAGAAGGCGTCGCGAGTGCATGTCCTGTAAGTTTCGTTTTACAACCTATGAGCGCTTAGAAGAGATTCCTATCACCGTTGTGAAGAAAGACGGTCATAAGGAGCCTTTTGATAGACAGAAGCTCATGAGAGGCCTTGTTACTGCAACAGTAAAGAGAGATATCTCTGTTGCTTCTCTTGATCATTTTATTGATGGTATTGAGTCTCAGATTAGAGATAAGGGTCAATACGAGATTAAATCTGAAGACCTTGGAAGCATTGTGCTTAAAAACCTGGTTATGCTTGATAAAGTTGCATACATTAGGTTTGCTTCTGTCTATAGAGACTTCAAAGATGTTGATGAATTTAGTGCAGAATTAAGGAGCCTGAATTAATGAGCAATTTTGACATCCAGCTACCTATTAAACGCCTTGATCCTACTGTTGAGCTACCTTCGTACGCCTATACAGGAGACGCTGGATTAGATCTTAGAAGTGCTGAAGATGTTGATCTTGCTCCTTTTGAGCGCAAACTTATTTCCACTGGTTTAGCTATTGCAATCCCTGATGGATACGCAGGATTTGTTCAGCCTAGAAGCGGTCTTGCCCTTAAAAAGGGCCTTTCTATGGCAAATACTCCAGGCCTTATTGATGCTCATTATCGTGGTGAGCTTAAGGTTTGTGCGATTAACCTTGATAGCAAAGAAACTATTCATATTGAGCGCGGTGAGCGTATTGCGCAGCTTGTGATTCAACAGGTCCCTGTTGTACAGCTTGTTGAAGTTGATGAGCTTGATCAGACTGATCGCGGTACAGGCGGTTTTGGTTCAAGCGGCGTTCAATAATTTTTTATTTTGGTGATAAGCGCTTCAGCGCTTGCATAAAGGAAAAGCCTCTTTAGGAAGGAAGAGCTTAATGGAGAAGTTTTTTAAGGTAGCTGAGCGTGGCAGTAATCCCGCTCAAGAGTTTAGGGCTGGAATTACTACATTTCTCGCAATGGCATACATTATTGCAGTAAACCCAGCTCTTCTTGCTGCTGCAGGAGTTCCAGTTTCGGCAGCTATTACTGCTACCTGTCTTGGTGGCGGCATCATGACCATTTTGATGGGTCTGTTCTCTAACCGTCCACTTGCCTGCGCATCTGGTATGGGTGTAAACGCTGTTGTAGCTTTCTCTCTTACTCCAATTACTGGTGGAGATTGGCACGCATCAATGGCAGTTATCTTCATTGAAGGAATTGCTATTCTTCTTTTAGTTCTCTGCGGCCTTCGTGAAGCAATCATGGACGCAATTCCTGTAAACCTACGCCACGCAATCTCAGTTGGCCTAGGTCTTTTTATTGCCATGATTGGTCTCAAGAACAGCGGTATTATCGTTGCTAATGAGTCCACACTTGTTGCTCTTGGTGATATCTTCTCTCCAACCTTTATCGTTGGTGTAATTTCCATTGTTGCAACAGTTGTTCTTTACTCTGCTCGTGTTAAGGGTTCCCTGCTTATCGGCATTATTCTTGCTGTACTCGCTGGTATTCCTCTTGGTGTTACTGCAAGCCCTACAGGTATTGTTTCTGGTCTTGATTTCTCCACCTTTGGTGCACCATTCTTGACCGATGGTGCTGGTGTTATGGGTATCGTTAAGGCTCTGACAACGCCAGTTCTTCTCGTCTTTGCATTCTCTTTGATGATGTCTGACTTCTTTGACACCATGGGCTCTGCTATGGCTATTGCTAAGCAGGGAGACTTCCTCACTGAGGACGGCAACGTTAAGGACATCAAGCAGATCCTCATTGTTGACTCTGCTGCTGCAGCTGCAGGTGGTTTCTTTGGTGCTTCTTCCATTACCACATTCATCGAGTCCGCATCCGGCGCTGCTGACGGCGGTCGTACTGGTCTTTCTTCTATTTTCACCGGTCTGCTCTTTATTGCAGCAGCATTCATTGCACCTCTCATTTCTATCGTCAGCTCTGCAGCAACTTGTGGTGCACTGGTCCTTGTTGGCTTCCTGATGATGTCTGAGGTTACCGAGATTGATTGGAATGATCTTCTCGAGGGCTTCCCAGCATTCATGGTTATCGCTGGTATTCCAATGACTTACTCAATCTCTGACGGCATTGGCTTTGGTTTCATCTTCTATGTTGTTGTTGCTCTTGTAACTGGTAACGTTAAGAAGGTTAAGCCTCTGATGTGGGTTGCAACTCTTGCGTTTGTTGCTTACTTCATCATTGCTAACTAGTTTTTAGTATTAGGGGAGCGCGTTCAAGATGGGGGTCTTGACGCGCTTCTTTTTTATTTGTGAATAGATTGTGTGCAATCTATTTTTTAGAGATAACTGATAATGATTGTCATCAGTAGGGTATAACAAAGCCAGTTACGATTTATACGATTGGAGCCAATCATGGCAGACGTTATTACTAAAGACCTTGTTATTGTTGGTGGTGGTCCTGCAGGACTTTCAGCAGCAATTTATGCAAAGCGCGCTCTTCTCGATACTGTTGTTTTAGAGAAACAGGCGGTAGGTGGCCAGGTCATCACCACTACTGAGGTTGAAAATTACCCTGGTATGCCAAACACTGATGGCTTCACTATTACCGATACTCTTCAGAAGCAAGCTACAGACCTTGGCGCAGAGATTGTCATGGCCAATGTCCTTTCTATTGTTAAGGATCCAGAGACTAACCTCTTCGTGTTGGAGACTTCTGAGGGAACTTATCACGCAAAGGCCGTCATTGTTTCTGGTGGCGCTAATCCTCGCCACGCCGGCTTTACCAATGAAGAGAAATTCACTGGCAAGGGCGTTTCTTACTGCGCTACCTGCGATGGAATGTTCTATCGCGGCAAGCAGGTATTTGTTATCGGCGGCGGCAACACCGCTGTAGAGGAGTCTCAATTCCTTGCTCGTTTTGCTGATAAAGTAACTCTTATCGTCCGCAAAGATCACCTAAGAGCTAACGCAACTGCAATTAAGCAGTTTGAGGAGAATCCTAAGACAGAGATTCGCTATCTGACCAGCATTACTGCAGTTGATGGTAACGATTTGCTTACTTCCATCACCTTCCGCAATAACCAGACGGGAGAAGAGCACACAGAGACTTTTGATGAGGGCAGCTTTGGTGTCTTCGTCTTGGTAGGTCGCGTGCCTTCAACCGAGCTTTTGACAGACCTCGTAGACCTTGACGAGCAGGGATATGTCCTTGCTGATGAGCGTATGGCTACTAGAACTCCTGGTCTCTTTACCGCAGGAGACCTCAATAAGAAGCCGCTACGTCAGATTATTACTGCAGCAGCAGACGGTGCCATCGCTGCAACTTCTGTTGCATCTTATCTTGGACAGCCTGTCGAGGGCTAAGAGTTTCTCGATAAGAAGCTTTAAAGTTTGATACCAAAAGGGGACCGCAAACAATTACGGTCCCCTTATTATTTCTTTGGCGAGAAGAACTGTTAAAGGTCAATCCAATATCTTTGTGTAAGAACATTATCCTCATCATAAACTTCGTTTTCGAGTATGCCACCGTTATTGATAATAGATTTTGCCGAGCCGATATTATCTTTACGACAGCACATAAGAACTCGTTCAATGCCAAGTTTCTTACATTCTTTAAACGCAAGCGCAATCATTGCTGTTGCATAGCCTTTTCTTCTCTCACTTGGTCGAATTCCATCACCAATGTGTCCACCACTATGTAGAAGTCCCTCATCAAGGTAATGGCGAATATTTACCGCTCCAACAAAGATATTTTTATCATAGTCATAGCAAAAGAGTGTTGTTGTAGGTACCCGGCCTGGCTTATTCATATCTAGTTGATTTATATAGTTTGTAAAGTCATGGTGATCGTATCTAAAAATGCGTCTTGGGGATGGATTTGTATGATTTGTTTCGATATCATGTTTCCACTCATCAAGCATCTCTATAACCTGCTCTTTGTTATCTTCACTTGGTTTTATGAGAGCAATATTCATGTAATTCCTTAACCTTCGAGTTTTAAGAATATTAGTCTAGTTGAAATTCAATCCAGCCTTTATTGCAATGATTTGTGTATTTTTGTAACAATCACACCTTGTTTACCTGCAGTTTTATGTATTTATGCTGGTAGATTGCTTGTTTTAATCAAAAAAGAGGAGTAGTAAGTTAAAAATGAATGAGATGGACTAGTTACGAGAAATGCTAATTAGATTCAGCCTTCTAAGAAAGTCAAAATCGAGCCATTTAGGTATCTAGGTTAAAAATAAATCTTGACGGCTAAATGGACGTACAGAGTTTTCAAATTCAAGCTGAATTCATTGGAGAAATAAAAAATTAGATCTTCGAATTTCTCCGTATAAAGAGGTTGTAGAGTGTTACGAATGTCTGGTATTGATGACTTGTCTGTAAGTAATTAGTACAGAAATCCGAACAAAAAAGCTATGTAATCTAGGCGCCTTTGCAAGACCCAAATTACTAGAGGTGTAATTACTCATGACAAAGTAGAAACGTCGCTTAAAACGGCTCTCAGAGGCTCAAATTTTGAAGTAATTAGACGTAGGGTATGAAAGCCGATGCAAGATAAAGTATTCTAGATATATAGACGTATAAGACCACTAAATTCTGTTCTAATATATAAAAGTCTGATAATCGATATTATGTAAACTAATGAATTAGAGAAAAAGGAGAAGGA
>CALHDX010000068.1:0-6571 GCA_938023105.1 uncultured Atopobium sp.
TTTCTCTTATAAGATTAATTTCTACATGACAAAAACGAGTAGTTTTAAAGCATTTGAGAATCTCATCATCAGTCATACCAAGTTGCATCATGAGCGCTCCGTAACAGAGAGATTTTACTGCCATCGTTAAAACATAGAGTTCTTTGTTGGCAAAAGTATTGTTTTCATCTAAGGCAGAAGTCTGATGAACGTAAGCATTTCTGTTATTGCGGAGATCTTTGAGGAAGCGTGTTTGGTCGGGCACAATGTAGTTCCCAAATACTTTAAGCTTCTTTAGTAAAGCTTCTGTGTAGTAATTTGCGGAGGGGATATTGTTAAGTTTATTTTTAATCCATTGAATATCTTTTTCGCTGTCGAGACAGATATCGATATTGTTTTGAATCTTTTTAAATCTTGTCCGCTCTATATCGCGTGATTTTTCACCTACGCGCGAGATTGCCTCGAGTGCACTTGAGACAGTGGTAAAAATTGAGTCAAGTTGGGTATTTTCATTGTTGCTCTGCACGCCAGTTAACACTCTTGCAGCGCGCTGTGCGTCACCAGTCATGTTTAGCCAGTTTCCCAAAAGGTCTGAATGGGATTGTGAGACAAAGTCGTAGGGTAATGGCATACTGTCCAGCTTTGTTTTGCTTGGGTTTTTCTCTCCATTAATAAGAGGGAGAAAATAGTATGCTTCATGATTGTCTTCAGTCCTAATTTTTATCTCTTCTATCGAGGAGCGAAATCCCATACAAAAAGTCAAGAATTGCCACATAGGATAGACCCATTGATTCATGGCTTCATCAAGTCGGATTGCACTATTGTGAAAGTTGAGCTGTAAATAAACGTCACTTTTTACGCTGAATTCTTGTTGTGGTAACGGACCGCCTTTAAACGTCAGTATAGGTTGAAGGCATATGTCAACATTGTTGTTTTTGAATAGAGGGATTTCTTCTAGTTCATCATTTTTCCAAGTAGCATTGGTTTTGTTCCACTTACCAGTATCGCTATCGAACTCATTCGAGATTTGACCAAAGGCTTTTCCGAACCAATCCCAAAGACATGAGATTTGTATCCTTAAATTTTTAATAAGTGGATTTGGGGAAATAAAGGTTTCTTTGCTAATGAGAGCACTTTCGGCATGCAAGTTTTCGTGATAATAGCCTGGTGACGTGAACCCAGGACCGGGTGTCCAAATATCCATCAAGGTGATTCTTTCACCAGTTTGACAAAATCCGAAAGCAACAGGAGCATCGATGGGATTGAGAGTAAGAACTTTTACCCCATTGTTTTCCTCATAATCAAAGAGATAACCGATGGGTATGGTTAGGTCTAATCCACTTCCGGTGAAAGTTAGGTTCCCTTGAACGCCATCCTCTTCGAAATTAGCAGATATATCAGACACCCAAAATGCGGAAGTAAATTCTTTCTTATCCATGAGTAATAGAGCTCCCACTATCATAAAAACGAATGTCTTAGTCGGTGATAAAATTATATATGTATTATATTAGCTGCATCTAGAACTATCGTAGTGAGGGCTAGTACGCATGGATGATAATGCGAATAAACAGCGGCTCCATAACAGTAAAAAGAGCAAAAGCACTACAATTATCGTGATGCTTGAGTTTAAAGTGTTGATCACAGAACTCGCAAAGCGTAGCTGCAAAACTGCAAGCGCTTTCAGAACAGCACTTCTGGCTGACAAAGTGCTGAGGAGAGCATAATGAACGAATCGGATACACGCCTCAAGCTCATCGACCCAGCTATCATGGCGAAGTGGGATCGCGATAAACAGATATACACTGAGTACTACTTTACCGATGGCGAGATTGTCGTTCGAGGGAGTGTTTCAACGCGTCTAAAGCCGAAAAAGGTCGATTATCTTCTCATGTATGCGCCAGATGTGCCTTTGGCTATCGTTGAGGCAAAGGATGAGCAACATACACCGGGTGCGGGCCTACAACAGGCGATGGGATACGCAGAGGCACTTGATGTGCCATTTGCCTATAGCACTAACGGACATAGTTTTATCGAACATGACTATTCAACCGGTAAGGAACGCGAGTTTCCGATGGACGAGTTCCCATCGCCAAATGAGCTACAAGAGCGTTGGCGATCTGCGAGAAGAATCTCTACGCCGACTGAAGAGTTAGCTATTGTCGCGCCATATTACCGTGAACACGGTGGTAGTTCCCCACGTTATTACCAGCGGATTGCGGTTAACCGCACGATTGAGGCTATAGCGAAAGGCCAATCGCGCGTGCTGCTGGTTATGGCGACTGGAACTGGTAAAACATACACGGCATTCCAAATTGTCCACCGGTTGAGAGAAGCAGGTAAGGCAAGAAAAGTACTCTACCTGGCTGACCGAAATGTTCTTGTTGATCAAACTATTGACGGCGACTTTAGGCCCCTGTCAAAAGTGACGACCAAAGTAGAGGACCGCAAGCTCGATCCAGCTTATGAAGTCTACTTTGCCCTTTATCAACAGTTGATTGCCGAAAACAACGAAGAGATATTTCGTGAGTTTAGTCCCAGTTTTTTCGACCTAATTATCGTGGACGAGTGTCATCGTGGAAGCGCGGCCGAGGATTCGAGCTGGCGTAGAATCCTCGAATATTTCTCCAGCGCAGTTCAAATTGGCATGACGGCAACGCCTAAAGAAACCTCAGACGTGTCAAACATCGACTACTTCGGTGAGCCTGTCTACACTTACTCATTGAAACAAGGTATTGAAGATGGGTTCCTTGCGCCGTATAAGGTAGTGCGTCCCAAGCTCAGTGTTGACGTGTATGGCTGGCGTCCAGAAGCTGGTGCCGTAGACGATAACGGTTACAAGATAGATGATCGGGTCTATGGTGAATTTGATTTCGATCGAGAGATGGTCATCAGAGAGCGCACGGAGGAGGTTGCCAGGCGCATCACTCAGTTCCTCAAGGAGACTGATCGCTGGTCGAAGACCATCGTCTTCTGCGTAGATATCGATCATGCTGAGCGCATGCGGGAGGCTCTCATAAACGAGAACTCCGACCTTGTGAAAGACAATCCGAAATACATCATGCGTATCACTGGTGACGTCAAGGAGGGCAAAGCTGAGCTTGACAACTTCATGGATCCCGATGAGAAGGCTCCCACTATAGTCACCACGTCGAAACTGCTCACCACTGGTGTTAACTGCCGTACATGCAAGGTGATAGTTCTCGATAACGTCTTTGGCGATCAGGGTATGACTGAGTTCAAGCAAATCATAGGCCGTGGTACGCGTGTTGCTGAAGACTATGGAAAGCTGTACTTCACCATTCTGGATTTTCGGGATGCATCGCGTCTGTTTGCGGATCCGAGCTTTGACGGCGAGCCCGTGCAGATATACGAGCCTGCTGAGGACGACCCGACGGCACCTCCCGATGGCGATGGACCTGGTTCGCTACCGGAGGATGTTAAACCCCCTCAGCCTCTCCCTAACGATTTGTCGAATCGCGGTTATGGTAAGTACTACGTACATGGTGTCACGGTCAACGTTGTCTCCGAGCGTGTCGAGTACTACTCGGATAATGGTGAGCTTGTCACGGAGAGCCTTAAGGATTTCACACGGAGAAGTATCCTTGGGCAGTACGACTCGCTTGATCATTTCCTAAAGGCTTGGAGTTCCGAGCGAAAGAAGAGGGCAATCGTTGACGCACTCGAAGAGCATGGCGCACTCATTGAGGAGCTAAGGGCAGAATCAGGTCAGCAAGACTTAAGCGATTTCGACTTGATTTGCCACATCGCTTACGACCAGAAGCCGCTAACCAGAAAAGAGCGCGTCAATAACGTCCGCAAGAAGGGTTATCTCTACGAGTACGCCGGTCTTGCACGTGACGTGCTTGAGACTCTGCTCGACAAATATGCGACCAGTAATCTCGTTGATTTGGATGATACGCGTGTACTCAAGCTGCCGGAGTTCCGCAAATACGGAAGCCCGATGAAAATCGTCAAGGCCTTCGGCGGCAAAGAGCAATTCGTATACGCAGCACAATCGATTGAGGACGCACTTTACAGCGCTTAGGGAGAACCGTAAAACATGGCAATGGGAACACTTGTAAAGAGCCTGCAGAACATTATGCGCAACGACGCTGGCGTGAACGGAGACGCCCAGCGCATCGAGCAGATGACCTGGCTCTTTTTCCTGAAAATATACGACGCTAAAGAAGAGGAATGGGAGCTCGTCGACGACTCATATTACTCTGTGATTCCAGAACGTCTGCGCTGGCATAGCTGGGCAGTTGACCATAGGGATGGCAAGGCGCTTACAGGTGACGAGCTTTTGAGCTTCGTGAACAATGATTTGTTCCCATCTCTGTCCAAGCTTGACCTTGCCTCAGATGTCCCTCTCAAACAGCAGGTCGTCAAAGCCGCCTTTACCGATGCCAATAACTATATGAAAGACGGCACACTGCTGCGTCAGGTGGTTAACGCTATCGATGAGGCTGTGGACTTCGAGGATTATAAAGAGAAACATGCTTTTGGCGAGATTTACGAGACGATTCTCAAGGACTTGCAGTCTGCCGGTAACTCAGGCGAGTTCTATACGCCGAGAGCCGTAACAGACTTCATGGCAGAGATGCTCAACCCGAAGCTAGGCGAAACAGTTGCCGATTTTGCTTGTGGTACAGGTGGCTTCTTGACGAGCGTACTCAAATTGTTGTCGAAGCAAATAGAGACGCCGCAAGATGGAGAGCTCTATTCGCAGTCGATTTACGGCATTGAGAAGAAGCAGCTACCATACCTACTCTGTGTCACTAACATGCTGCTTCACGACATAGATGAGCCTCAGGTATTTCACGGCAACTCGCTCGAACATGATGTGAGGGACTATAGACATAAAGAGAATGGCCAATTCGACGTCGTGCTCATGAATCCGCCCTACGGAGGCGCCGAGAAGCCTGCTATCCAGAATAATTTCCCGGTAGCGCTTCGCAGCTCCGAAACCGCAGACCTCTTTCTTGCGCTCATCCTCTATCGCCTCAAGCGGGGCGGACGGGCGGCGGTGATTATTCCCGATGGCTTCCTGTTTGGTCAGGATGGTGCCAAGGTCGAGATAAAGAAGCGGCTTGTGGAGGAGTTTGGGCTCAACACAGTCGTGCGCATGCCGCAGAGCGTTTTTGCGCCCTATACCTCGATTACGACTAACATTCTCTTCTTCTCAAATTCAGGAGCAAGCGACGGTGTGTGGTTCTATCGCATGGATATGCCGGAGGGCTACAAACACTTCTCCAAGACTAAGCCCATCCGCTCAGAGCATTTCGACAAGGTGCGAGAGTGGTGGTACAACCGCAAAGAAATCACGCTGGACGATGGCCCTAAGGCAAAGCTCTATATGCCAGAAGAGCTTGCCGCCGGAAATTACAACCTAGACTTATGTGGATACCCCCACGAGGAAGAAGAAATTCTCCCGCCTGATGAGCTCATCAAAAACTATCGGGCTGAGCGCGCGAAGCTCAATGCCGAGATTGATGAGAAGCTCTCCCAGATTTGCGAGATTCTTGGGATTGAGGTCAAGGATGAAGGCTAAGGATCTACGAAATTCCATCCTGCAGCTCGCCGTTCAAGGCAAGCTGGTGCCGCAAGATTCAAACGACGAGCCTGCCTCCGTTCTCCTTGAACGTATTCGCGCTGAGAGGACAAAACTTATCAAGGAGAAGAAGATTAGGGCTTCCAAAGGCGGCGAATCGGTGATCTACCGCGCTTCCGATGGGTCGCACTATGAGAAGCGCGGCAAAGGAGAGCCTGTCTGCATTGAGGACGAGATCCCGTTCGATATTCCCGAGAGCTGGGAATGGTGTCGGTTCGAGGCAGCTCTTGTGAATCGTGATGCAGAGCGAATACCTGTTTCTGTTGCCGACAGGGAGTACAGGGCAAAGGTTTACGACTACTACGGTGCATCAGGCGTAATTGACGCTATCGACGACTATCTATTTGACAAGCCGCTGCTGCTCATCGGTGAAGACGGAGCTAACCTACTCAACAGGTCAACACCAATCGCTTTCATAGCACGTGGTAAGTACTGGGTGAATAACCATGCGCACGTCTTAGATGGTATCTCAGAGACGTTCCTCGAGTACGTAGCTATGTACATCAATTCAATCTCGCTAGCACCATATGTGACTGGCACAGCGCAGCCAAAGATGAATCAGCAGAAGATGGGAATGATTTTAATCCCCATCCCGCCTGAAAACGAGCAGCTCAGAATACTCGAGCGCTACGAATTCCTGTCGCCCCTCGCCACCGACTATGACACCCTCGAGGCCTCCCGCGAGCGCCTGGACGCCGAGTTGCCCTCCCGCCTGCGCAAGTCAATCCTTCAGATGGCAGTTCAGGGAAAGCTCGTGCCGCAGGATCCTAGCGACGAACCTGCGTCAGCATTGCTCGAGCGCATCCGTTTGGAGCGAGCGAAGCTCGTCAAAGAGAAGAAGATCAAGGCCCCCAAGGGCGGTGATAGCGTCATCTATCGCGCTTCCGATGGCGGCTACTATGAGAAGCGCGGTAAGGGAGAACCGGTTTGCATCGACAATGAGATCCCGTTCGAGATTCCGGACAGCTGGGAGTGGGTACG
>CALHDX010000069.1:0-6016 GCA_938023105.1 uncultured Atopobium sp.
TAGGCAGTATTGGTGTTAGAGCTGGTAGGGCTTGCAATTCCAGCCGTTGTAGCGCTGAGAGTGTTGCCGCTAAGGTTTTGAAGCAGTGCATTGATATTGGTCTGCTCAGCAACAGTTGGGTGAGTCTTGATAGTTGCAACTTCTCCGCCGTTTGCATCGGTGGTGATGTCAAAGACGTTAGGGTTCTGCTTAAAGACGCTGTTTGCAGAGAAGGTTCCACCATTTGCCGAGAAGGACACAGTAAGGTGCTGCTCCTCCCAGTCTGCGTACAAATCAACGGTATCGGTACCTGCAGGAACAGCCAGGTTGGAATTAGCTGCAACCTCGTCACCAGCGCCGTTTGCCTGTGTGGTCCAGCGCTTGAAGGTCTTACCAGCAATATTGAAGTTGTTGTCGAGGTTGTTGACATCAGCGTTAGAGCGAACCGTTACGGTACGGTTTGCGTTGGTGGCAACGCGGTCAATGACAGAGACGCCGTTGCCGTTGTGATACCTGACATAGAGCCAAGCAGTGTTGGCCTTCCAATGTGGATAGACTGTCATGTCAGAGGTGACCTGGGTATCAGCGGTGAACTGGTGTTCTGCACCAGCTGCATCGGTGTAGTACCAGCCGTCAAACTCCTGACCACTTGCATAAGGATCTGCAGGTAGGGTAGTGGAGCCTTCTGCTACAGAAGAAGCAGTTGCAAGAGAGTTGCCACGCATAGCAAGAGCAGTCTTGTTAGCAGTAGTGCCGTCAGCAAATGTTGGGTTGATGCCGGTAACGCCTGGGGTGTTGAGGTCAAAGGTAACGGTTGCAGCAGGTGCCCAAACGTGCTTCTGACCATCGCTTGAAGGTTTGGCAACTGGATAGGTGTACGTTGCGCCGTTTGCATTAATGAGGCTCAGAGAGTTAGTTGATGGGTCAGCAAGGGTAAAGAGCGAGAGAGCCTCGTTGCCGTTAGCTGCACCGTTTGTAGGGATAGTGCTACCAAAGCCACTGTTGTAGCTTGGTGCGTATTTGAGCAGGTAAGAGCCGCCAACAACGTTGTAGTTCTGACGAGTCTGGCCAGCGCCGTTATCGGAGTTCTTGGTAGCAGGGGTTTCTACCAGGCTGTTTCCGGTGAATTGGATAGAGCCGTTAGTCTGTGCACCAAAGAGAGCACCAGAGTTACGACCGTCTCCCTTAATCGTGGAGTTGTTAATGATGACGTCACCAGTGTTGACGTTAAGGCCGCCAGTTCCACCGTTAGTGAAGTTAAGGGTTGAGTTAGTAACGTTTACTGTTCCACCAGCTACACCAACAGAAATGCCAGAAGTTGAGCCAGCATTTGCGTTGATGGTGGAGTTAACAATATTGGAAGTTCCCTGGATGGTCATGCCCGTAGCGCCGTACCATGAAGGATTAATGGTCAGCGTAGAGTCATTCATGTTGAGTTGGTTGACATAGAAGGTCTGACCAAAGCCTTCAACAGTAAGGTCTGTATTCTGAAGGTTGAGATTACGGGCATCGTTCCAGGTACGAGCTTGAGAAGTTACCTTGATGGTAGCGTTTTTAAAGGTGACACCAGACTCAAAGAAGTTGGTATTACTCTTATCATCAGCGGTAATAGTAACGCTGTTCTTGTTGGTAGAACCCTCAACGGTTCCGCCAAGAGAAATACCACGAGTACCGCTAGAACCTGCGTTGTTTCTAAAGACATAGGTACCATCGGTGATGGTTGAGCCATCTTGTGCAGTTAGTGCGGTTTTGAAGCCGGACATGGTAAGAGTACCTGTGCCGGTCAGTGTTGAGCCAGGTGAAAGAACCAGACCGTCAATGCTGTTTCCAGTGCCAGTAAGTGTTGCACCCTCAGATTCAATCTTGAGTGTAAGACCAGAAGGAATGGTAACCGTAGAGGTCAGATTAAGGTTGCCTTTGAGATGAATGGTGTAGATTGAAGAAGTTTCTCCCCACAGCTCCAGTGCTTTCTCGAGAGATTTAACAGGATCGGAGCTGGAGCCCTCGTTAGTATCGCTACCGTTAGTTCCGTCTACCCAGAGCTCAGTTGAGATGTAAGAAAGGCTTCTTGTAACACGGCGAGAAGATCTATCTGCAGGAGCAGTAGTCTGCTCAGAAGTCTGCTGGTTGGAAGTAGACTCTGCGGTAGTGGTAGCCTCAGTAGAGCTCTCTGCAGTTGCTTCCGAAGTTGAGGCAGTTGCATCACTTGTTTGAGTTGCTGCAACTTCTTGCGTCTGAGTTACTTCTTGAGTGCTAGCAATTTCTGCTAACGCTGAAGAAGGGACCAAAGAGAGCGCGAGTACCAAAGACATAGCTGTCTTTGCCCCTTTGCTTGCAAAGTTCTTGTTTTTTCTTTCCATACCTACCCCTAACAAATAGTGAATACCCCAACAAAATTTGCAATTAAATCTTGCGCTGAAAGTGATGCATCACGATAAGCACGATAGAGATAAATGACACATATTCAGAGCATTTTTCGTATAGATAATTATCTATTATTTTGATAAAAATTGTTAGCTCAACCAGCGATTTTTATAGTTTGAACACATTTCAAAAAACGTCTTCATCTCATGTTATATAAATAATTTAATCAAAATATTTGGTACGTTGAAAAATGGCATTTAAATTGCTCTATTTTTAACGATTTTCTCGACATTTGTCATAAACGTGCAACGGATAAAAATTGCAATAGAAATGTATTAAATTTTAAGACAAATGTGAGTTATGCGGAAACCGGATAGCGGCAATCAGATTGTTAACAATTTCATGAAATTTGGAGTTCAAAATTTTCTAGCAAGAGAAGCTTCGTACACTAAGAAAAAGACAGTTAAGAGGATGCACAATCTGCGCAAATAATGCGTGAGAGATACGTTTGAATGTGTTGAGCGGGGAGTTATGGACTCAAAAATTATCGATGACGCTTTGGACTTTGTAAAAGAGGTCTTCTCCACAGATTTTAGTGGCCACGATTACTTCCACACGTTGCGTGTGTACAAAATGGCTGTAAGAATTGCGCAAGAGGAGGGGGCAAATCAAGAGATTGTTGCCCTTGCTGCGCTTTTGCACGATGTTGATGACATCAAGCTTTCTCCAGAGACGCATGAGCATAAGGATAGGGCCGTTGGTTTTCTGCGCCAGCATGCTGTCGACGAGGCCACTATCCAGGCAATTTGTACCGCAATTGATGAGGTTTCTTTCTCGGGAACAGACTCGGTAGTTCCTTCAACGCTTGAGGGTATGTGTGTTCAAGATGCAGATCGCCTGGACGCGCTTGGTGCTGTTGGCATCGCACGCACCTTTGCTTATGGCGGAAGTCACGGTCGTGGTATGTATGACCCAGATGAGCCACCGACCCTTAATATGAGCGGTGAGGAGTATCACTTACACAAATCAACGTCGCTTAACCACTTTTACGAGAAACTCTTTTTACTGGCAGACATGATGAATACGCGCAGCGGCAAAGAGCTAGGAAAAGCTCGCGAGAAGTACATGCGTGAGTATGTTGACCAGTTCTTAGATGAGTGGAACGGTGAACGTTAAGATATAGTTTTTAGCTATATGAATTAGTTAAGTATTTGTATTTCACAAGTGAAGTTTTGATTGTCATACTGGTTTCTCGTAAGCAGTTCAAAGGGGTCATTATGGCAATCAAAAATGATAAAACTACTCCACATCGCTTTGATGTTGTTGGCAGCTTTCTTCGTCCAGAAAATCTTAAGCAGGCTCGTATTCAGTTTGAAAAAGGTCAGATTGATTCACATGAGCTCAAGCAAGTAGAGGACAAAGCTATTACAGAGCTTATCCAAAAGGAGAAACAGGCAGGCCTTAAAGTCATCACTGACGGTGAGTTTAGGCGTGCAACCTGGCACCTCGATTTTATGTGGGCGTTCGAAGGTATTGGCCATGCGCCAACTAATACCGGACTTCCTTTCCACGATGAGACTGCAAAGATTGACGACACCTTCCTCGTAGGAAAAGTGGAGCTCACCAAAGAGCATCCTTTTATAGAGCACTTCCGCTTTGTTCAGCAGTTTGAGGACGAGACTACCGTTGCCAAGCTTACTATTCCTGCACCTGCGCAGTTTATTGAGCAGTTCATTATGCCCATGAACCGCGAGCAGACTAACAAGTACTATGCCAACGACCAGGACCTTCTTGAAGATATTGTTGCTGGCTACGGTGCGTTTATTAAGCAGGTATATGCTGCAGGCTGTCGTAATCTTCAGCTTGATGACTGCTCATGGGGCGTGCTGGTTGACCCACGTGCAGAGCTTTTCTTTGGCGCTGACCAGGAGGGTCTTAAGAGAATTAAAGCACTGCTCTTGGAGATTAATAACCGCGTTCTTGATGCAGCTCCAGCTGACCTGACTATTAACACGCACGTTTGTCGTGGCAACTTCCATAGTACCTGGGCTTGCGAGGGCGGCTATGACGATGTGGCCGATGCTCTTCTTGCTCAAGAGCACGTAAACGCTTTCTTCTTAGAATTTGATGATCATCGCTCCGGTGGCTTTGAGCCCCTGGCTTCTGTTCCAGCTGGTAAAAAAGTTGTGCTTGGTCTGATCACCACCAAGCACGCCCAGCTGGAAGAGAAAGCCAAGGTTATTGAGCGTATTCATGAGGCAGCTCAGTACGTACCCCTGGAGAGCCTCTGTCTTTCTCCTCAGTGTGGCTTTGCAAGCTGCGAGATTGGTAACAAGCTCACCGAAGATGAGCAGTGGGCAAAGATTGCGCTTGTAAAAGAAATTGCTGAAGAGGTTTGGGGCTAAACATCAGTTGATTTACGGCTTGTCTACGACTTACATGCCGTTTACCGAAGAGTTTCTGACCATACGTTCTTCTCGACTCCTGTCCACTAAAATGGACAGGAGTTTTTTATTGGAGCTAGACTTCGGAGGCAGTATGCCAAGCGAGAAGACCCGCTGCTTGCACCTCGTAAAAATTTTTGAGGAAGAAACTGACGATGACCATGGCTTAAGTACTCCTCAGCTTATTGAAAAGCTGGCAGAGCGTGGTCTGAGCGTGGAACGTAAAACACTTTACGACGACATCAAATCGCTGCAGAATTTTGGCTACGACATCCAGTCTTATCAGCGCCATCCTGTTGAATATGGTCTGGCAACGAGGAAATTTCAGGCTGAAGAGCTCATGCTGATGGCAGACGCTGTGCAGTCATCAAAGTTTTTGACGGAGCGTAAGGCAAACAATCTGGTGAGCCTTATTGGAGAGCTGGGCGGGAAGTCTACCTCTGATACGCTCAAGAAGCGTATCCATGTTGAGGGTCGTATTAAGTCGCAAAATGAGTCTGTGTTTTATGCTCTTAATGCTATTCAAACGGCTCTTTTGCAGAAGAAAAAGGTCTCGTTTAAGTATCGTAAGAAAGGCTTTAAAGATAAGGTTATTGAAGAGCTTCCTGTAAGAGAAGAAACGCCTGTTCAGCTCACGTATATTGACGATTTTTACTATCTTATTGTGTGGAACGATAAGCATCAAAACTTTGTCAATTATCGCGTGGACCGTATGTTTAGGCTTGAGGTTGCTGATGCTGACGCTACGGTTAACGAGCAAATCAAGCAGTTTGATATAGACAAGTATCAAGAGCGCGTCTTTGGCATGTACTCGGGCGAGGTTGTTGAGGTCACACTTCGTGTTAATGAGCGCGTAATGTGCTCAGTGTATGACCGTTTTGGTAAGAACATTATTTTGAACAATCCAAGTTCTGATGGAACTACAGCTGACGTGCATGTTTCTGTAATGGAAGCTCCAACGTTTTACGGCTGGCTTGCAACCTTTGGAACAGATATAGAGTTAGTAGCTCCAAAGAAGACCAGGCAGAAATACCAAGAGTACTTGAGCGGAATTCTTCAGAGCTACCAAACACAGAAAGAGGGCTAGCTAAACGGCGAAGACGGGCTAAACGGACGGGCTAAACCGGACAGTTCACGAGTACCAATTAGCGAGCATCAATGACGTAAAGGCCTGCTTTGACAAGAAGATGACCATGGTGATCGCTGAGCTGTGTAATCTTGCAGGTAAC
>CALHDX010000070.1:0-1868 GCA_938023105.1 uncultured Atopobium sp.
ATGTATACGTCTTTTTAACAGATTATCCGACTTAGGTGTGTTTTGAACTGCCTCCCATTTCTCGTGTCCAAGAAATAGGAGGCAGTTCATCCACGGTGATACGAGGGTTTTCATTTATAGAAGCAGCTTTAGTGCTTACGACCCGCAAGAGCATGCTCAAGATAGTCATGATTGCCGGTAAATTTGACCAACTCGCGAGAAAGCAAAGAGACGGGGAGCCCCACGACATTCTCGTAATCTCCCTGAATGCTCTGAACCAAATAGCGACCATTTCCCTGAATGCCGTAAGCTCCAGCTTTGTCCATTGGCTCGCCCGAGGCAACGTAGGCAGCAATCTCGTCTTCGGAGAGTTCAAAGAACGTGACGTCAGTAGTCTCCATAAACGCCACAGCAACAACAGATGGCGCTCCGTCAGGAGAAGGGGACTTGAAAGCCTTAAAGCGTCGCAGAGCAACACCAGTGGATACGTGGTGAGTCTGGCCAGAAAGCTTAGAAAGCATGTGTTTGGCGTCTTCTGTGTCTACAGGCTTGCCAAAAACCTGGCCGTCATCTGTCCAGACAATGGTATCTGCGGCAAGCACAATCTCATTGTTGAGCTGCTCAAAGTTAGGCTGCTCCATGAGCTTATAGCACACCGCAATGGCTTTTTCTTGAGCCAGGCGCTTTACCAGTGCAAGGGGTTTCTCGTCAACTTTTTGAGCTTCATCAATATCAGCAGGCATAACCTGTGGATCTATTCCCATAGACTGCATAAGCTCAAGGCGTCTAGGGGATTGTGATGCAAGAATCATATGCGTTCCTATCAGTTGTACTTATGCTGATACTGTACCCAAAAAAGAAGCCTGATAGGCGAGAAACCCATCAGGCTTATTTGCTAAGAAAGAAAAGCTAAGCTAAAAACTAGTCAAGCTCAATAGCGGTGACTGGGCAGCCGTCGCAAGCCTCCTGTGCTGCGTCCTCTGCAGCCTCAGGAACCTCTTCCTCAATAGCGTGAGCAAGACCGTCGTCGCCGATCTCGAATACCTCAGGAGCAGTGCTCTCGCAGAGACCGCAACCGATGCAATCCTCATTAACTGTTGCCTTCATAATACATTCCTCTCCGTATCTCGAGCCCCTTACTCGAGTAATACTTATCTTGCATTCAAGGGTACTTGATTGCAATGTATTTTTTACACGTTTCTTTGCTGTTATGCAACAACAAAGGCGCAGATAATTGAAAGAACATTACTTGAAGTGGTAAGTGCACATCTGACCTGCATATATAAAAGGTTTAATTTTTAGTACAATCACTCCAATTAGTACAACTGTCTTATTGAGGAACTCTTTTATAGCTCTTTTTTGAGCATGATAATTTCGCTAGTTCTGTACTCTTCAACAAATCCATTCTTTAAAAACATCGTGACCGATGGATTATCTATGGCAATATCATCGTAGAGCAGCTTAATGCCGTTCTGTTTAGCAGCGTTACAGAGCAGATATAATCCAATGCTGCCATAGCCCCTTTTTCTAAATGGAGCATAGACTATGACATCTGCCATAAAAAGATTTTGATCACTGTCGTAATGGTAGGCAATTTCTCCAACAAAAGTATCGCTACTATCCCTTAAATACCTGTAATAACGTTTATTCTCGTGCTTTACAATCCAAAAATCATACCAGCCATGCCAAGTCTCTTTTGGGAAAGGAATTGTACCTCCCCAGGCATGGTTATATGACATCGTTTCTTCGTCTGCCATCATCTTCTGACGAAACCAAAGATCTTCTAATGACGGTGTATAAAGAGTAATAAGGTTCTTGCATTCTGTTTTCATCAGTGGGCCACGCGTCTCTTTCTTATTTATTGAGAAATCATACTTAGTGCCATTAAA
>CALHDX010000071.1:0-1147 GCA_938023105.1 uncultured Atopobium sp.
AAACTTCTAGGCCTCGTGCGATTATTGCGCACACCATCAAGGGCAAGGGACTTTCATTTGCCGAGAATAACGTCTCGTTCCACGACGCATGTGTGACGGACGACCTCTATGAGCAGGCATTACTTGATCTGAAAGTCGCAGAGGAGGCATGCTCATGCTAGATACATCGTTGCAGCCAGCGCAAATTTCTGCGGAAGAGTCACAGTTGCTTGCGGGTATGAATACAAAAGAAGTGTTCGGCTGGGTTATGGGTAAGCTTGCCGAGGACGATGAGCTGCTAACTGTTGCCGTTGCCGATTATGGTCGTCGTTTGAACTTGGACCGCTTCCGAGAGCTTCGGCCAGACGGCTACATTCAGTGTGGAATTGCGGAGCAAAACCTTATTGAGGTCGCATCTGCCTGCGCAAATGAGGGCTTCCACGTTTTTGCGCCGTGCTATGCCACGTTTTTGACCTCACGAACGCTTGATCAGATTCGCGTCAACCTTGGCATGATGAAGTCGCCCGTGGTGCTTGTGGGTGTTGCTGCTGGTTGCGAATCCGCAGCTACAGGACCATCTCACATGGCGGTGGAAGATATTGCGGTTACCAGGACCATCCCGGGACTTTCCGTGTTCAATCCGGTTGATAACGCGCAGCTTGCCGCAACGCTCATAGAGCTTGCAAGGCATCCACGACCAGCTTATGTGCGTATGACCTCGTGCGATGGCGTCAATCTGCATCCAGATGGTTACGTTTTTGATGACTCTGGTGTCGAGAAACTCTTTGAGTCAGCTGGCGCGGCGGACACGGTGGACCCAGCAGTCGCAGACGGCGCAGCGACGCCCGAAGCAGCAGCTACCACTCAACCAAAACACGTGACGGTTCTTGCAACAGGCGCGATAACCAGTCGAGTCGTTGAGGCAGCTCAGCGAGCTGCAGAGCAGTTGGCAGCTAAGCAAGCCGCCGTCGCTCAGACGAACATCGAGGTCTACGGCGTGTCGAGCATCAAACCGTTTGGCGCTTCTCTGACGGAAATCTGTCAGAACTCTGACGTGATTATTACTGTCGAGGAGCACAGTGTTTTAGGTGGGTTCGGCAGTGCGGTTGTCGAGCAGCTTAGCGCATCAGGTCCATTTCCGCAGGTACTACGTTTAGGTATGCCTGAT
>CALHDX010000072.1:0-5818 GCA_938023105.1 uncultured Atopobium sp.
GTCTTTTTAACAGATTATCCGACTTAGGTGTGTTTTGAACTGCCTCCTATTTTTTTGTGTCTAAGAAATGGGAGGCAGTTCACAAGTGCCGAGCGCTGTGCAATCGCTTAAGGTTTTAACCTCGCTTTGACTATGCAGTCCGTTTAGTTCTCAGCCTTCTTGATCTTCTCGCCAAGTTTTTTATCAATGACGACGTAGAGGTAGCCCAGGGCAACAAAGACAACAATCAGGATCACAATGGTCAAAGCAACTGTTGGGACTCCTAGCTTGTCAAAGTCCATAAATCCATAAGGCCAGCGAGACTTCTCTTTAATCTGCACGCCAAAGCCTAGGACCAAAACAATAATGTACGCAAAATATGTGAGCGGATACAAAGGCCAGATCAGAGGCTCTTTGAAGCCCATAGTTGGCTTCTCGTCAAAGAGCAGCCAGTCCAAAACAGCGCAGATAGGAATCACATCATGCAGAATAAAATTGTTGAACTTAAAGACGCCGTTCACAAAAACCTCGCCATGATCAAGTAGGAAGTAAGCTACCAGGCCAGTTACGGTAATGCCCAGCATAAGCGTGTGCTTGACCGTTGGCATCCATGGCTTCTGAGCGGTCTCGGGATGCTTGTAAGCCTGGAACAGCGCGCCCCAATAATAGGCAACAAGCAGCAGGTTAGAGATGTTGGTGAAGTAATACAAGAAAGAAACGCGGAAGTTCATTCGGAAGACGCCCGCCGAATCACACAGCACAAAGGTGCCAATCACAGCAATAAACAGCTTAAAAATAAATGACGCTTTCTTAGATTTAATCAACGCAGTACCTCCTTCTGTAAAGCGAGAGGTCACTGTAAACCTAGCGCGCCGCGACAAAAATACGTAATTCTCAGAGTTAACAGTTATGTTTCAAATGAAAAAGATTCAAAAAAATGCGGTCTTCTCACTTTTGGCGAGAAGACCGTGAAATGGCGAGAAAATCGCAGATGTCGAAGGTGTACAAGGCCAACCGGGACTGCGTTACTGAAGTGCGTGCTTAATCACAAGAATTGGATGGTGTAGGAGCAGTCGAGGTCCTGTGGATTTCATAACTTCTTTGACACGAGCGCGCATCTCTTTGCTATAACAATGCGATTTGCATTTTGAGCAAAACGTCTTTGTCTCTATATGAGGACAGCGGTCCACACGCGTATGCGCATACTTCTCAAGCTCAGCGCACTCGTCGCACAGAGGTTCGTGGGCTTTGGTGCGATGGTACTTCTCGCAATAAAAACGAATCATGAGCGAAATAAGATCTTTTTCTTTTTGACGTTTCTGCGCAATTTCTTCAGGTGTCATCAGCTCACTCGTCCCCCATCAACGGTGTAAACAACATCTGCAATTCCCATGGTAGAAGCCCTGTGAGAGACAAGAACCACAGACTTGCGCTCAGTTTCTTTATCAAGCGAGCGCAAGATAATAGCCTCGTTTAGGCTGTCTAGATTACTGGTTGGCTCGTCAAGCAGCATGAGTGGCGCGTCATGCAAGAAAGCGCGAGCAAGGCCAATGCGCTGGCGCTCTCCGCCAGAAAGTGAGTCGCCAAGCTCTGCAACAGGCGTATCGTACCCCTGGGGCAGTGTGGAGATGTACTCGTGAATTGATGCCTTCTTGCACGCCTCAACAATCTCTTCATCCGTTGCATCAAGCTTTGCAATGCGGAGATTGTTCTTAATGGAATCGTGATACAGATGCGTATCCTGCGTCATGTAGCTCTCAAGATCACGCAGGTTAGAGGTATTAACCCGCTCCAAAGGGGTTCCAGAAATTTCAATGGCACCAGGTGTTGCTGGCCAGAAACGCATCAAAAGTTTTAGCAGCGTAGACTTGCCTGAGCCGCTCTTTCCCACAATTCCCACAATCTTATCGGTAGGAATATCCACGGAAATGTTGTCCAGAATCTGCTCGTTATCATATGCAAATGAAAGCTCAGATACACGCACACCTTCATATGAGATGTCTTTTTGGTCCACTACGTCTTCAATCAGGGGTTTCTCGTCCAGAATATCCAAAACACGATTACCCGCAGCAAACGTACTGGTCAGGGTTGTACCAAGTGCTGCCAAAGCCACAACAGGTCCAAACGAACTCATCAATGCAATGGTGACAATGAAAGCATCGGTCATAAAAATCTGCTGGTGATAGGCCAGGTAGAACGAACTAAAGAACATAACAAGGCCGGAGAGCAAAATAACCGTTGAGGTGACCGCATCGTTGACACCAAATGCCTTCTTAACTGCCTGCTGTCTGTCGCTTAACTGATCAGCTAACTGACTTGTTTCCTCAATCATCTGCTCGCCGGTGTTGTATTGCAGAATCTCGTCAAGACCACGCAGGTTATCAAGGGTAACCGTAGAAAGGTTACCAGCAAGATCTCTTGCCTCAGCAGAGTCTTGCTCGGATCGTTTAGACATAGCAAGCGGAATTGCCACGCCAACTACCAGGTAAGAAACAAGTGCAATAACACCCAAAATCCAGTTGGTACTACCCACAATAAACCACACCATAACAATGCAGAACACAACCGCAATGCAAATAGGCGAGATAGTGTGTGCGTAGAAAACCTCAAGCAGCTCAATGTCTGAGGTAATGACGCTCATCAGGTTGCCCTTATTTTTGACCTCAAGCTTTGCTGGCGCAAGCTTTCTTAACGCCGTGAACACGCGGTCTCGAATAAGCGCAAGTAGTTTAAACGCAATAAAGTGGTTGCATTCCTGCTCGGCATAGCGCAGCAGACCGCGGACCAGGGCAAACAAAAGCATGCCACCAAAAAGCAACATCATAGGAGATGATGAGGCAAAACCCGTAGCACTGAGCAGGGCATACGCTCCAAAAATGCTGATGAACGTGGCGGCAAGGTTACCTAAAACACCCATCAAAATTGCAAGTATCATAAAGCCAGCCAGAGGGCGCACCAGTCCCACCAGCCTCAACATAATAGTGAGCGCACTACGGCGAGAAGTACGTGCAGTTGTGGCGCTGTTCTTAACCTCTGTCTTCATTACGCCTCAACTCCTTTCACATAATTCTCAAGCTCGGTCTGGGCCTGCGTCATTCGTTTGTACTCGTCATTTGTTGTAAGCAACTCTTGGTGCGTTCCACTTCCAACAACGCGACCATGTTGCATAACAACAATCTGATCAGCATTTTTAACGTTTACTAAGCGGTGAGAAATTACCAACACCATCTTTGTCTGAGCAAGCTGGTGAACCTGCTGCATAATAACGTCTTCACTCTCAACATCAATATTTGAAGTAGCTTCATCAAAGATGTACATTTGGCTATTGTGAAGCAGGGCTCTGGCCAGTGCTAATCTCTGACGCTGACCACCAGACAAGTTGGAGCCCTTCTCGGCAACTGGCGCGTCAAGTCCACCCAAAGACTTTACGAACTCAGCAAGATTGACCTGTTCAAGGGCGTGCCAGAGCTGTTCTTCAGTTGCCTCTGGATTACCCATGGCAAGGTTAGAGCGAACGCTTCCCATAAAGAGATGTGCTTGATGACCAATATAGGTAACGTTTTGAAGCAAATTCTGGTCAGAAATGTCTGACAAACTGGTATTTCCAAACAGAACATCGCCAGAATACGAGCGGAGTTTTCCGGTCAGAAGTGCTGCAATTGTTGATTTTCCGCAGCCCGACTCTCCTACCAGGGCATTCAAAGAGTTTGCTCGCATTCCAAAAGAAACGTTCACTAAGACGGGTTTCTCGCCATCGTAGGAGAAAGAAACGTTGCGCAAAGCGACATCGCTAGAAGCTGGAACGGTCTTAGTGCCCTGCTCTCGAACAGGCATATCAAGCAGGTCAAAGATCTTGTCCGATGCTGCCATACCGTTCATGGCAATGTGGAAATAACTGCCTAAAAGACGCATGGGCAAGAAGAACTCAGCCGAAATCAAAATGACAAAGACGCCTTCCCACATAGAGAGAAGCTGGTCGTTTACCTGCTGAATTGCAAGAATCGTACCAAGCGCGCTCCCACCAAATGCAACCACATCCATCACGGTGATGGAGTTGAGCTGCATGGTTAGGACTTTCATGGTAATACGCCTGAAGTGCTCGGCTTCCTCGTTCATCTGCTTGTGTTTAAAACTATCAGCCTTGTAAATTTTTGCTGTGGTCAGACCCTGCAGATTCTCCAAAAACGTATCGCCAAGCTGCGTATACTGTCCCCAATACTTAGACAGAAGCTTCTTTGCAAACTTCTGGATAAGAACAATGGTCATGGGAATAAGCGGAACAAATATCAGCAAAACGATGCCAACTACCGGACTAATAAGGAGCAAAACAAGAAAAAGTGTGAGCGGAGCCAAAACAGCATAGAAAAACTGAGGCAGATACTGCGCAAAATAGGTTTCTAGCTGATCTACTCCTTCAACTGCCAGCTGAACAATCTCGCTGGTTGCATATGAATTTTTATACGAGGGACCAAACTCTAAAAGCTTCTGATAGATTTTCTGGCGTAGGGTCTTTTTAACCCTTCTAGCTGCATAAAAGCTTGTCTTGTGCTGAGCAAGTTTGCAGAAATACCTGATCACAATAGAAATAAAGCAGAGTGCAATAAACACCAACTGCTCTTCGAGGACAAAATAATCCAAGAACAGGGCTTGTATCATTCTTGCCAAAGAATACATAAATACGATATTGGCGAGAAGCGCAATCCACTGATAAAGCACGGTCAAGCCAATGTATTTTTTACTCTCCTCAATAAGGGCAATGAGGCGTTTGTTAATCATCATATACAGACTTCTTTCGCTTTTCTTACGAACAGAATCTTTAGTCCACTAACTGTTTTAATTACTTTACATGTAGTTTTGTCGTTGCATATACGAGTTTGCCTTATGCAACATTTAAAAACAACACACAAAATAGCGAGAACAACTGCTATTTTTGAACACGTTCCCAGTCTGCTTTTGTGAGCATTGATATACCAAGCTGCTCTTCTTTGCCTGTGTATTTATTTAAGTCAGTAAAGATTTTTGCTTCCGTGAAACCACACTTTTGAGCCACTGAAGCAGACCTCTTATTGCGCTCAAGATATCTAATAATTACCTGGTCAACACCATGCTCTTCAAATGCATATGCGGTAAGAGCTTGAGCACCCTCAGATGCAAACCCTTGCCCCCAATAAGGACGACCAATCCAATAGCCAATTTCTGCCTGATGCAGCTGCTTTGAGGAATCCTTTGGATCAGGAATTTCTTCAAAATCCAACGACATTGAACCAATTAGATGACCGGTCCTCATGTCTTTTACGGCATAACAGGACTTATCGGACAGCACGTTTGCAAGAACCTGCTTGGAATCTTCTAAAGTTTTGTGAGGTTCCCATCCACAAAGTGGACCAATCTCTGAGTCTTTTGCCAGTTCATAGAGCTCATTGGCATCGGATGCATGCCATGGAATAAGAAACAATCTCTTAGTGGTAATCATGCAAACTCCCTTTGAAACTCATTTTCTCTTACTGTGTTGTCTTACAGCTATTTTTTACTGTCCAATCTGTTGGACACTCATTCTTTAACAAATCCGTATTCTGTTCTCAACATCTTCTAAGGAGGCTCTTATGTACAGTCCTACAAAGCTTGTTGATTCCTTCGTTATTTCCGGTCTTCCCTACTACGACGCTCCTCTTATCTTTGATCAGCTTAAACTTGGCTCAGATCTGACCATTGTTCCTGAACGCGATAACCCTTATGACCCAGAGGCTCTTGCTCTGTACTCTAATGACCACAAGCTGGGCTTTGTTCCTAGAGAAAACAACTCTCTCTGGAGCACCTTGCTTTTCTACGGACATCAAAA
>CALHDX010000073.1:0-2419 GCA_938023105.1 uncultured Atopobium sp.
GCTTAATTTATGTTTTTAGTTCACAAATACAAGATTCGAGGGAATAAAAAAATCTACTACAAACTGACTTAGATTATGTATATAAGTCAGACATAGGGGTATAAGCAAAACCGTAAAGCAGAAACACGGTATGTGTTCACGGTTAGCTTGTGCCCCTTTTCAGGTCATCTACCTGTGGGGTTTCTCGCCAAACGGAACACGTACATAGGAAAGGATGATTCACAATGGGTAAGATTCTTGGAATTGACCTGGGTACTACAAACTCAGCTATGGCTGTCCTCGAGGGTGGAGAGCCAACTATTATCGTTAACGCAGAGGGAGACCGCACAACTCCTTCCGTCGTTGGCTTCCGTGCTGACGGTGACCGCATTGTTGGTAAGGCAGCAAAGAACCAGGCTGTTACCAACCCTGTAAACACTGTTTTCTCCATCAAGCGTTTCATGGGCCGCAAGTTTGACGAGGTCCAGTCTGAGATCAAGACTGTCCCTTACAAGGTCAAGGCTGGCACCGACGGTCGCGCAGTCGTTGAGATTGAGGGCGTTGACTACACTCCAGAGCAGATCAGCGCTATGACCCTTGCAAAGATGAAGGCAGATGCCGAGAAGTACCTCGGTGAGCCTGTAACCGACGCTGTCATCACTGTCCCAGCATACTTCAACGACGCACAGCGTCAGGCAACCAAGGACGCAGGTAAGATTGCTGGCCTCAACGTTCAGCGTATCGTTAACGAGCCAACCGCAGCAGCCCTTGCTTACGGTCTGGACAAGAAGGACCAGGACCACAAGGTTCTTGTCTTCGACCTCGGTGGCGGTACCTTCGACGTCTCCCTGCTTGATCTTGCAGACGGCGTTGTTGAGGTTCTTGCAACCAACGGTGATAACCACCTGGGCGGTGACGACTGGGATCAGCGCGTTATCGACTGGCTTGCAGACAAGTTCAACTCCGATAACGGCATTGACCTCCGCAAGGACCCAATGGCACTTCAGCGCCTGAAGGAGGCTGCAGAGAACGCCAAGAAGGAGCTCTCCAGTGCTCAGCAGGCACAGATCAACCTGCCATTCATCACCGCAGACGCATCTGGTCCTAAGCACCTTGACTACACCCTGACTCGTGCAGAGTTTGAGCGCATCACCCGCGATCTTCTCGACCGCTGCAAGGCTCCTGTAACCAAGGCACTCCAGGACGCAGGCCTTCAGCTCTCCGACGTCAGTGAGGTCATTCTGGTTGGCGGCTCCACTCGTATGCCAGCTGTTCAGGACCTGGTCAAGAGCATGACCGGCAAGCAGCCTAACATGTCCGTCAACCCAGACGAGGTTGTTGCAGACGGTGCAGCTGTTCAGGGCGGCGTTCTTACCGGCGACGTCTCCGGCATCCTGCTGCTGGACGTAACCCCACTGTCCCTGGGCGTTGAGACCCTTGGCGGTGTTGTTGACAAGGTCATCGACCGCAACACCACCATCCCAACTTCCAGCACAAAGGTTTACTCCACCGCAGCTGACAACCAGACTTCCGTTGAGATTCACGTCCTCCAGGGCGAGCGCGAGATGGCTTCTGACAACAAGAGCCTTGGTAAGTTCAACCTTACCGGTATTCCTGCTGCTCAGCGTGGTATCCCTCAGATTGAGGTTACCTTTGACATCGACGCAAACGGCATCTTGAAGGTTACCGCTAAGGACAAGGCAACCGACAAGTCCCAGGAGATTACCATTTCTGGCTCCACCGCTCTGTCCGACGAGGAAGTTGACCGCATGGTCAAGGACGCAGAGTCCCACGCTGAGGAAGACAAGAAGCGCAAGGACGAGATTGAGGTTCGCAACCAGGTAGACTCTCTGGCATACAGCACCGAGCAGACTGTCAAAGACCTGGGCGATAAGGTCCCTGAGGATCAGAAGAAGGCTGTTGAAGAGGCAGTTGCTGAGGCAAAGACCGCACTTGATGGCTCCGACATTGAGGCAATCAAGAAGGCTGGCGAGAAGCTCACCGAGGTTGGTCAGAAGCTCGCAGAGATTGTCTACGCAGACGCTCAGGCTCAGACCGCAGGCAACAACGGCGCAGCAAGCAACCCTTCTGAGCCAGATGTTGTTGATGCAGACTACGAGGTTGTCGACGACGATAAGAACCAGAACTAATCTGAGTTTCTCGGCATATGCGCTTGGGTAACTTGGTGCAGCAGCTGGTAGACAATGTGATATGACTCGGAGGCGGCTGGCGGAAACGTTTGGCCGCCTTCTACACATAGGGAGGTGATGGCAGTGACAACAGCAGATCAGAACAAGGTTGACACTACCTTTGATAACGAGAATAACGGTGATGAAACCGTAGGCGCCGTTGGCGTTGTGGGGGATGGTTCCGCAAGTCAGACGCTTGATGGTAACGCGACCGCTGCCAACGGCGCAGCTGGCGTGGCTGGCGTGGCGGG
>CALHDX010000074.1:0-6451 GCA_938023105.1 uncultured Atopobium sp.
TAGGGGACGCTGTGCTTGCAAGCGCTTACTTCTAGAATTCCTTGACGGATGCAAGAACACTTGGAGTATCCAGGCCATACTTGGCAAGAACCTGAAGAGCAGGTCCGGACTCGCCATAGGTGTCCTGGACGCCAATGACCTTTACGGGAACAGGAGCGTTCTCTGCAAGAGTCTGGCAGACAGCACTACCCAGACCGCCGATAACGGAGTGCTCCTCAATAGTCACAACCTTGCCGGTCTTTGCTGCAGAAGCGGTAATCAGCTCAGTATCCAGAGGCTTAATAGTGTGAATGTTGATAACCTCGGCGTTGACGCCCTCTGCTGCTAGCTGCTCTGCAACCTCAAGAGCCACAGGAACCATAAGGCCACAAGCTACCAGCGTAACGTCAGTACCCTCCTTAAGGACAATGCCCTTGCCCAACTCAAAGTGGTAGTCAGGGTTAGTGTTGAACACAGGGACAGGGAGGCGGCCAAAGCGCATGTAGACAGGACCATCGTGATCATAAGCAGCCTTGACGGCAGCCTCAGCCTCGACAGCATCAGATGGGATGATAACCGTCATACCAGGAATGGTACGCATAACAGCAATATCCTCATTGCACTGGTGAGTAGCACCGTCCTCTCCTACCGAGAGGCCTCCGTGGGTAGCGCCAATCTTGACGTTTAGGTGAGGATAACCCACCGAGTTTCTGATCTGCTCAAACGCACGACCAGACGTGAACATTGCAAACGAAGTTGCAAAGACCTTGTGACCCGTAGCCGCAACGCCGGCTGCCATGCCAATCATATTGGCCTCAGCAATTCCGCAGTCCACAAAGCGCTCAGGATACTCCTCGCCATACTTGCCGGAGCGAGTTGCCTCTGCCAAGTCAGCATCAAAGACGAGAAGATCGTCGTGCTCTTTACCAAGCTCTACCAGGGCTTTTCCGTAAGCCTCTCTGGTGGCAATTTTCTGTACATCTGCCATGTTATGCCACCTCTCCCTCAAGCTCTTTCATAGCCTGCTCGTATTGCTCCTGGTTAGGAGCCTTGCCGTGCCAACCTACCTGGTTCTCCATGAAGGAGACGCCCTTGCCCTTTACGGTGTGGGCAATGATAACGGTTGGCTGACCCTTGACGGTGCGAGCCTCAGCAAATGCAGCAGCAAGCTGGTCAAAGTCGTGTCCATCTGCCACCTCGATGACGTGGAATTTGAACGCCTTGAACTTCTCGCCAATTGGTTGTGGTGTATTAATCTGCTCAAGAGTGCCGTCAAGCTGCAGGTTATTGTTGTCAACAATAAGCGTGAGGTTATCAAGCTGGTGATTGCCGGCGAACATAGCGGCCTCCCAGACCTGACCCTCCTCGATTTCGCCGTCGCCCAGAAGTGCGTAGACGCGGTAGTCCTTGTTGAACTTCTTGCCGGCCAGCGCCATACCAACGGCGGTGGAAACACCCTGGCCAAGGGATCCGGTGCTCATGTCAACACCGGGAGTGTCGTTCATGTTTGGATGACCCTGCAGGCGCGAGTTGAGCGCGCGAAAGGTCTTGAGCTCCTCTTTGGGGAAGAAGCCGCGCTCGGCCAGAACGCCGTAAAGTGCAGGAGTAACGTGACCCTTTGAGAGCACAAAGCGATCCCTGCAGGGGCAGTTAGGCTTGGTAGGATCTACGTGCATCTCCTTGAAGTAGAGATACGTCAGGATTTCTGTTGCAGAAAGCGATCCACCGGGATGGCCGGATTTGGCCGTAAAGACCTGCGTGAGGATACTTTTACGTACCTCACGAGCAACCTGTTTAAGGTCGACGTCCATGTAATTTCCTTTCACGTATTGCGTACGAGAAACACAGCAGGTCGGCACCACGCACGGGCCGGAACTACGTGCGAGTCAGCGCTTACAGACCGAACTTCTCGGTAAGTTTCTCTTTCATCTCGTCCTTATCAAGAATATTGGAGAGAACGATCTTCTCGTCTTCTGGAATATCGGCGATGAAATCCTCGAGGTCGCGAGCAACAATGAAGAGGTCAGCTGCGCCAGGAGTAACGTCGGAAACGGTTGAATGCTCAACTTCAACGCCGCTTACGCCCAGCTCGTTCAGGACGTCCTGGATCTGCATCTCAACCATAAGGCTGGAGCCAAGTCCACTTCCGCAACAACAAAGAATCTTCTGGATAGCCATAAGAACCCCTTTCAATTTGCCACGTACGATATGAGGTTTACGTGGGTTAAAAAGTCGGACCCCATCCAAGGACGAAGCCCGACCTAGATACTAAGATTCTACTCGCATTTTCTGCAGCAACTGCGATGTTTAGCTGCAATTCTGTGAGCGGATATTACTCGGCCTTCTTCTCTTCTGCCTTCTTAGGAGCAACAAGGTTGAAGAGAATTGGGAGGCAGAAGCAAACAACGCAGATGCCGGTAAGGATTGCACCCTGGACGTTCAGAGCAACGTTACCAAAGATCAGAGCCATGATGGAGAAGTCGGCATCGGAGAAGGTAGCGGAGGTGAAGCCCATGAGGGTGAAGACTGGCATGCACAGTGCAGGCAGGAAGGTAATGAGCAGACCGTGGACAAAGGAGCCGGCGATGCAGCCCTTGATGCCGCCCTCTGCGTTACCAAAGACACCTGCGGTTGCGCCGCAGAAGAAGTGAGGAACAACGCCTGGGAGAATCAGGGCAATAGCTGCGACCTGTGCGTTAATGACACCCAGGATAAGCAGACCCAGGATGCCGCCAACAAAGGAGCTCAAGAAGCCGATGATAACGGCGTTTGGAGCATAGGTGAATGCGATTGGGCAGTCGATTGCAGGCTTTGCACCAGGGACAAGCTTCTGAGCGATGCCCTTGAATGCTGGAACAATCTCGCCAATGATCAGACGGACACCGGACAGAATGATGTAAACGCCGCCAGCGAAGGAGAGGCCGCGGGTAAATGCCCAGACAATCCAGTTAGTGGTGGTCTCGGTACCAATGTTCAGCAGGTCGCCGAGGTGCTGAAGACCCGCATACTGTGGGTTAGAAGCAAACTCTGCAGCGGTAGTTCCTGCAGGTACCAGGGTTAGAAGGCCACGGCTAACAGCAACGCCGGTGATAACCAAAAACATGACGATCATAGTCAGGCCAATAGAAACGGTGTTGTCGCGCAGGAAGATGAGGCGCTTGGAGAACTTGATATTCTCGGTGCTATTCTCGCGATCGGAAGCAAAGAGCTTACCGACCATACCGGCAAGCCAGTAACCAGCGCCACCGAAGTGGCCAAGTGCAACGGAATCGCTGCCGGTAACCTTGCGCATGGTTGGCTGGCAGTATGCAGGAGACAGAACCATGATCAGAGCAAGTAGGCATGCACCGGAGATGTAGAGCATCCAACCGGAAAGGCCGCCGACGTGCAGGATGATGGCGAGCATAGCTGCCATGTAGAGAGTGTGGTGGCCGGTGAGGAAGATGTAGTTAAAGCGAGAAAAACGTGCGAGGACAATGTTCAGGACCATGCCGATGCACATGATGATTGCGGTTGCCTGACCAAACTCGCCCAGTGCCAGCGAGACGACGGCCTCGTTGTTTGGGACGACACCCTGCATGTCAAAGGCAAAGTTGAAGATCTCGCCAAAGGCAAGAAGGGAACCAGTCTGCAGGAAACCTGCGCCTGCAGAAAGAACAAGGAAGCCAACGATGGTCTTGAGGGTACCCCTGATGAGGTCCTCAACTGGCTTTCCCTGAAGTGCCAAACCTAGCAGGGCAACAAGACCAACTAGGATGGCTGGTGTTGATAACACGTTTACAAAAAACTCAACAACAGGCATACAAAACCCCTTTCAACAAAACGCGTGTGTGCAAGCGCGTAAGAACGACGGTGCGCGCGTTGCCTTAAACGTAGTGCTCTTCGTCTGATTGTAGCCTAATTGTGTTTATTTTGTGTCGATTTATTTATGTTTTTGTAGGACTAAACGTTCATAACGTTCATTTGATTGCAAAATGAAGCTCAAAACAGTGAGGAAGTGTACTCATGGAGCTGTCATGTAGATTTTTGAGGAACGATTGATGCAAGGTCCAGGCGATTATGTGTCCGCTTAACCAAAAACGTATAAACAGCCTTGGATATGCACAAAAACTAATCAAGAAATTGATATGACGGAAAGTGGTGTCTGATTTGGGTAAAAAACCCGTTTAGTTGGAGATAAATTTTCTAGTTTGGCATTTTGGCACTTACGTTTTCCCAGTTGAGCTTTTTTATAAAAGTTTCAATCAAAATTGACCGAGAGTTTATGCTGGTAGATGGCCTGCATAGAATACATGCGTTTTTGTATATTCCAACTAAACGCATTTTTTACCACTTTGGGTTCCAAAACGCCTATTTCACGGCAAAAAATGACGAAAATTCACTGATTATCAGGAAAAATGGTCGGGTTGACTGGATTTGAACCAGCGACCTCTCGGTCCCGAACCGAGCGCTCTACCAAGCTGAGCCACAACCCGTTATGTTTTGCCTTGTCCGACGGGATAAATCCATCAAACATTTGCCGCTCTATGTTACCACTACAACTTGCAGGTGGTGGAGAAGCCTCGCCAACCTTTTGCTTGAGCCGTGGCGGCAATTGCTTCTGCGGCATCGCGTGATTCGCAAAGTGCAAAAGAGCTGCTACCTGAGCCGGAAACCTGAGCGCCAAGAACGCCAAACTGTGCCTTTAGCCACTCCTCTACCTCGGCCACCTGTGGTTTTAGCGATTTTGCTGCAGGGGCAAGGTTGTTGAAGAGGAGGCTTGCTACCTGCTGAATGAATTGCTTACTTGCATCGTGATCAGAGGTAACACCAGAATTGCCAGCAGCGCGCAAAAGTGCGGATAGCTGTTCGTAAGACTCTGGAGCAACTGGAGATGCATCAAACTGGTCGTACGCCTCTTTGGTAACAACGCCGGTTTCTGCTGGTAAGACAATGGCAAGCGGAGCGTCAACGATAGCCGTATAGGTTTCTACCAGCGTGTCTCCAGCACCAAGCATAAGCGAAGGTCGTGGGTCCAAGAAAAACGCTACGTCTGCACCAACAGCCTTGGCCACCTCAACTACCAGCGGATTTAGTGGATCAATACCCCAGCGCTGAGCAAGTAGATAGAGCGTTGCGGCAGCATCGGCAGACGATCCGCCCAGACCGGCCTTCTCGGGAATATGCACTTGCACGTCAATGGAAACATCTGGGGAAACGCCCAGCTTATTGGCGAGAAGAACCGCGGCTTTCCAGGTTGTTGTGCGCTCAGGCAACACGCAGAGCTGCGGCTCATGCGTAACCGTGAGTTCCGGCGCGTCGTCGACAACAACCGTGTCGTACAGGGCAACGGGAACCATGAGCGAATCTACTTTATGGTATCCCCGCTGGTCCTTCTGGGTGTGAATGCCCAGGTGAAGATTGACCTTGCAAGGAATTTTGATGGTTTGTCGTCCAAACTTGGACGAAGAGGCAGCCATGAGTGTGAGCCTAGTCGAAGTAATGCGTGCGCTTCTGAACTACTCTTCAAACTCAAAATCAAACAAACGCTCGCCGGTCTCGTAGTCAAAAAGCTCAACGGTGCCGGTCAGAACGTCAACGTACTGGTAGGACTGGCGGGCGGTGCGACCGCGACGCTCGCCAACCTCAACGATAAAAAGAGATGGATGGGCCATGACCAGAGTGCCTGTGCGCTCAACAATACGAGAACGACCCATGTTGGCCTTGACCTTGAGTTTTTGGCCCTGAAGTGAGCTGAGCTTCTCGTGAATCTCGTCTACACGATTAACTGGTGGAATCTCGTTTTCCATCAATCCTCCAAGTCAATCAGTACGTTTGCGGTGCGACACGTTGATGTGTCGGAGATTTGTACCGGTCGACAAACAATAGTCAGAATTTCCGAAACTCCACTATACGAGGTAGAAAATAAAATCTCAAGGTTTTACGACAAATGTCACGGGAACAACATCAGTCGATCGGTCAGGTTTGCGTCAAGATCGCGAGAAGATCGTGTCAGGTTCGCGTCAGATTTGCGTCAGGTTGGCATCGGACTTGCAACGACAGCGCGTCAGAACCCCAACAAATTTATGACAAATAGGGGTCCTCTGATAAAATTAGTAACTAACTTCAAAACACAAGGAGGCCCAATGACTGAGACTCTGGGATATGCCATCAGTAAGACCTGGTATATCGTGCTTATTTTTGTTGCTCTTGCTATCGGAATCGCATTCCTTTCCAAAAAGAAATCATCTAAAGCTCTTGTTGCTTTATCAGCGCTTTGCCTGGTATTTAGCGTAGGGTCGTTCGCATTTGGTGGATTGACTGTTTCTGAAGCACAGTCCAAAGGCGCTTCATCTGAACAGCTCAATTCCATGAACCTTATCGAGCTTGTTCAGGCAAACCAGGCCGCACCAGCTCAGACCTCTGTTAATGACGTCAACGAGCTCTACAACAAGATGGTTTATGTCTATCAGTACGGCTCCCCTATCGCGCA
>CALHDX010000075.1:0-7985 GCA_938023105.1 uncultured Atopobium sp.
ACCGTACACCATATAGGTCTTCCAATTCACTGGGGGATGAAAGCCTTAAATGGTAAAGGTAATCGTGGTTTTTCCACCAATACCTTATCACCATCTTGGGGTGAATCGGTTACACAAACACCAGAATATAAAACATTCTTGGTAAATATCGAGAAGGCGGGGGCATAATATGGCAGGAAATGGTCAAGGCGTTCAATCGCAAGACATTATCAAGGTCTCCGCTACGTCTGGTTTTACGCCAGCACCTCAAGCGCGAGATCATAAAGTTGAAGTAGCAAAATTAATCGACGTATCCACCTGTATCGGCTGTAAAGCCTGTCAGGTGGGCTGTTCAGAGTGGAATGATATCCGCTCTGACGTCAATGCAAAATGTGTGGGGATCTACGATAACCCAGTAGATCTCAATGCAAAAGCATGGACGGTAATGCGCTTTAACGAAGTAGAAGAAAATGATCGTTTAGAATGGTTAATCCGTAAAGATGGTTGTATGCACTGTTCAGAACCAGGCTGTTTAAAAGCTTGTCCTGCACCAGGTGCAATCATCCAATATGCGAACGGTATCGTGGATTTCCAATCTGATAAATGTATCGGTTGTGGTTACTGTATCGCAGGTTGTCCGTTCAACATTCCACGTATGAACCCAGACGACAACCGCGTGTACAAATGTACCCTTTGTGTGGATCGTGTTTCTGTAGGCCAAGAACCGGCTTGCGTGAAAACATGTCCAACAGGTGCAATTCGTTTTGGTTCTAAAGAAGAAATGAAACTCTACGCAGAACAACGTGTTGCTGACTTAAAATCACGTGGTTACGAAAATGCAGGCATCTATGACCCTGAAGGCGTGGGCGGTACACACGTAATGTATGTATTACATCATGCTGATAAACCAGAGCTTTATTCCGGTCTTCCTAAAGATCCACAAATTGACCTCACCGTCACTGTGTGGAAAGATATCTTGAAACCGGTAGTACTGTGGCAATCCGGCAGGACGACTTGGCGTTGAGTTTGAGATGTCGGCTAACGAAGCTCCATATTTACGCTGTTCAGATGAGATTGTGGTTTCAGAGGTAACGGAAGTTGCCGCGTTTTTGAGAGTCAGATTATAGGTAATGCGCTTTCTGACCATAACAAGATATTTTGTAGGAAGAGGCTTAAAAGCAACGTCTCCGCTGGCAGCATCATATATCGCAGGACCTTCTCCCCTAGAAATATCAAACCACTGAGTAACGTCGGTATCAAGGTTTAGATCTTTCGGATCTTTAGGAGTTCCGGTAGGCGTGTAATAGCCGTACTTGACGTAAGAAAACATTGCCAGGTTTGTACTGAAACTAAATGTTCCATCGGCAGGTATCCAAGAAGCACTATATGCACTGTAGCCGTTCCCGTCTGCATTGTCAGTAAATACGGCAAAGTCTTTGGTCAGATTCACCTTATTAGGATAAAAATCAAAACGGCTTGCCGTGCGATTTCTGCTGCCTGGTGCTTCAAAGCTAGAAGGACTCTTGGCATACCAAAGATTACCGTCATCCCAGCGATACCCTGCTTCAGGTTCAATAGGCGTAAATGTTGCGCCGTAGAGCCCTAAGAACGTATGGGCAGCATTGCCTGAGTAGTTTTCAACCCCTGTTTTATCGGTGTCATTGGTATAGTCAGTCTTGCTATTGTAAAAATTAACACGTACCAGCGAGCGATCAAGATACACGTTTAGCGTTGTGCTACCATCTGCGGAAACCGTAGCCGAGCTGTCGCTCCGTTCGGTGTCAAGGAGCAAATGACCGTAGTACTGGCCATTGATAGCGGCAATTTTTGATGCAACATCTGTAGTTGCAGGAGAAATGGTAGCGTCGGTAGCGGCCGTATAACCTTGGACGGTATATAAAGCATAGGTCTTGTCGGCTGAAGCCGCATTATAAGGATCAGTAGGTTTCTGCACCCAGTAGTTCACATGATAGACCGTATTGGCGTTCGGCGTCCATGAAGCGGTAAGACGGACAGATTGGGTAAGTTTTGAGCCAAAAGTGAAGGCTGCACCATCGGAAGTCTTCCAACCTGCAAAAGTATATCCGGTTCTTGTTGGATTACTCGGCGCAACGGTTACATCGTCAGTATCAACATACTCGGTGGCTACGGAAGATCCGCCGACGCTATCAAAGGTGATGCTATGTCCGGCTTTGACAACAGGCCAAAGATAGACATCCTGACCATTGACGGTACCGAGACTTGCATCCGGCTGGGTTGCTCCTTTTGTGCGAGACCAGCCCACGGCCTGCGTTTCAGGATTGCCGGTGTTTACGAGCGGAAGAATGCTGCTACCTTGAATGGTGTCGCCATCCGCATACGTCACCGCACTGAGCACGCGGTTTGAATCGGTAACAGACATGAAGTAAACGACATGGCGATTGGATGCAGTGAAAGATGCATACAAATCAACCGGGGATGCTTCAGCCGCAGCATCAAGGGCAGCGCCGTTAAGCTCTGCGGCAGTCTTACCAAAGTCAGTAAAAGTAGATCCCGAAGAAGTTTTCCATCCGCGGAACGTTCCGTCTCCGGATGGAGTAGCAGGCTCTATCAAGCGCTCATCATCAGAGAGTTTCTGAGTTGACACAATGGAATCGGTACCGGATGCATCTATTACATGAAAATGATAGGTTTTTGTGAAGTGCGTATCAGGCGTAGTTACGGCATAGACCGAAAAACCTTTTGCCGTAAAAGACACGGAGCCTGCAGCGGGTGTAGGACTGCTCACCTGCTCTACGGATGAACTGTCAGAAATATGCCAGACCGAGACGGAGTTGCCGGAAATGCTGGAGGAGGAAATGTTTACGGCGATTGGAGAGCCGGCCGGCTCCCATTTTGTTCCATGGACATCGCGAATGGTAATATCAAAGGCGAGAAGTGTTGTCTGACCTTTAATGGAGGCACTTGTCGGAACAGCTGACACGCTACCGCCGGAAGGGAGCTTTCCCGAGACCGTTATCTGAGTGCCGTCAGAAGCAGTTGTTGTCCAAGTCTCTTGGACAAGGTTCTTCTGAGAATCCTCCTTGGTTCGAGTTTGGGCTTGAGTTTTTTCAGGTTCTGTTTGAGAGTTGGTGGAACTTTCGGAAGAATCGCTTGCAGGTGCCTCTGATGTGGAGTTTGCCTCCGTGCGAGTTTCTTCATGCCTGACAGTATCATCCTTCAGTTCATTCGGCTCAGCGGATGACTCAGTAGATAAACCGTTGTTCTTCTCCGCTTGTGCAGAAGCCGTGGTACCGACTACTTCTGCAAACCCCTGTGCCGGAGTACTCCCAAACTCTGCGCTCATCTCCGCAAGCGCAGGAGTCGGCATAGACATTGAAAATGCTACGAGCGCCACAAGAATAATCCTTGAAATTGCACCTTTTCTTTTCATGGTGCCTCCTGAATAACCCCGAATAACTTTATAAATAAATCCTCACAATCTATATATAATCTATCGGAAAACAAATCGCACTGTTATAGGGCAATATCGCAATTTTTTTATAGTATCAACACACTAAGTTCATAATCTGTAAGCTTTGCTTTCTGGCGCGCAGGACCAATCTATCCATACTTCCTCCCCTATTTCCTGCGTCACATGCGTGTAATACTATGTTACGAACCATCAACCAAATCATGGTAAGGACTCATGTGACCGCCAAAACCGTACAGATAGCAGGCATTTCCGTACAGCTCACACGCAAGGCCGTCAAGAACATCAATCTGCGTGTTAGTCGAGAAGGTCGCGTTGACGTGAGCTATCCGTGGCACACTTCCGAAGCGGCTGCAATCGCCTTTGTCGAATCCAAATCTGATTGGATTCGCACCGCTCTTTCTCGCGCCTCTTCACTTGGCGAGAAGAACCTCCAAGTTCCCACTCCCATAGCCTCCGGACATACGGTGAGCGTTTGGGGACACCCGTACAACCTGCGCATCATTCACGGACCAAAGCGGGCGGCGCGCATCTTTGCACACGACGTTGTTATCACGCTTCCCAACCGCTACCTAGACGACCTTGCCTCCGAAGCTTCACAGCAAGCCGTTCGTAAAACATTTGATGAGTTTCTCGCTCAAGAGATGCGCACGGTCCTGCCTGAGCTTACCGCTGCCATTGAAACAAGAGCTCAAAAGCAAGCCTCACGGTATAAAATACGCCGCATGAAAAGCCGTTGGGGATCTTGCAACACATGTACAGGAGCCATCACGCTCAACCTTGAGCTTGCCGAATATGACAAAGAGGTTCTGAAGTACGTTATCGCTCACGAACTCACCCACCTTTACGTTCGTAGACAGACACAACCGCGAATTCTATGCGCTTCTCGCCACGTTCTATCCAAACTGGAAAGAAGTCCGCGCCAGCCTCAAAGGCGCTCGGCCGTCTTTGCGATAGAATAAGCACTGTTGACTAGAAACGCGGGCGTCTCAGTGAGGCGCTGCACACGAACTTGAAAGTTTGGGAGTTTTTATGCCAAATGAGGGCAGCTACGAGGCGGCGCTCCGTCGCTCAAATGAGATTCAAGCAGATCTGCCAGAGCATGCAGGAAAGTACAACATGCTTACAGGGGATCGTCCCACCGGAAGGCTTCACCTTGGCCATTACTTTGGCACTATTGTTGAGCGCGTAAGACTCCAAAATCTTGGTGTTCATACCAATATTATTATTGCTGACTACCAGGTCATTACAGACAGAGACACCACTGAGCATATTGCAGACAATGTCTACAATATGGTTATTGATTATCTGGCCTGCGGAATTGATCCAGAAAAGACTATGATTTTCACACATTCTGCAGTTCCAGCTCTCAACCAACTTATGTTGCCGTTCCTCTCGCTTGTTACCGAGTCTGAGCTTCATAGAAATCCAACTGTTAAGGCAGAGCAGGAAGCATCTGGACATGCTCTCACCGGTCTTCTCCTCACCTATCCTGTCCACCAGGCATGCGACATTCTCTTCTGTAAAGGAAATGTTGTTCCTGTTGGTCGCGATCAGCTGCCTCACATTGAGATTACCTCTAAGATTGCACGTCGCTTTAACGAGCGCTATGGAAAAGTATTCCCAGAGGTTTCTGGTCTTCTTACCTCTACCCCATTGATTCCTGGTCTTGATGGCCGCAAGATGAGCAAGTCTTATGGCAATGCTATCTCGCTTTCTATGACAGCTGAAGAAACCGCTAAGCTCATTAAAAAGTCCAAGACTGACTCAGAGCGCATGATTACCTTTGACCCAGACAACCGTCCTGGTGTCTCTGCGCTTCTTACCACTGCTGGCATTTGTACTGGTCGTGATCCAAAAGAGATTGCTGAGGAGATTGGTATGGGCGGCGGCGGAGCACTGAAGGCTTACGTCATCGACGCTGTTAACTCCTACTTTGAGCCAATTCGTCAGAGGCGTGCAGAGTTTGCAGCTCAGCCAGACCTTATTCGCGACATCATCCACGACGGAAACGCTCGAGCAAACGTTATTGCTAACGCCACGCTTGACGAGGTTCGCGAGGCAATGGGAATGGTCTACTAAGTGTCTGAGCTCACCTTACATGTTGAACGTATGAGTTATGGCCCAGACGCCATCGCTCATACTCCAGAAGGAAAAACAGTCTTCATCTCTGGCGGCGCAGTTCCTGGAGATATCGTCAGCGTACAGATTACCGAGGACACAGACAGGTTTTCTCGCGCACAACTTGTAAAGGTTTTGGAAGCATCTGCATTCAGAGACCCTCACCCCAATCCATTTGTAGCACTCACGGGCGCCACTCCTTGGGGCAACATTGTCTACGAGCAGCAACTTGTCGAGAAACGCAACGGCGTGATCTCTGCTCTTGAACGTATTGGGCACTTTTCACACGACGATGTCTCTGAACTGGTAAAAGATATTGTTTCTCCTGGTGAGCCGTGGGGATACCGCAACAAAATTGAACTTGCATTTAAGCGCAATGGCAATAAAACGCTGGTAGGCATGTACGCACCCAACGGGCAAGATATTGTCCGCATCAAAGACTGTCCGCTTTTGGATAAGAGCAACCGGAAGGCAGTTGGAGCTGTAAGCGGTGCACTCTCCTACCTCTCAGGCTCTCACGAGCTTGATATAGAACGCATTGGCATCAGAGTGTCTAGGCGTACTAAAGAGCTTGAAGTGGCGCTCTGGACCGCTCCAAGCGGCTTTCCACGTGCACAGATTGCTCGCGTTTTAGGCGACGCAGTAAAGGCAACAAGTGTTGTTCGCGTTATGACCAAGGGTCCTAGTAAAGCCCGCCGCGTTGTAGGCGTTGAGCGCCTGAGTGGCACCGGCTCATGGAGCGAGCTCATTGACGGCCAGAAAATGCAGCTTTCTGCTCCTTCTTTTTTCCAGGTCAATACCAAGGGTGCCGAGAAACTCGTTGAGCTTGTACTTTCTGGTTTGGATGTTCAGCCAGATGACGAGGCAATGGATCTTTACTGTGGAGCAGGAACCTTTACGCTTCCTCTAGCAAAGCGTGCAGGATTTGTTTCTGCTGTTGAAGCCTATGGTCCAGCGGTAAGAGATCTTCGCCGCAATCTTGAGTTGGCCAAGCTTGATAACGTAGACGCAGTAGGCGGAGACGCAGGTAGAGAATTCCCTGATACAGATGCTGACGTTATTATTGTTGATCCTCCTCGCGCAGGACTTGCTCCTGAAGTAATTCAGCAGCTTTCTGAACAGCCTGCACGTGCCATTGCATATGTTTCCTGTGATCCCGCAACACTTGCGCGTGACCTTAAGCGCTTTGTTGAGATTGGCTCATACAAACCTGTGAGCGTCACACCAGTAGACCTATTCCCACAGACCTTCCATGTGGAAAACGTTTGCCTGCTTAAACGGGTATAAGTTCGGAGGTCCAATGGGATATATAAATTCCATCAAAATTGCCATGCTCGTCTTCCCTTTTTTGGCATTTTTGATTACCTTGCCCTACATGATTATCAACTACCGGAAATACGGTTCTGTCAATAAACTTAGAACCTTGATTTTGTACTCCTTTATCCTGTATTTACTTACCATGTACTTCCTGGTAATTCTGCCGCTGCCAAATCCTGATACGATTCATACCACCTACACGCAGATGCTTAACCTGGTTCCCTTTTCCTTTGTTTTGGATTTCTTAAAAGAAAGTCCTTTTGAAATTTCTAAGCCTGCTACGTGGATTTTGTCAGTAAAGGATCCAACGTTTTACGTTCCTGCTTTTAATGTTTTAATGCTTATACCTTTTGGCATGTATCTTCGTTATTACTTCAAATGTAGTTTCAAAAAGACACTTTTGCTTACTGTACTTCTTAGCTTGTTCTTTGAATTAACTCAACTGTCTGGCCTTTATTTCCTATATCCAGGACCGTATCGCCTTGCCGATATTGACGATATTATTCAAAACACCACAGGTGGCTGCATTGGTTACGCTCTCGGAGCATTAGCAATGTGGTTGTTACCTTCAAGGGATAAAATTGACAAGGAAGCGCTTGAGGCTGGTTCGCAGGTTACACAAATTCGTGTTGGCCTATCACTGCTCATTGATACATTTATTGTGTCCATCCCTTATAACCTCTCAAACACCACACTTCCTTTTTCGCTCTTTATTGCTCTCTACTTTGCCATAGTTCCACTCTTTAATGGCAAAACACTTGGAAGCGCCTTATTACGTTTTAAACTCTCATACAAGAAGCAAAGAGTTTCTCGCACCATGCTAAGAGGTCTGCTCATCACAATCTATTTCTACCTGATTCCTAACGGCCTGCTGTTTTTGACTAATGAGTTTAATAAGACTCCAGACTCATTGCTCTTCCTGGAGCTAATCCCTATTTTGTTTGTTTCTTTAATTCTTTTCTTTATCATTACTGTCGTACTGATGCTTATGAACAGGCGCTTCTTGTTTGATCGACTGTTGGGCACCTACTACACAAGCACAGTACAAAATGAACAGCCTGCAGAAATTGATACGGTTGAAACTCAAGTAGAGGCTAAAAAAGACATTTAAGAGTAT
>CALHDX010000076.1:0-18895 GCA_938023105.1 uncultured Atopobium sp.
AGGGCCTTCGCGATGCACTTGAGTCTATGGGCATTGAGTACGTTGTCAACGAGGGCGACGGTGCGTTCTACGGTCCTAAGATTGACTTCCATCTAACCGACTGCCTCGGTCGTTCTTGGCAGTGCGGTACCATCCAGCTTGACTTCCAGCTGCCTCACAACTTCCAGCTTGAGTACATTGACTCCGACGGTACCAAGAAGCAGCCAATCATGATTCACCGCGCTGGCTTTGGTTCCTTCGAGCGCTTCATTGGTATTTTGACCGAGAACTACGAAGGTAAGTTCCCTGTTTGGCTGAGCCCATGCCAGGTCAAGGTTCTTCCTGTCTCCGAGAAGTCTCGCCCTTATGCTCATGAGGTTGCCGAGAAGCTCGCAGCTGCTGGTATTCGCGTTAAGGTTGACGACCGTGACGAGAAGATTGGCTATAAGATTCGTGAGGCTCGCTCCCTTGACCGCGTTCCTTACATGCTCATCCTTGGTGAGCAGGAGGTTGAGGCAGGAAACATTTCTGTTCGCGACCGCTCCAACGAAACTCACGTCGCAGAGCTTGACGAGTTTATTGCTCAGGTTGTCAAAGAGAATGCTGAGCGCGTTGGTTAATAGGGTTTCAGACAAAGTGCAGGTTATGGGTGGCACCGCGCAGGATAGCGCAGGTGGCACGAAGAGTGTCTGTGCAATCGACGGCGTCACGCAAAACGCAACCGATGGCGTCACGCAAACCGCAACCGACGTTGTAGCTGAATACGTAAAAATGACAGGGGCAGGCCGCGCGCGGCTTGTCCCTGTTTCATTTATAGACGAACTTCTCGCCACACTAATTGCAGGCGGAGCACGTGTTGTGGAGCCGCTTGCTGGCATGCCCATTGAGGTATGTGACATCAAAGGCAGGGCTGCGGCGGGGGAGCTACTTGTGGCAGACGTGCGAGCGATTGGTGCAGAGTTCAGCCCCGCATGCCGTCTGGGAGCAGAACTTGCAGTGGCCGAGGACGCTCGGGTGCCGGGATATGTTGTCGTGTGCATGCGGAAGTGCTGCATACCGTGGGTCGCAGAGGCGATCGAAGCAAAGGCGTGCCCTGCAGAAGACGTGACGGTTTCTGCTACGGGAGCGGAAGAACAGGCGAGTGCACGATCTTCTCGCCACGCAGCGTGCGACGCGGCGCAGGTGGTTGCCGCGTACCTGGCGTGCCATCCGCGCATTGAGGCGGTGCACTATCCGGGTCTCAAGACGGACCCCAGCTTTGCGTGCGCGACATCGCAGCTGGTGGGTGGATTTGGTCCGTACGTGGATTACATGTGGAGAGAATCGCCAGGTGAATGGCATAGATTTACAGCAACTGATGAAGACGCCAGAACGCAGATTATAAATTTTGAGAGACTTGGTTAACGGTAAGCACTTGTTTAGCAGACCTTGGTATAATTTGAATTAATGTTCCTAAATAGAAGGGGATTTTATGGCAAAGAAGGCTACTCAAATTGAGGATGTTGATACTTTGCTCAAGCGCCTCGAAGAGATGCGCGAGGCACAGGCAGAGTTTGCAACATTCACTCAGGAGCAGGTCGATAAGATTTTCTATGAAGCTGCTCTTGCGGCCGAGAAAAATCGTATCCCTCTTGCTCGCATGGCAGTTGAAGAAACTGGCATGGGTGTAATGGAAGACAAGGTTATCAAGAACCATTACGCAGCAGAGTATATTTACAACAAGTACAAGGACATGAAGACTTGTGGCGTTGTAGAGGATGATCCAGCTGCAGGTTATCGAGTTGTAGCCGAGCCAATGGGTATCGTAGCTGCAGTTATTCCAACTACTAACCCAACTTCTACCGCAATCTTTAAGACACTTCTTGCTCTGAAGACAAGAAACGCCATTATCATTTCCCCACACCCACGCGCTAAAGAGTGCACCATTGCTGCCGCTCGTATTGTTCGCGATGCTGCCGAGAAGGCCGGCTGCCCCAAGGGTATTATCGACTGGGTACCAGCTCCTACCATTGATATGACCGCAGCAGTTATGAGCAACGCTGATATCATCCTGGCAACCGGTGGTCCAGGAATGGTTAACGCAGCTTACTCTTCTGGTAAGCCTGCTCTGGGCGTTGGTCCTGGTAACACCCCTGTTATCATCGACGACACCGCTGACATTAAGCTTGCAGTTAGCTCCATCATTCACTCCAAGACCTTCGATAACGGTATGATCTGCGCTTCCGAGCAGTCTGTTACCGTTCTTGACAGCGTTTATGACCAGGTCAAGAAGGAGTTCGCTGATCGCGGCTGCTACTTCCTGCAGGGTAAAGAGCTCGACGCTGTCCGCAAGACCGTCATTGTCAACGGTGCTGTTAACGCAGCTATTGTTGGTAAGTCTGCTCACTTCATCGCAAAGACTGCTGGCGTCGACGTCCCAGAGAAGACCAAGGTTCTTATTGGTGAGGTAACCTCTGTTGAGCCTTCAGAAGAGATGGCTCACGAGAAACTCTCTCCAGTTCTTGGCATGTATCGTGCAAAGACTTTTGACGAGGCAATTGCTAAGGCAGAGCGCCTTGTTGCTGACGGTGGCTATGGTCACACCAGCTCTCTTTACGTCAACATTAACGAGAAAGAGAAGATTGCTAAGCACCAGGAGGCAATGAAGACCTGCCGTATCCTGATTAATACACCTTCCTCTCAGGGTGGTATTGGAGACCTCTACAACTTCAAGATGGCTCCATCCCTAACCCTTGGCTGCGGCAGCTGGGGCGGCAATTCCGTTTCCGGCAACGTTGGCCCACAGCACCTGCTTAACTACAAGTCTGTTGCAGAGAGGCAAGAGAATATGCTTTGGCTTCGTGTACCTGAGAAGGTCTACTTCAAGAGGGGCTGCATGCCTCTTGCTCTCCGTGAGCTCAAAGAGGTCTATAACAAGAAGCGTGTCTTCATTGTCACAGACCAGTTCCTTTACAAGAGTGGCTTCACTAAGACCATCGAAGAAACCCTGGATTCCCTGGGCATTGTTCACTCTTCATTCTGGGATGTTGCTCCAGACCCAACACTTCAGTGCGCTCTTGAGGGTGTAGCTCGCATTCGCTCCTTCGAGCCAGACTGCATCATCGCAATCGGCGGCGGTTCTGCTATGGACGCAGGTAAGATTATGTGGTCCATGTACGAGAACCCAGAGGAGAAGTTTGAGGACATGGCAGCGGACTTCTTGGATATCCGCAAGCGTGTCTACAACTATCCTAAGATGGGCAACAAGGCATTCTTCGTTGCTATTCCAACTTCTTCTGGTACTGGTTCCGAGGTAACTCCATTTGCCATCATCACTGATGCTGACAACGGAGTTAAGTACCCACTTGCAGACTACGAGTTGCTGCCTAACATGGCAATTGTTGATACCGACAACATGATGAGCCAGCCTAAGGGCCTGACCTCCGCTTCTGGTATTGACGTCCTTACTCACTGCCTCGAGGCATTTGTCTCTATGATGGCATCTGACTACACAGATGGCATGGCTCTTCGCGGCATGAAGCTGGTCTTTGAGTACCTGCCACGTGCTTATGACAATCCAAACGATGTTGAGGCACGCGATCACATGGCAAACGCTTCCTGCCTGGGTGGTCTTGCATTTGCTAATGCATTCCTCGGTATCAACCACTCTATGGCTCACAAACTGGGCGCTTTCCACCACATTCCACACGGTTGGGCAAACGCAGTTATCCTTACTCGCGTTATGCGCTACAACGCAGCTGAGCGTCCAACAAAGATGGGTACCTTCCCACAATACGATCACCCACACACCCTCGCACGTTATGCTGAGGCAGGTCGTTTCTGCGGCGTTACCGGCAAGGATGACCTCGAGGTCTTTGAGAACTTCGTCAAGAAGATTGAGGAGCTCAAGGCATACATCGGCGTCAAGGAGACCATCAAGGACTACGGCGTAGATGAGAAGTACTTCCTCGATACCCTTGACGAGATGTCTGAGCAGGCATTCGATGACCAGTGCACTGGCGCAAACCCACGCTACCCACTTGTCTCCGAGCTCCGCGAGCTCTACCTGGATGCTTACTACGGTCGCGAGCCAGGCTTCTACGAGGACTAACTCTCGCGTGCGTCACAGTCGCAACCGCCACGGCCGCTACGTAGCGCATCCATTGCGTCGCGCATTCACCGCTTCCGACTCGTAGCGCGTAAAGCACAAAACAAGAGCCGGTTACCTAAACCCCAGGTAACCGGCTCTTTTTCTAGTCTTCTAATCTTTCTGCCTGATCGTCTGATGTGCAAATCCGATTGAAACTGTTGCTACGGATTCACAAAACACATCTATGTCACTTAATCTGTCAAAAAAGGCTATACATTGCTCCAATAATGCGTGTTTATTGCAGAATATCGTCATTTGGTGTGCTATTCACATCGAATTTTGCAGATTATCCGACATTGCTGTGTTGTCGCATGGGGCAATTCAAGGATAGTTAAATTTTATATATTAGTTCATTCATAAATCTGTATATTGAATCAAGTTTATTCATCAAAATGAATTGCTCATGAGAATACTGATGTAACATCCGCCTAATCCGGTACAGATTGCTATCTCCCAAGTCCTTTTTAATGCTTAGGAACATATTTTGCATTGCGAGCTGGTTTCTGTAGATATCCGCATTCACAAAGTACTCCTTAATACTCACCGAATTCAGCTCATTTGTTCTTTGATTGTCTTTTCTTTGCTGATAGAAGTCATCATGATATGCACCGTTATATTCAATAGCTACTAAATTCAATCCAGACAAATTTGATTTGGACATCTTGCCATATAGTAAATCTAACCTTCGCTCTTTAGGTTGAACCTCTTGGTTTATTTGGTCTTTTATTACATACGATTTATTCAACGCAATCGGCATTTGATTGAAACCACCTTCACAATATGGCAGGGCAGATCTAATTGCCATTTTGACCTCCATGGGAGAGGCTGCATCGGAAAAGAAATAGCGCATGTTTCTTCGCGTAGTTCTCAAACCTGGAGAATAAGGTTCAAGTGCACTCAAAAGAGACGTAAGCTCGTTCGAAGTTACCAACGGCATATCAAATTCACAGAGTTCACCGTTTGCGAGATGACCATAACTGGCCATTAGTAGATTAGCCAGTACAATTTGATGGAGAGGACACTTATTCCTTGACATCATGCAAACAGCTAAAGCAGGCGAGATACAATACACATTTTGTCCAAGCTCAATAAGCGAACCAACAGGTAAAAGACATTTGAATTGATGAGATACTCGCGCATCGCAAGACCTTGTCCTCAAATTATCTCTGAGTATTTCATGAGTGGTTTTAGCCAAAACTATGCCATATTCTTTCTTCAGAAATTGAAGCTTTTCTTCATATGTCTCATCTGAACATGCAGCGTACGTTGCGCGGAAATCCCTTGATGAGCGTTGTGATAACACCTCATCGTTTCCGTGTATCTTAAGTTGTCCACAGATTTGAAGCGCAGTTTCATGCGAGAAAATAATATCCATTCGTTCCTCCTTAGAATGAGAAACGAATATATCAGCACGCTTTGTCAGCAATCTGACAGCTATTTGTCAGTTTCCTAGCTCGGTTTTGTCATAATAAAAAGTCCTCTCATACCATCAGGTAAAAGAGGACTTGCATGAAAATTAAACTAAAGAACCCATAAATCGTTTCGCCCAATCAACATAAAATTCATACGATTGAGCGCGCAACGACTAAACGCCTTGATAGGCCGTGCGCAACAACAAAAACGCTCTTGGTAGGCCCACACGACGCCTAAACGTGTCGGTAGGTTACAAACTTGAAAGCGATACCTTCTGGAGTCACGCCGCCATCTTCCTCGTTACAAACTTCCCAGGCAGGATCTTCGTCCAGGTTGGGGAAGTACGTGTCCGCCTCAACCACGGTGTCGTGCTTCGTGATGTACGCGTAAGAGCACTTGTCGAGAAGAGCGCGGTAAATTGAAGCTCCACCAAGAAGCCAGACCTTCTCGGGAGCTTCATCCGCAACTAAACGAAGCGCTTCCTCTGCCGACGACACCACCTCAACGCCTTCGACCTGGTAATCGGCATTTCTAGAAATGACAATGTTGCGGCGACCTTTAAGCGGTCCACCAGGGAAGCTCTCCAGCGTCTTTCTGCCCATGACAACCGTGCAACCGCGCGTGTGCTCAACAAAATACTTCATGTCGGCCTTGTTGGGGATGAGAAGATCTCCGTCGCATCCGATGCCCCAATCGCGTGTTACAGAAACAATTGCGTTCATGTGGTTCTCCTGGCAAGTATCGTCTTAAATGAAATGATGATGTTAGCTTGAGTATCCGCTCGGGCGCGTCCGCAGCAACTGCGCCTAAACCGCAATCGGAATGTTCTTGATCTGTGGACCGTGCTGATAATCCTCGACAATGAGGTCGTCAGTAGTGAAGTCGTAGAAGTTGGTGACGTTAGGGTTCAGGCTCACCTTTGGCGCATCAAAGGTGGGGCGAGAAATCAATTCTTTAACAATGTCAACGTGGCGATCGTAAATGTGAGCATCGGCAATCATGTGAACCAGCTCACCAGCCTCCATGCCGCTGACCTGCGCAACCATCATGAGCAAGATAGCATACTGGCAAACATTCCAGTTGTTAGCTGCAAGAATATCCTGGCTACGCTGAACAAGCAGCAGGTTAAGTGTAGGCTTGTCCTTACCTGCTTCCTGAGTAACGTTATAGATTGCGTTGAATGCGCAAGGGTAGAGGTTCATCTCCGAGAGGTCGGCAAAGGTATACAGGTTGGTCATAATACGACGGCTGAACGGATTCTCTTTGAGATCCTTGAGTACGCGATCCATCTGGTCATAATCGCCGTCAGCATAGTGAGAAACCTGTCCAACCTGATAACCGTAAGCTTTGCCAATGGAGCCAGACTCATCAGCCCACGAATCCCAGATGTGAGAGTTGAGGTCGTTAACGTTGTTGGACTTCTTCTGGTAAATCCACAGAACCTCGTCCATGGCGCTCTTGAGCGCAGTGCGACGAAGCGTCAGCGCTGGAAACTCCTCGCGCAAATCATAGCGATTGCAGACGCCAAACTTCTTGATTGTGTATGCGGAGGTACCATCTTCCCAGGTAGGACGGACCTTCTCGCCCTCGGTGGTGGTGCCGTTTTCAATAATGTCGGAGCACATATCAATAAAAATGCGATCTGCTTTGCTCATATTCAATCCTTCAAAATACCGTTCAAAATGGAATAAACACCTGCTAGTTGTACGTATAGCAAGTCTTTTCCAAGTACATTACCAGTTGCTGTCAGTATAAGCGCTGTAGGGGTCCCCAAAAAGCGGGCTTGAGGAAGTCTGATTGCTCGAAACACAAGAACGTCCCAGTCCCGAGAGCAGCATAATAACTATAAAAAATAGCAAGCCTGCAGGGAAAGGAGAGCCGTCAGGCATCTGCGACGGATCGTTTGGGTCAAAGTCAGGGCCCTCGCCGCCAAATTCATGCCTGTTGTCCCTGGTATCTTGGTTGTCGTCTTTCTTTGCCATCAATCCTCAATCAAACGCTTACACTTTGATGATACCCGTCGTCGCCCAAGGATTTCATGGCGAGAAACCCCTCTTTTTGTCACTCCACATTCTCTGCAAAGTATTTTGAACACGACGACTTGTTCGCGCCTGCAACTCGCTTACACCCGCAGCATCCGCGCCCGCAGCGCTCGCTCGTCCGCGGCTTACGCGCCTACAGCTCGCTTACACCCGCAACATCCGCGCCTACAGCGCTCGCACTCGCGGCTCACGCATCCGTAGCTCCTACAGGTGCTGCGACGCAAAGATGTCGTTCCAGAACGTGCCAAGCTGCTTGATAAGCTCAATGTCCGCGGGAAGCCACTGCACTTCAAGCAGCTCGTTTTGAGCAAGCCAACGAAGCTCCGAGTGAATCTCTGGGTCCGCAACTGGCTTTTCAGACTCGCCCAGCGTGCAGATATAACAATCCATATGCAGGTCAAAGGCGGGGTAGGAGTAAGTTACCGTGTCATAGAAAAACGCTGCCTGCACGCTACAGTGCAGCTCTTCCTGAATTTCTCGACGTAAGGCCTGCTCGGAGGTCTCTCCGGCCTCAACTTTTCCGCCAGGAAACTCCCAGAAGCCAGCATTATCCGCATCAGCTCTACAAGCGGCAAGAATTTTGTTATCTTTATAGAAGATAGCTGCAGCTACATTGACTGTTTTGGCCTCGGCCATGTTATCCCTCCAGCCTGACTGTTGCAAAGACGGTGGAACTCTCGGCATCTTTGAGCACTACCGAGAAACCCGTCTCATCGGTGTATACCTGGGGAGTAATGGTGTCGCCCAAGCGTGCCTGACTTCTGTACTGAACCACAATACGGCGCAGCTTGTGAGAATAGCCAAGAGCCACAAGCGTGTCAACAGCCATGAGCACGTACTGAGCATTATTAACGTGCTTGTTTGTATCCAGATGCTGCTGGGAAACAAGAATGGCTGGACCATCAACAGCATTTCCCTCAAGTGCAATTTTTCGAGGAGTTGGTGGCAAATCTACGCGAGGCTCGCCGGTAATGTAGACGCTCTCGCTTTCTGGAACACGAGCCGCCTTGCCTTCATTGATATCCATCAAATACCAGGTAGAGTCCGCTTTTACGATGGTCGCGCCGTCTGCATCATTAATAACAAACGACCTTGATGCTTGAAGACCCTTCATCTGATATGACCAGGTACCTACGCAGATCTTCTCGCCAAACTGGGGAAGGCGGTCAACTTGAATTTGCCACGTTGCCAGAACCCATGCGTACCCCTCGCTGGTCAGCTGCTTAAAGCCGCGGCCAATATCTTCTGAGTGGAACGTCGAGCAGTCCTGCAGATAGTTCATAACGCCTACCAGGGAAAGCTTTCCGGTCTCATCGCACTCGCTATATCTAACTCTACTTTCAATGGTGTACATACAAATCCAAACTCGAAATCAGCGTTTGCTGAGGTATTACAATATGCCGAGAAACCCGTCTAGTTGTCCCATGGGAACGAACCCGGCAAGCGGTCTCTGACTTTTTGCGTGGTATCGTCAAGTTTCTGCTTAGTTACCTGGACTTTTTGTGAAACCTGTTGAGCCTTTTGGGTAGCAATAAGAGTTGCATTCTGGGCCGCCGCATTTGCCTTTTGAGCTGCTGCGTTTGCTTTCTGCGATGCGTTTTGTGCCGCAGCGCTTACTTTTTGCGAAGCATTCTGAGCGGCTTCTTCAACCTTCATTGATGCATCTTGAGCTGCGGCTTCAACTTTGTGATGGGTAGTAGGCCCATTCCAAAGAAGGCTAGCAACCGTGTCCAAAAAATAAAGCGTAACCACAATAAACGCCACAACCGAGACAGTGTGCTTGGAGAAAATCATCAAAATATTAAGCATCGTTGGAACGAGCACAAAGACTGATGTTACAGAAAACGCACCAAACACCGCGCTGGCCTGGGGACAAATTCGGCCATGCAAGTTGAACTTAAACATGGAGTAGTCCCACCACTTCTTTTTAAAGCGACGCTCCAAAAAGAGGCCGGTCGAGTACTCAATAACTGTGGCTAAAACTGCACCAATGATAAAGACAATAATTGGATTAGAAATCTGGCCTAGTACCAGCCATTCTGCAATCGCTCCAATGCCATAAATAGGGCAGGTAGGACCAAAAAGAAAACCGCGCTTGGTAAATTCTCCCTCAACAACGGAGCAGTAAATGGTCTCGTATACCCAACCACCAAAAGAAATCAGCGCAAAAATTATGACCATCTGAGGCAGATGCTGCACAAAGAGCTCAATATTCTTATCGAGTGCAAAGAGCGTACGCAGTGTCTCAGCCATAGTGCTCACGAGAGGTTTCCGTAATCCATGTAGTCGTTAAACTCATCTGACTCACTGTTTGTTGTGCCCTGAAAATCGCTTTCAGGTGTCGAGAAACCCGTTGGGCGGAAACCATCTTTTTTGTATGGATTGCCTGTTAGTGTTTCTGCAGTTGAACAAGCTTTATCGCAAGTTGTTACAATCCAAGCCTCTTTGGTATGAGGTGGAATAGGAACCAGAGGAAACATGTGATGCAAGATGATGTCTTCCTCAACAGGGGTTAAATCAGGGAAATCCTCGCGGGCATTATCAAGTGCATGGCGAGGGTGCGTAAATCCGTGCCAGTTGTCTGGCGCGGCCTCGTGATCGTGCCAATCATAGAGGTAGTAGTCATGAAGAAGCGCGCCACGTACAAGGGCATGCTCGTCAACTTTGATGCCAGCATTCATGGCAAAGGCAAGACTGCTATAAGCAACCGCAATAACGTGGTCGAGCGTGCTGGTAGTTCCATGTTGTGTAAAAGTTGCAAGCTGATAGAGTCTTCCGGACTTCAGAATAGGAGCCGAAAGCTCATCGAACCTCTCGCGAATTTTAGAAACGTCAACCAAAAAATATCCCATCAACTGTGCGCACACATTAGAAAATCGTGAGCGTACCTTAGCAATGTATCTATAAAAGATTAGTTAATCTGACGGTTACGTGCAATCTTTTTGGCTGAATGTTACGAAAACGAAAGAATAGAAAATGCAAGCTTTGGCGGCGTCTATTGTGCTGCTTAACTGCTCTTATGCTTTCTTACTGTAAGGGCTCATGTGGTCCACTACAACGTTTACCGCGCCAGGAAGACACCTAGCAGAATAGGCGTAGATGTCGTGGCAGGTGACCTCGCCATTTACTTCCAGTGGCATAGGCGCTGTTGATTCAACGGTAATTTCTTTTCCGCTAAAGCTATTGAGGTAGGGCCTACCAAGCGAGTCTCCCGTGCGATCAAAGAAGCCAGAAAGCAGTGGGCATACCAGCTTTGCAGTCATGTGAGTCTCAATGACAATAACCTCAAGCAGACCGTCATTCATGCGATTACCAGGGGCTAATTCAATTCCTGCTTGCATCATGGAGCTGTTTGCAATAAGGCAGCCAATGCCCTGAAGCTCATGTACTTTGCCGTCAACGGTAATTTTGAAGTCGTGTACTGGCGGCATAAGGTTGGCTAGGGCCGCAGTAAAGTACGCAGCTTCTCCAAAGGTTTGTTTGTGGGGGATAGCTGAACGCATAATTTCTGCGTCAAGGCCTGTACCGGCCATTAAAGGAACTCCAGCTACATGGGTTTCTCCCGATACTGTGGTCCAGGTAATCTCACCCAGATCAAGTTGAGCGGTCTGAAGGTTTCTGCAGGCCAGCGCCAGTGCGTTAGGTTCAGGAGCGTTTCCAATACTTGCTGCCAGAAGATTAGCAGTTCCAGAAGGGAAGACAAGAATAGGTGTCTGGCATCCTCTAAGGCCGTAGAGCAGGCTAGATACGGTTCCATCTCCGCCCGAGAGCACCACTACGTCAAAATCTTCAGGCTGAACAGAACTCAGAACCTCATCTGTGCGCCAATGGCTTTCAACTAGCTTTACCAGGCATTCGTCGCCGCTTTTCAGAAGAGCGCGCTCAAATTCAAAGATTGCATCAGAGCTAAAACCCGAGCAAGGATTGTGAATGATGAGGGTTCTCATATATCCTCCGAAGATTTGCGACAAGCTGGTATATCATTTTGATACGTATGAGTGTATCGCTTTACGTTAGATACTTAATCGGCAATTGGATGGACGCATTGTATATAGCAACCTCAGAAGAACTTTCCGCATTTTGTGAGCGAGCAAAGACTTCGCATATCCTTGCAGTTGATACGGAGTTTCTTCGCGAGAAAACCTACTTTCCTAAGCTTTGCCTGGTACAGGTTTCCACAGGTTCAGAGATTGCTGCGATTGATCCCTTGCTTATTGATGACCTAACTCCGCTTAAAGAGCTCCTGGAAAATCCGCAGATTGTCAAGATTTTTCACGCGTGCTCACAAGACCTTGAAGTCTTGCTAGAAAAAATGGATTGCGCATGCGCTCCTGTATTTGATACGCAGGTAGCAGCTGCATTTTTGGGCATGCGTCAGCAGGTGAGTTACGCCGGTCTGGTAGAAAATTTTGCTAACGTTAAGCTTGCTAAGGCTGAGTCTTTAACAGACTGGTCAAAGCGACCTCTTGATAAAGAGCAGCTGGTATATGCCGAGGATGACGTGAGATATCTTCCCGCAATCTACAATCAAATGGTCGAGAAGCTCATCAAGCTTGATCGTCTGAGCTGGGTAAAGCCAGAGATGGACCAGCATACTAATATTGAGCAGTATCGTCGAGACCCCTATCAGGCATATCTCCGTTTAAAACGTTCTGGCTCGCTTACGCGCAGACAACTTGCTATTGCTCGAGAGGTGTGCGCCTGGCGAGAAGAAACTGCTGCTAAAAGAGACGTTCCACGCAAGTGGGTGCTTTCTGACGAACTCATTATTGAGATTTGTCGCCGTGTTCCTACAACACCAGATAGACTGCGCAAAATCCGCGGCACTGAGCAAATCTCTCAAGGTGGGGTAGTGCATCTTCTAGATGCAATTAAGTGTGGACAAAAGACGCCCGCAGATCAGTGTCCAAAAATCGAGCATCACGCTCATCCTTCAGCTGGCTCTGAAGGTGTTGTTGAGCTTATGTATGCTCTTATCAGGATTGTTTCAGAAAAAGAGGGAATTGCATCTCCGTTAATTGCCAATAAAGATGATCTTACTGATTTGCTTTTGGACAAGGCTGACGCAAGACTTAAAACTGGATGGCGTTATCAATTAGTAGGTAAACAGCTTGTTGGACTACTCAATGGCGAGGTAGGACTAACAGTTAAAAATGGTCGAGTAGAGCTACTGTAAAAGCAGCGTTTTACCTAGGGCCAAGCATGATTACTCTTACAAACCTGACTTTTTGTCCGGTGAGTTGGGTATACTCATCTCTATACAAAGATAGGAGAAAAATATGTATTACTCAGGTGCGTTTATCCCATACGTTGTTCTAGTAGTTGCCTCGTTGGTGCTCGGATTGGGTACTCAGTGGTACATCAAACATGAATTTAAAAAGTATTCTCTAGTTCCTTCAGGGTTTAATGCCACCGGTGCTTCTGTTGCTCGTACCATGATGGATACCAACGGAGCAGCCAATGTTGGCATCAAGAGCATTTCTGGTGAGCTCACCGATAACTTTGATCCACGCGACAATTGCCTGCACCTCTCTGATGCAAACTTCTCTGAGGGTAGCGTAGCTTCAGTTGCTGTTTCTTGTCATGAAGCAGGTCATGCTGTTCAGACCGCTAAGATGTACATGCCATCTCGCGTTCGTTCCGCTCTTGTTCCTGTTGTTAATTTAGCATCCGCAGCATGGATCTATGTCTTTATTGCTGGTGTCTTGCTAAATGTTTCAGGCATGACCGTGCTAGCAATTTGGCTGTATGCATTTACCTTCTTATTCCATATAGTTACGCTTCCTGTAGAGATTGATGCTTCAAGGCGTGGATTGGCCTTTTTGAAGGCAAACGCTCCTGCGGACTTTGACTACAATGGCGCTAAAAAGGTACTGATTGCCGCTGCTCTTACTTACGTAGCCGCTGCAATGGTTTCTGCACTCCAGCTTCTATATCTGCTTGGTTCTTCCAGAAGCAGGAATTAGTAATGGATCAAATTCAAGAGAAAGAAGATTCTGTTCTTTCAGTATCTGATGCGGTGCTCTTTGCAAAAAATGAAGTTGCCTCAATGCCATCTATGACGGTGGTCGGTGAAGTTTCTGGATTTAGGGGTCCAAACTACAAGTCTGGGCATTGTTACTTTGACGTAAAAGACCCTGTCAGTTCCATGGCAGTTATTGTCTGGTCAAAGATTTATGCTGCTAGCGGCATTACGTTGCAAGATGGTATGAAAATCCAGATGACAGGAAAGTTTGATATTTACGCTTCAAGCGGCAAGCTTTCTTTTCATGCGCGTACTATTCAGATTGCCGGAGAAGGAGACCTTCGCCAAAAGGTGGCACAGCTTGCTAAAAAGCTAGAAAAAGAGGGTCTTACAGACATTTCCAGAAAGCGCTACATTCCAGAGTTTTGCACACGCATTGGTGTAGTTACTTCACTTTCTGGCAGCGTTATTGATGATGTTAAGCGTACGCTTGCGCGCAGAAACCCTCTTGTAGAGCTTGAGGTATCTGGCTGTGCTGTTCAAGGTACTCATGCACCTGCAACTATTATTAGAGCTCTCCAGGTTGCTGCAACTACACGACCAGATGCAATCTTGCTGGTGCGTGGTGGTGGCTCATTTGAAGATCTTATGTGTTTCAATGACGAGGGAGTGGCTCGCGCTATTGCTGCATGTCCAGTTCCTGTTATCACGGGCATTGGTCATGAGCCCGATACCACCATTGCAGATATGGTTTCTGATAGAAGGACCTCAACGCCAACTGCTGCTGCAGAGTCTGTGGCTCCCGCTATTAGTGAGTTACAAACTACGTTTAACAACAGAATTTCTCGCCTTGGAAATGCTACAAGAAAGATTTTGCAGTTCTATAAAACGGGACTTGCATCTGTTGAGCAACGCTCTAACTTGGCAATGAAAAATGCTCTAGCAAGTAAAAAATTCCAGTTAGAAAAGTTGTCTGACCGTCCTTGTTTGAAAGATCCTGCTTATATTATTTCTACAAGAATAGAAGACCTTAATCAGACTGAGCAAAGGCTTATGGACGCTCTGCCAGCGCTTCTTGCAAGAAAGAAAGAGACGCTTTCTGTTGAGTCACAAAGGCTAACCAGAGCTAGTGCTGCCATGCTCCATCCACATGAGGCTTTGCTGTCTTCGCTTGCAGGTAAATTAGATGCGCTTTCTCCTCTAAAGGTTCTTACAAGGGGATATGCGTATGTCCAAGATGAAAAAGGGTCTGTCATTAAAACGGCCAAAGACGCCTCGGTTGGAGACTCTTTGCTGGTCAAAATGACGGATGGAACTATTAAGGCAACTGTTTCTGATATTGAGCTTTCATAGATAAGGGGAACAACATGGATACTAAGAAGACCGAAGAGCTGACTTTTAAAGATGCTTCTATTGAGCTTGAGCAGATTGTTCGTAAGCTTGAGGGCACAGATTTGGAGCTCGAGGAGTCTTTGGCTCTGTATGCTCGTGGTGTTGAGCTTGTAAAAGACTTGCGTGGAAGGCTTGATACCGCTGAGCAAAAGGTAAAGGTTTTGCTTGACGAGTCTCAGGCAGGAGCTGCAATTACTGATACAACCGCAGCACCTTCTACTGCATATTTAGACGAGTAAAGGAGAGGTTATGTCTGATTGCATTTTTTGTAAGCTTGCTAACAAAGAAATCCCTACAGAGTTTCTCTATGAGGATGAAAACGTTGTAGCTTTTAATGACCTAAATCCTATTACTCCTGTTCACGTTCTTGTTGTACCTAAGAACCACTACGACAACATTATTGATGGTATTCCTGCTGCAACCCTTGAAAGTGTTACTAAGGCTATAGCTGCGGTAACAGAAAAGACAGGAATTAAGGAGACTGGATTCCGCGTTGTTACCAACACTGGAGAGCATGGTGGTCAGACAGTCAATCACGTCCACTTCCATGTTTTGGGTGGCAGACAACTTAATGATTCAATGGGTGAAGAATAAAAATATTCAAGTTTTTTGCTCGTCTATTTAACTCCGGGGTATCTTGGGGTTTATGATGTCATGCGGTTATGTTTATTTGAAGTAGGAGAGGAAGACTTAATAGTCTGCACTGCTTCACGGAAAGAGGAGTCACATGAACGTACTGGTTATCAACGCAGGTAGCTCATCTCTTAAGTATCAGCTTCTTGACGTTGACACCCGCGAGGTTTACGCAAAAGGAAACTGCGAGCGTATCGGTATCGAAGGTTCTTTTGTTGGTCACGAGGAGCTTGGTGGAGAGAAGCAGAAGCTTGAGGTTGCTCTTCCTGATCACAAGACTGCTATTAAGCATGTTTTTGACATCCTTAAGACTATTGATAAGCCAATCGATGGCATTGGTCACCGTGTTGTTCAGGGTGGTTGGTACTTCCCAGAGTCTGCTGTTGTAGACGATAAGGTCTTGGCTCAGGTTCGTGAGGTTGCTCCACTTGCTCCTCTTCATAACTATGCTGAAGCTGATGTTATTGAGATTTGCCGCGAACTCTTCCCAGAGGTCGGCAATGTAATCGTTTGCGATACTTCTTTCCACTTCAATATGCCAGAGAAGGCACATCGCTATGCTCTTCCTCGCGATGTCGTTGACAAGTATCACGTTCGTAAGTACGGTGCTCACGGTACTTCTCACCGCTACATTTGGCGTGCAACCAATGAGTTCACCAATGGTCAGACTCATAAGCTGGTCAGCTGCCACCTAGGTTCTGGCGCTTCTCTTTCCGCTATTGAGGACGGTCGCGATCTTGAGACCACCATGGGTCTCACTCCACTCGATGGCCTTATCATGGGTACTCGTTGCGGCACTATTGACCCAGCTACTGTCTTCTATCTCTCTCGCGTTGGCGGCTACTCCATCGATGAGATTGACACTATGATGAACAAGCAGTCTGGTCTTCTCGCTCTGTCTGGTCACTCTGATTCTCGTGATATTGAGGATGGCGCTCACGCTGGCGATAAGGACTGTCTGCTTGCACTTGATATGTTCTATTATCGTACGTCTCAGCTCATCATGGAGATGGCTCAGGCTATGCATGGCTTTGATACCATGGCATTCTCTGCTGGTATTGGTGAGAACTCCGATGAGATGCGTCTTGGCGTTGTTAAAGAGCTTGAATGGATGGGCGTCAAGATTGATGAGGAGAAGAACAAGGTTCGCTCCGGTGAAATCCGTGACATCTCTGCTCCAGATTCAAAGGTACGCGTCCTGGTTGTTCCTACTAACGAGGAGTACATGATCGCTCTTGACGTTCAGGAGCTTTTGGGCAAGTAAGTTTTGCTTACACTCTGATATTTTTGAAAAACTCCCGCACTTTATGCGGGAGTTTTTTATGAAGATATAGATAGTTCTTTGACACTAGTACTTTAGAACTTTATATTTTTTAAGTAAGAAGTTAGAGTTTCAAAGAAATCTTATTGTTTTGTACAGCTATTTGTGTGCAGATAAATAAATCTTTGAACTAGCTGTGAGGAGCATCATGCAGTCTAAGGGTTTAGTTAGCAGGTCTTTGAGCTTTGCAGTTATGTTTGTGCTCACTGTATTTGCCGCGCTCACTGTATTCAACACAAAGGCACAAGCTGTTGAGTACACACCAACTATTTCAAATGCTAGCTATACAACATTAGTTGGTAGTAACGTGCGCGTTAGTTTTGATTATGCACTCAACAATGGTGCCCCTGCACAACCAGGTGATACCTTTACTATTATGCTTCCTGCAGAGCTAGAGAATAACACTCCAGCTCCTTTTGAGGTTATGGGTGTAGATGCAAACGGAAATAGTATTTCTGTTGGTACTGCAACTCCTACCAGTAACCCTAATACCATGACTGTTACCTTCAATAACAATATTGCGGGTCTCCTTAACGTTCATGGCCAGATGTCTTTCTCGCTTAATTGGTCAAGCGAAATTGCACGGAGAGGCAATGGTAGCACTACGCTCAATATTGGTAACACCAGCCTTAACATGACGTATGGCGGTTCTATTGCTGCAATGGATACTGCAATTACTAAGTACAACAGAACTGGCGCAACTGCAGAGACAACCTATACACTTCCTTCTGGTGCAACTATTACAACTGGAAATGATTATTACGTTACCAGCTGGGTTGTTAACCTAACTCCATCTGATATCACCCAGGTTGGTCTGCTTAATGCCACTGTTAAGGATCAGATTGTAAATCCTTATACCGTTGATGCATCAAAGCTTACGGGTACTGGCGTTAATCCTTCAGATGAGCTTGCTGGTCCATATCTTAAGCACTCTTTTGTTCTCCACCTTGTTAACGGTGCTGTTCAGACTCTTTCTGCAGATCAGATTCTTCCTGCAATTACCTTTACTCCTAATGGTTACACTCTTGATTTTGCTCGACTCAATAATCAGGTTAACTTTGCTGGTTTCCAACCACTTATCCAGGATTGCTGGCTTGAGTACAAGACCATTGTTCCAGCCAACGTTACCCAGGTAGACAATAGAGCAACTCTTGATTTTGATGGCAACACTGATAACTTCACTCGTGAAGGTTGGTGGATTAACCCTCGCGGTGCCGGTACTGCAACTGGTGATCAGCAGGTAAGTGTTTCTGTGTCTAAGGTCTGGGATGATCAGAATAACGTTGACGGCACTCGTCCTACTTCAGTTACCGTACACCTTTATGCAGACGGCGTAGACACTGGTAAGAGTGAGGTTCTCTCTGACGCAAATGGTTGGACTGCAACATTTAGCAACCTCGATAAGAATCAGGCTGGCACTACCACAGCTATTACGTACACCGTTGTTGAGGATGAGGTTGAGGGATATACCGCTGAGGTAACAGGTGATGTTACCAGTGGCTTTACTATTACTAATACTCACATTCCTCCAACTCCAACCACTCCACCTTCAGAGACTCCTAAGAAGCCAAAGCAACCAAAGAAGAAGGAGCCTAAGCTTCCTGCAACTGGTGATGCTTTCTTTGCTGCAGTGTCTGTAGCAGCTGCATCTTCTGTTCTTATTGCAGCTGGTGTTCTTGGTAAGAAGCGCGTTCAGTAACGCACGCTACAACAACGTAAGTTAAACGTAAAAGAGCCTGTGAGATTAATTCTGAACTGCCTCCCATTTCTTGGACATAAGAAATGGGAGGCAGTTCATATGCGGGTGATTATGATTCTGCAGCGTGTTAGCGTCGGCTTTTAGGCCTGGCGCACAAAATAGCGCAGCTTTCTTGTGTTCTGCTGAAGAATCGACATGTTCTTAATCAAGATAGCAGGCAGCTAGGCGGTCACACTGCCTGATATGCATCTCTATGCATAAACTTCATCTAATATGCTAGAAAATGAATAGCGTCATATAAAAGATTTAACTATAGGTAAAT
>CALHDX010000077.1:0-11277 GCA_938023105.1 uncultured Atopobium sp.
TTTTCATAGTTGTTATTACATTTTGGAATAGAAAAACGCACCGCCAAAGCGGTGCGCAAAATAAACAACCAATTGATTTTTACTAAGTTGTTAACCCTTTTTGCCCTTAATGATTTCTGGAGCGTTTTCTCCGCCAACACTTTCTGGAGTGACCACAACCTTGGTGATATCCAAATCTGATGGCAGATCAAACATGGTCTCTTGCAGTGTGGACTCGCAAATTGCACGAAGACCACGAGCACCGGTGCCGCGAGCTAGAGCCTTCTTGGCAATCTCTCTGAGCGAATCCTCAGTAAACTCCAAATCTACGCCCTCAAGCTCAAACATGCGCTTGTACTGCTTGGTAAGAGCATTCTTTGGATCTGTGAGAATGCTCATCAGATCTTCCTCACCAAGCTCACGAGTAGAAGTGATAACTGGAATACGGCCCAAAAGCTCTGGAATCATGCCAAATCTGTGAAGGTCCTGAGGCATTACCTTGGCAATAAGCTCAGACTCACCTTCTTTGACATTCTGAGCAACATCAGAGTTAAAGCCAATTCCCTTTTTACCAATACGATCAGCAACAATCTTATCCAGACCAACAAAAGCGCCACCACAGATAAACAAGATGTTGGTGGTATCAATGTGAATAAGCTCCTGCTGAGGATGCTTACGGCCTCCTGTAGGAGGAACACTAGCAACGGTACCCTCAAGAATCTTCAGAAGTGCCTGCTGAACACCCTCACCAGAAACGTCACGAGTAATAGAGAGGTTCTCGGCCTTGCGAGCAATCTTATCAATCTCATCGATGTAGACAATACCTACCTGAGCGCGCTCAACATCGCCATCTGCAGCAGTAATGAGCTTAAGCAGGATATTCTCGACATCTTCACCAACGTAACCAGCTTCGGTAAGGGTTGTTGCGTCAGCAATAGCAAACGGAACCTCAAGAAAACGAGCAAGCGTCTGAGCAAGTAAGGTTTTACCAGTACCAGTTGGACCCAGTAGCAAGATGTTGGACTTTGCAATCTCTACATCCTCCTGGCCCTCCTGAGGCTCATCGTTGCCTGAAAGAATACGACGATAGTGGTTATACACCGCAACCGACATAGCACGCTTAGCGTCTTCCTGACCCATTACGTACTGGGACAGCTCATCGTAAATCTCATGCGGAGTTGGCAGGTCTTTGATAACGGGCTCATCAGAGTGAGTTTCAATCTCTGACTCTTCATCAAAGCCAAGAGACTCATCAATCATATCTGAGCAGGTAGAGACACATTCATCGCAAATGCAGACGCCACCAGGGCCCTGGATAAGCTTATTTACCTGCGACCTACTCTTTCCGCAGAAAGAACAGTGCATCTCATCTAATCCGCCAAAAGGCGAGAAGTCCTGGTCTTTAGCCATAACTTAAACCCTCGATACAAGAACAATTATTGGTCGTTACGAGAAGAAATAACGCGGTCTACCAGACCGTAGTCACAGGCCTCCTGTGCACGAAGATAATTATCGCGCTCGGTGTCTACATTGATCTTCTCGATAGGTTGTCCAGTATAATCCGAAAGCAGCTCATTGATGCGCTGGCGAATCCACTTTGTCTCATCTGCAACAATCTGAATATCAGTCTGCTGACCCTGAACGCCACTGGATGGCTGGTGAATCATAACCATAGAGTTAGGAAGCGCAAGACGTTTGCCCTTTGCGCCGGCTGCAAGAAGAACAGCACCCATTGACGCTGCCATACCAACGCAGATAGTAGAAACATCAGGCTTGATGAAATTCATGGTGTCAAGAATGCCCAGGCCTGCATAAACGTCTCCACCAGGAGAGTCAATGTAGAGAGAAATGTCTTTATCTGGGTCCTGGCTCTCAAGATGCAAAAGCTGCGCAATAACAAGATTTGCAGAATCGCGCGTTACCGGCTCACCCAAGAAAACAATACGATCGTTGAGCAGTCTGGAGTAGATGTCATAGCTACGCTCACCACGAGGAGTCTGCTCAATAACATACGGAATAGTTGGAATGTTTGTTGGATAATGCATAATCCTCCTTCAAAGGTCTTTCCTTAGAAACATACCCCGGGAAGCATGTCTCTAACCCGGGGTATGAAAAATTCAAAGTAACTGCAACTTTTGGCGCAGTCTTTCTGGCGAGAAACCCAACCAGTTGCGGACTACTCAGCGTCCTTCTCTGCGTCCTCGTCCTTCTTAGCTGCCTTCTTCTTAGCAGGAGCCTTCTTAGCAGGCTTCTTCTCTGCCTTCTGCTCTTCCTTAGCAGCCTCAGCAATCTCGTCGACAACGGTGACGGTTGCGTTGTCGCGCAGCCAATCAAGAGCCTTGGAACGACGGATGGACTCACGGATTGCAGGAAGACGGCCAGCCTTGCGCCACTCCTCAATTGCAGACTCAACGTTAGGAACACCAGCGCGCTCAAACTCTGCGCGGATGTCCTCCTCAGTTGCCTCAAGCTTAAGCTCTGCAGCTACTGCGTCAAGAGCCAGGGACTGACGTGCACGCTCCTCAGCCTGAACGCGAAGATCGGAGATGAAGTCATCGGTCTTAATGCCGCGTGCAGCCAGGAACATATCAAGGCTCATACCCTGCTGCTGAAGACCATTCAGGAACTCCTGAGCAATCTCGTTGAAGACCTCGTTCTTGTACTCCTCTGGAACCTCGTCAAGCTGAAGACGCTTGCCTACAGCCTCAACAACGCGGTCCTCTTTAAGAGTTGGAAGAGAATTCTTCTTGTCGGACTCAATCTCAGACTTAACAGCCTCACGGAGTTTCTCGACAGTGTCATAACCAAAGGTGTTCTTTGCAAGCTCGTCAGTCAGCTCTGGAGTGACGGACTTCTTGTGAGCAACAACCTTGACGTTGATATCGTAATCGTGAGAGTGAACCTCATCGCCGTGAGTGTGGCTGTGAGTCCACTTGACCTCTTTCTCCTCACCTGGCTTCATGCCGATGAGTGCCTCCTCAAGCTCCTTTGGAGCCTGAGTGCCATTAAGGGTAAGAACGCGGTCCTCGCCCTCCATGTGAGCAGCGCCCTCAATGTTCTTGATGTCTACACCAATGGTGTCGCCCTCTTTGACAGCGCGCTTTTCCTTGGTGTTCTCAAACTTAGCCTGGTAAGACAGAAGCTGCTTAATCTGGTGATCAACCTCAGCCTCAGTTGCCTCATTTGGAGGCATGTTGATTGCAGGAGCATCGTAAGAGTCAAGCTTAGCCTCAGGACGAACGTTGAAGACTACCTCATAGGAGTAATCCTGGCCCTCAACAGGAAGGTCTGCATCCTGGTTGTAATCACCACGGCCGACAGGAACAAGGTCAAGCTCCTCAAGAAGCTGTGGCTCTGCTGCGCCGAGAAGATCGTTGGTTGCCTGAGCAAGGACTGCCTCGCGGCCAACAATGCCGTCAATGACAGGACGAGGTGCGCGGCCCTTGCGGAAACCCTGGAAGGAATACTTGTTTGCAATGTCCTTGTAAGCCTGCTTAATGGCAGCGTCTACCTCTGCAGCAGGAACTGTAACCTTGACGGTGAGTTTCTCGTCAACTGGCTTATCTGCGGTAACGGTGATGTTCAACGTTCCTCCAGTGTCTCGTAAAAAATGCTGGCGTACCAGCTCTTAACCAAATTTCTGCATGGTGCGGGCGGAGGGAATCGAACCCCCACGGACTTAGTCCACTAGAACCTAAATCTAGCGCGTCTGCCAGTTCCGCCACGCCCGCATATTTATGCAGCCTTGCAATAATAACAAACTTTTGCGCTCTTCACTAGGAGAACTTCGCATTCTAAACACTTCCCTCACGAAAAAAAGACCGGCCTTTTTCAAGACCGGTCTTGTTCAAGTAGAAAGCTCATTCTCCAAGCACGTTTTAGAGATCTTGTAGTGCAAAGGTCTCTGGCTCACTCTTTCTTGCTGCCGCAAGTGCCTGGATAAGAGCGGTAGCTGCAGACATTGCGGTGACGCAGGTAATGCCCTGGCTGACAGCTTCTGCGCGCATCTTGGTACCGTCGCTGTGAGCCTCGTGACCATGAGGCGTATTGATGATGAAGCTGACGGTCTTATCGCGCATAAGGTCAACAACGTTTGGATGACCATCGGAAATGCGATTGACGGTAGTGCAGTCAATTCCGGCCGCACGCAGCGTCTTTGCGGTACCGCCCGTGGTGTAGATGCCATAGCCAAGGTTCTCCAGAGCCATAGCAACAGGAGCAATAGCGCGTTTATCGCGGTCACACACACTGATGAAGACGGAGCCCTGCTCAGGTAGCTTGTTCTCAACTGCCTCACGAGTCTTTGCGTACGCTGCTGGGAAGGTGCGGGCAATGCCCATGACCTCACCGGTAGACTTCATCTCTGGACCAAGGATTGAGTCAGCACCAGGGAACCTAGACCAAGGCATAACCGCCTCTTTGACTGCGTAGTAGTCGACGGTACGGTTCTCATCAGGGAGCAGACCCTGTGCTCTGAGCTCGCTGATCTTCTCGCCAGCCATGATGCGAGATGCGTATTTGGCCAGGGAGACGCCTGTTGCCTTAGACGAGAATGGCACGGTTCTAGAAGCGCGAGGGTTGAGCTCGATGACAAAGACGTGCTCGTCGCGAACGGCGTACTGGATGTTCAGGAGACCTCGAATGCCACAGGCAAGTGCAAGCTTTTTGGTGATATCTCTAATCTGATCAACAATCTTTTCAGAGAGCGAGAAGGGCGGCCAGCAGCAGGCGGAGTCGCCAGAGTGAATACCGCACTCCTCGATGTGCTCCAGGACGGAGCCTACGTAGCACTCCTCGGTGTCGCAGAGAGCGTCAACGTCCAGCTCAATGGCGTCCTCCAGGAAGGCGTCCAGGTAGACAGGACGATCTGGCGTGACGTGCGTCGCGGACTCCATGTAGGTGACCAGGTCGGAGTCGTCGTAGACAATGGCCATACCGCGACCACCAAGGACGTAGCTTGGGCGGACAATCAGTGGGTAGCCAATGCGGCGTGCAGCGTCGCGAGCCTCGTCCATGGTAGAAGCAACTGCCGATGGTGGGCAGGCAATGTTCAGGCGGTCAAGAAGGGCTGCGAAGCGGTCGCGGTCTTCTGCCAGGTCAATTGCCTCTGGCTGAGTACCCATGATAGGAACGCCGGCGTCCTTCAAGGCGCGTGCCAGCTTGATTGGCGTCTGGCCACCAAGGGTGACAATGACGCCTTCTGGCTTCTCAACCTCAATAACGTCCATGACATCTTCAAAGGTCAGAGGCTGGAAATATAGGCGATCAGAGGTGTCGTAGTCTGTTGAGACGGTCTCTGGGTTGCAGTTGACCATGACCGTCTCATAGCCCTGCTCGCGAAGAGCGTAAGCAGCATGTACGCAGCAGTAGTCAAACTCAATGCCCTGACCAATACGGTTAGGACCAGCGGAAAGAATCATGACGCGTGGCTTTTCTGCCTCAACGTACTCTGTGGCATTGCCCTTCTCGTACGTGACGTAGTGGTACTGCGTGGTTGCGCCAAACTCACCAGCACAGGTATCTACTGTCTTGACCTGTGGGCGAACACCCAGCACTTCCCTCACAGCACGGACAACGTCTGTCTTGGTACCAGTAAGGTGTGCGAGCTGCTCATCCGAGAAGCCCAGCTGTTTGGCAGCAAGCATGTTATCGGTGGTGAGGCCAGAAAGTCCCAGCTCCTTGATGCGTTTCTCGGCGTTGATGATGCCTGCCATACGATGCAGGTACCATGGATCAATACCGGTCATATCGTGGATGCGCTCAACGCTCCAATTTCTGCGCAGTGCCTCAGCAACGTAGAAAATACGCTCTGGTGTTGGCTTACTGACCAACTCATCAAAGTTCTTCTCATCAAAGACATCGTGGCCGTCTGCGCCCAGACCAGCGCGATCTTGCTCCAGGGAGCGAAGTGCCTTCTGCAGGGCCTCCTCAAAGGTTCTGCCCATAGCCATAGCCTCACCAACCGACTTCATGCGGGTGGTCAGAACGCGGCTGGTGCCCTTGAACTTGACGAAGGCAAAGCGAGGAACCTTGACCACGCAGTAGTCGATGGAAGGCTCAAAGGCAGCAGGAGTTGCCTTGGTGATGTCATTGGTAATTTCATCCAGTGTATAGCCAACAGAGAGCAGTGCCGCCATCTTTGCAATTGGGAAACCAGTTGCCTTGGAAGCCAACGCGGAAGAGCGGCTGACGCGAGGGTTCATCTCAATAACAATGACGCGGCCGTTTGTTGGGTTGACCGCAAACTGTACGTTGGAGCCGCCGCAGGCAACGCCTACACGCTCGAGAATGGCGATGGAGTAGTCGCGGAGGTTCTGGAGCTCTTCATCGGTAAGCGTCTGAGCTGGTGCAACGGTGATGGAGTCTCCGGTGTGGACACCCATTGGATCGAGGTTCTCGATGGAGCAGACAACAATACCGTTACCTGCGGTATCGCGCATGACCTCCATCTCAATCTCTTTCCAGCCCTCGATGGACTCCTCTACCAGCACCTCGTGCTCTGGGGAAAGCAAGAGGCCCTGTTCAACAATTTCTACGAGCTCTTCTGGGGTATGAGCAATGCCGCCGCCCGCGCCACCAAGGGTGAAGCTTGGGCGAATGACCACAGGATATCCCAGCTCAGCAACAATGCGCTGAGCGTCTTCCATGGAGTGAGCGATATCTGCGCGAGCAACCTCCAGGCCAATGTCTTGAACTGCCTCGCTGAAGAGCTCACGGTCCTCACCGGTACGAATGGACTCCAGGTTGCAGCCGATGACCTCAATGTTGTACTTGTCAAGAACGCCAGCCTCGCCAAGACTGATAGTACAGTTCAGAGCTGTCTGGCCGCCCATGTTTGGCAGAAGCGCGTCAGGACGCTCGCGCTCAATGACGCGGGTCACCGACTCAACGGTGATTGGCTCAACGTAGGTTCTATCTGCAGTTTCTGGATCGGTCATGATAGTTGCTGGGTTTGAGTTAACCAGAACAACCTCAAAGCCCTCTTTACGAAGGGCACGGCATGCTTGAGTGCCGGAATAGTCAAACTCGCAGGCCTGGCCAATAACAATTGGGCCAGAACCAATGACAAGGATCTTCTTAATATCAGTGCGCTTTGGCATTAGAAGCGCCTCCCCTCACGAACGTCGATGGCAAGATAGTCAGACTGTCCCTCCATCAAACGAGCAAACGCCTTGAACAAGTAGGATGAATCGTGAGGTCCTGGGCTTGCCTCAGGGTGATACTGGACAGAAAACGCAGGAATATCCAGGAACTGAATGCCCTCTGGAGTTCCGTCGTTAAGGTTGACGTGTGTGAGCCTGACGCGGCCAAACTCCTTTGTCTGGACAACAGGAGCAATGCGCCTTGCGGACCACTCACAGAGGTTGTCAAAGTGTTCGGAGATTCCACCGGACTCCTCTGCAATAAGCTTGCCCAAGCTTGGGAAAACCAGACCGTAATTGTGGTTTTGAGCAGTAATCTCTACCTTGCCGGTCAGAAGATTCATGACTGGTTCGTTGCCGCCATGGTGGCCAAATTTGAGTTTCTCGATATCTGCACCGGCAACAATGGAGAGCATCTGGTTGCCCAGGCAGATACCAAAGACGGGAACCTTGCCCAGAACGCCGCGAGCGGCCTCCTGCGTAGCGTCAACCTGCTCTGGGTCACCAGGGCCGTTGGAGAAGAAGATGCCGTCTGGGTTGTAGGCCAAGGCGTCCTCAGCAGGTGTGTTCCACGGTACAACCGTGACCTCGCAGCCATTTGCTGCAAGACCCTGGAGAATGCCGTTCTTCTCGCCACAGTCGTATGCGACAACGTTGAAGCGCTTCTTAGACGTAGCAGGGACAACGTGAGGTGCATCGACGGAGACGACGGGGACAAAGTTGTGCTCGGAGATGTTAGGCGATGCCTGGACGCGCGCGAGCAGGTGGGCAGGATCCAGGTCCTCGGTGGAGATAGCCGCCTTCTGTGCACCAAAGTCGCGCAGGTGCATGGTCAGCGCACGGGTATCGATGCCCTCGATGGCAACGACGCCGTTTTCCTGCAGAAACTCTGGCAGGCTCTGCTTGGATGTCCAGTTGCTTGGCTCGTAGCACATGTCGTGGACGACAAAACCACGCAGGTGCAAGACATCTCGCTGCATGACCGCAGGATCGATGCCGTAGTTGCCTACCTGCGGATAGGTCAGCGTGACAATCTGGCCGGCGTAACTTGGATCGGAGATAATCTCCTGGTAGCCGGTCATAGACGTGTTAAAAACAATCTCGCCGAAGGTCTCTCCGCTAGCACCACAGCACCTCCCCTCGAAGGTTGTTCCGTCTTCGAGAACAAGCAGCGCGCGAGGCTGCGAGGTGGCACTTGCCAGCGGATTCATATACTCTCCAATCTGCGTAGGAGCATGCCGAGCCATAAAAAAAAGAGCACTCCTTGTGGAGGCTCAACAGCGAACATGCGCACTCAACGCTATGGGCCTTGCCGGTGTCTCGCACCGTCCTTAAAGGTTGGTAGTATTGTAACGCATAACCAATAAAGGAGATGGCATGTTTCCAGATTTTCTAGAGAATCCCTCAGATGTGGCCGCGCCGCTGCTGCTGGGATGCACTCTGACAAGGACAATTACGCTTAATGGCGAGAAACACAAACTAGTTGCAAGAATTGTGGAGACCGAAGCTTACGACCAAGACGATCCCGCAAGTCATGCGTTTGGCGGTCTCAGTGAGCGCAATGCTGCCATGTTTGGACCTGCGGGTCACCTCTACGTGTACGTTTCGTACGGTATGCATCACTGCTGCAATGTGGTGTGTGGTCCTGATGGATTTGGCAGCGGATGCTTGGTGCGCGCAGTTGAGCCTCTTGAGGGTGTAGGGGTGATGCGCGAGCTCCGTGAGGCTGGACGCGCAGGTAAAGCGCATACGGGACGTGCAGGTAAAGAGCAAGCAGAACGTGCGCGTAAGCATCCGCTCAAACTGCGCGACCTCACCAACGGGCCAGGTAAGGTGTGCGCTGCACTTGGCATTGACAAGGAGCTCTACGGACATGACCTGACAGTTGAGCCGCTTGTATTGGACTTTGCTCCCCTGTTACCAGGAGAAATAATTGGGAGTTCACCTCGCGTAGGTATTAGCAAAAACATTGATGCTCCAAAGCGCTTTTTCATCGAAGGAAACGTGTTTGTTTCACGGGCTTAGATCATTTCAAGAGCTTGGGTCATTTCAAGAGCGCAAGACGGGACCAAAATACTATCAATGAGCAGCACAAAAAAGGACCTTGGGAGACCAAGGTCCTTTTAAATCTTACGTTAAAGCCAACGATGTAGTTAGCTCAAATACGTGCTGCAACAACGGGTTTCTCGTCAAGTGTTATGCGAACTAGCAGACACCCTGCGCCATCATTGCGTTTGCTACCTTGAGGAAGCCGGCGATGTTTGCGCCAAAAACCAGGTTGCCGGGGTGGCCATACGTTGCTGCGGCCTCTGAAGCAGCAGTGTAGATGCTCTCCATAATTCCCTGCAACTTGGAGTCTACCTCCTCAAACGTCCAAGACAGGTGCTCGGCGTTCTGGGACATCTCAAGACCGGAAACAGCTACGCCACCTGCGTTTGCAGCCTTTCCAGGTGCGAAAAAGACGCCGTTCTCGATGAGGTAATTGGTTGCCTCAAGAGTGGTAGGCATGTTAGCGCCCTCGACGACGTACTTGGTGCCGTTAGCAACAAGTTTCTGCACGTCAGCAAGCTCGAGCTCGTTCTGAGTTGCGCATGGCATAGCGACGTCACACTTCTGACTCCAAGGACGCTCGCCTGGGAAGAAAGTAGCAGAAGGACGTGCGTCGGCGTACTCCTTGATGCGGGCGCGACGAACCTCCTTGACGTCTTTCAGCAGCTCAACGTCAATACCCTCAGGGTCATAGACGTAACCTGAGGAGTCAGATACGGTCACCACAGTTGCTCCCAGCTGCTGTGCCTTCTGGGCAGCGTAGGTAGCAACGTTTCCGGAGCCCGAGATGCAGACCGTTTTACCTGCGAGCGAATCGTTCTTCTCGACAAGCATGTGGGTGAGGAAGTAAACCGCGCCGTAGCCGGTTGCTTCGGTGCGAGCAAGGGAGCCGCCGAAGGAGAGGCCTTTGCCGGTCAGGACGCCGGTCCACTCGTTGCGGAGGCGCTTGTACTGGCCAAACATGTAACCGATCTCACGTGCGCCGGTGCCGATGTCGCCAGCCGGAACGTCGGTGTTTGGACCAATGTGGCGAGCAAGCTCAGTCATAAAGGACTGGCAAAACGCCATAATCTCGCGGTCAGACTTGCCCTTTGGATCAAAGTCGGAGCCGCCCTTGCCGCCGCCCATTGGAAGCGTGGTCAGGGAGTTCTTGAAGATTTGCTCGAAGCCAAGGAACTTCAAGATAGACAGGTTAACTGTTGGATGGAGACGAAGGCCGCCCTTGTAAGGTCCAATTGCAGAGTTAAACTCGATGCGGTATCCGCGATTAACCTGAACGTTGCCAGCGTCGTCAATCCAGGGGACGCGGAACATAACAATGCGCTCTGGCTCAACAAGACGCTCTAGCAATGCGGCTTTCTCGAACTCTGGATGAGCATCAAGTGCAGGTTGGATGGTGGTAAGAACTTCTTTTGCTGCCTGGATAAACTCAGGCTGATCTGCGTAACGCTCTTCAAGCTGTGCGATTACCTTAGACGAATAGCTCATGAAACCCCTTTCGAAGTGGTTACGAATAGCATAGTCATCCAATGTTTCGATTACATAACAAAATAGAAAAATCTGATAGACAAAAATTAGTTCAAAAAGATTGCAATTTATTCTTGCTCTTAGGCGATTTGTCACCTATACTTTTCTCTCGGCTCGGGGTGTAGCGCAGCTTGGTAGCGCAACTGCTTTGGGAGCAGTGGGTCGCTGGTTCGAATCCAGTCACCCCGACCATTTTTTCTTTTTGCTTTACCCTTGCGGCGGTAGTTCAATTGGTAGAGCATCAGCCTTCCAAGCTGACTGTTGCGGGTTCGAGTCCCGTCCGCCGCTCCATAAAATTTCCTATTTTAAATTATCCCCTGTTCAAGGCATAATTCTGCTTGTTCCCTGCTTATTTAGTTTATTCTTGCTGTGCTTTGTAAAGCACGCTGATAACTTTTAAACGCGTTACTAGCTATTTCTATGCCTTCCCATGTTTTCACAGACATTTTATTAGCAATTTTCCTCTTTACTTGTCGTGAACAACTTTTGATTTATCAATTTGAATATTCATGCAATTAAATTCATTTCTATGAATACGTAATTTTTGAGCTTAAAATTATGTGCCGAAAAAGGTAAAAAA
>CALHDX010000078.1:0-32350 GCA_938023105.1 uncultured Atopobium sp.
ATTGAGATCTAATTTGTGATCTTGGGTGTATAAAAATTCAGAGTCGTGTAAGGTTTGCATTGCGGTTGTTTCCTTTCTGAATTGGTTGTGGTGACTATATTCTAGGAAATAACCGCACTTCTTTTACATCACTGGAGTGCTTCTCTTACACTACTTTTTGGGATATGATTCTTCTCCACCCACCGATAAAACGACACCGTTCATGTGAACCCCATCTGTTTGGACAGGTGGGGTTTCTCGACAGGTTTTTATAAAGAATGGTCTTGTTTTTGAAGGCAACAATTGCTTTTACTATATGATTCTATCCTGTGATTCACATCGTTATTTTAGGAGATACGCCGGGGACTATATGAATGTAGCGCAAGACCTAGAGAAGAAGCTTATGCCAATGGCAGAGTTGGTGAGTAAGAATAAATATCTTCTTACTATGCGCGACTCTTTTGCCATGCTCATGCCAATCCTTATTATCGGATCAATGTTTACGCTGGTAGGCAACTTGCCAATTCCTGCGTGGGTTGATTTCTTGAAGTCCACTACGATTCAGGGCAAGTCGCTTTTCTCGCTGTTGGCCATTCCTTCTGCCTGCACTGTTTCGCTCATGGCAATATTTTTGTCGTTCGAGATTGGCTACAACTTTGCTGATCAACTTGGTTTAGAGGATCGAGTTTCTGCTGGTATGGTTTCGCTCGTCAGCTGGTTTATTTTGATGCCCCAGGTAACCGAGTTTTTGCCTCAGGGGGCTACTCAGCCGTTTTTGGTGGAGAGCATTCCTCTTGCGTGGACCGGCGCGAGGGGCGTGTTTGTAGCGATTATCGTAGGCTTTTTGTCGGTGTCCATTTTTGGATTTGCTATCAAGAAGAACTGGGTTATTAGGATGCCGGAGGGCGTTCCTACGTCGGTTTCGCTTGCGTTTAGTGCTCTGGTTCCGATGGCGCTCACGTTTACCGCAGTGTGGGCGATTAGCGTTTTGTTTGCACTTACCCCTTGGGGAGATGCGTTTACCTGTATTTATTCGATGTTGCAGATTCCACTGACCATGCTTGGCGGAACCGTATGGGCCTTGGCGATTGCTTACATCATTCAGGGCATTTTCTGGTTCTTTGGCATTAACGGGTCAAACATTACTAGCCCCATTTTCACGCCGATTTTGACTGCGCTTACGCTGGAAAACCAGGCCGCCTTTGCCGCCGGCACTGCGCTACCCAACATTATCAATCGAGAGTTTGATGCGTTCTTTGCGCTGTTTGGTGGCGGAGGATCAACCCTTTCGCTGTTGATTGTGATATTTTTGTTCTGCAATTCTCGCCGTGCAAAAGACATTGCAAAGATCTCCATTGTGCCTGGTATTTTTGGTATTAACGAGCCCGTCATGTACGGACTGCCGATAGTACTGAACCCCATTATGGCAATTCCTCTGATTTTTACGCCGGTTGTTAACGTTTTAATTGCGTGGTCCGCAATGAGCGCCGGTTTGGTGCCTCTGTGCAACGGTATTATGCTGCCTGGAAGTACCCCTCCTTTGATCTCGGGTTTTCTTCTGTGCGGATGGCAGGGCGCTTTACTTCAGCTCGTATTGATTTTGATTGATATGGCAATCTACCTGCCGTTTATTAAGGCTCTGGATATGCAGTTTCTCAAGGAGGAAGAGGGAGCCGAGACAGAGTGCGCAGTCTAGGCGCTGCGGAGACATAGTGTGCGTTGAAGGCAGCACTGGGTGAGCTGCCTTTTTCTGTTTTCCATGAGAATCTCAATGTTATGAAAATGGCCCACCGCATTTCAGGACGCATCGCGTAGCCTTGGGTGGGCGCTGATGGTTTAACTATAAACCAAATAGCAAGATTGCCTAGAGTAATAGGGTTAAAACTGTAAATTCTCTATAGCAATCATTTTTATTCATTTTCGCAGTTTACGTGTAGAGTATGGGCATCAAAGTGTTTGTCGCCAGCCAAGGTTTTGATTAGGTACTGATGTATATACGCGCCGGTAGATTAGTTGTTGCGTAAAAGTTTTGCGGGGTTAGGACTCGCGCTGTTTGCAGGCGTGGCTTGGCGTATAGTTATAGAGTTACAAGAAGAAATATTGGCGTGATACAAGGCGTTTTTACGCCGAGAAGAGTGTTTATGCTTGCTATAAAAAATGAAACAAACGTGGTGCTTGCGGTTGATACGTCAACGGACATGTTGGCATGCACGGTTGCGCGTCTGACCAGGCGTGATGCCGCTGCGGCAGCCGCGGACGGCGCGGGTGCGGCTGACGGCTGGTTTGACGTAGAGGTACTAGCGTCAACGGATCACCTGTGCCGTCGCCAGGCAAACGTGGAGCTTGTGAGTTCGGTCCAGGAGGCGCTCAAAGCTGCTGGTCTGACCATGACCGACATTGACGCTGTTATCGCAGGTAGAGGACCTGGCTCGTTCACGGGTGTTCGCATTGGCGTTGCTACCGCAAAGGGCATTGCATGCGGCTCTGGTCTGCCACTTTACGGCGCAAGCGCGCTTGATGCCATGGCGTTCAGCGCGTGGAAGGCGGGCGTGCGCGGCACCGTTGGCGTTGTTGCAGACGCCATGCGCGGCGAGGTCTATCCGGGCATCTACCTGCTGGATAATGCTGGAGCACATAGAACGTTCCCGGTAGAGACCGTCCTCAAGGCAGATGCCTGTGTGGAGGAGTGGTCGAGCAGGACTGATAAGGACCAGCTCACGCTTACAGGCAATGGTTTAGTGAAGTACCGTGAGCGTTTTGAGCGCGCGGGTTTCTCGACATACACCGATGAAGCAACGTGGTTCCCAACAGGAGAAGGCCTGGTACGCGCGGTGTGTATGCCTGAGTATCAGCAGGCGGGCGCGGGCGATCCGGCGCTGGTGCTGCCCATTTACACGCGACTTTCGGACGCGGAGGAGTCGGAGCGCAAGCGTTTGGGCCTCAAAGAGCCGGCAACGGTGGCTTTGACCGGCGTGGATGATGCGCTGGCCGATATTCACCTGCAGCTTCGTCCGATGACGGTAAACGATCTGGATCAGGTGGCGGAGCTTGAGGCGGCAACGTATGCTGACGCTGCGCATTCGGCCTGGTCAAAGCAGACGTTCTATGACGAGCTCTCGGGCGTTGGGCGCAGCTGGTGGCTGGCTCACGACCGCGGAACGGTTATTGGCTTTGCGGGCGGTCGCCTGGCAGGAGCTCAGTTTGAGGTGGAAGAAGTGGTGGTTGCGCCTGAGCGTCGTCGCCAGGGAATTGCATCCAAGCTGGTAGAACGCGTGGCATACGACGCTCAGATGCTGGGCGCATCCGCGATTACCCTTGAGGTGGAGGAGGATAACGCTCCAGCTCAGGGTGCCTATAGCAAGCTGGGATTTGCTGAGGTTGGTCGTCGCCCGGGATATTACGGCCCGGATTGTGCGGCGCTTTTGATGACGGCGCAGCTGCCTTTGGCGGTTGGCGCTGGCTTTGAGGCGAGAAACCCTGAACCTCACGCATCGGTGCGTCCGTGGCCTATTGTTGCAGGTGAGCGCTCTGAAGAGACGCTTGCGGCACTGCGTGAGGCAGGGGATTTGATTCTCAGCCTGGAGTCCTCGTGCGACGAGACCGCCATGTGCATTATGGATTCACACGGTGTGGTCTGCGCAAATGTTGTCGCAACGCAAATTGACTTCCACGCTCGCTTTGGCGGCGTCGTGCCCGAGATTGCTTCTCGCAAGCATACCGAGGCTATTGTGGGTCTCTTTGAGGAGACCATGGCCCGTGCAGGCGCGCACTTTGGTTGCGACACATTGGTGCCGTCTGACCTGGCCGCCGTTGGTGTTACTGCAGGTCCAGGCCTTGTCGGTGCGCTTGTTGTAGGCGTGGCGTTTGCCAAGGGCTTCTGCGTGGCCACTGACCTGCCGCTTATTCCCGTGCATCACCTAGAAGGCCACCTGCTGGCCAACCTGTTTGAGACACCCGACTTGGAGCCGCCATTTGTGGCCAGTTTAGTCTCGGGCGGCAATACTATGTTGGTACACGTGCGTGCCTGGGGAGATTATGTGGTCCTGGGCTCCACCATTGATGACGCCGTTGGTGAGGCATTTGACAAGGTTGCCAAGGCGCTTGGCCTCGGCTATCCAGGTGGTCCCGTAATCAGCAAACTTGCAGCTCAGGGCAACTCTAAGGCCATCCACTTCCCGCGCGCGATGATGCACAGCGGCGACTATTCCTTTAGTCTCTCCGGCCTGAAGACTGCCGTTATCACCTACATTGAGGGCGAGAATCGCGCAGGTAGAGCAATCAATCTGCCAGATCTTGCCGCCTCGTTTGAGCAGGCTGTTATTGACGTGCAGGTTGCAAAGGCTAAAACCGCCGTTGAGGAGACGGGCGTCTCCGATTTCTGCGTGGGTGGCGGCGTAGCAGCAAACCCCGCACTTAGAGCTGCATATAAGGAAACCTTTGGTCGTATGGGTGTTCGAGTAACGGTACCTCCGATGTCGGTTTGTGGCGACAACGCCGCGATGATTGCCGTCGGCGCGCTTCGTAGCTACCGTACGCAGGGTTTCTCGCCATTGACCTTGGACGCAAACCCCAACGCGCAACTGGGATCGTGGTCGTCGGATGCGGCGCCCGTTGTCCCAAGCGGCATGTAAGGAGGCTATTGTGCAAGACGGATTCATCAAAGTTGCAAGTATCACGCCGCGCGTCCGCGTGGCCGACGTGGCGTTTAACGTGGAGAGCTGCCTGGCTGCCATCGAAGAAGCCGCAGGTAATTGCGGTGCCAAGGTGGTCGTACTGCCCGAGCTTTGCATCACGGGCTACACCTGCGAGGACCTGTTCTGGCAGGATGCGCTCCTGGACGCAGCCGAGCGCGGCTTGGTTTCTATTGCCGCCCGCACAGCCGACGTCGACGCGTTGCTGCTGCTAGGACTGCCTGTTCGCGTGGCCGGCAAGCTCTACAACTGCGCCGCCGTTCTCTTTAGGGGAGAGCTTTTGGGTCTGGTACCCAAGCGCTACGTGCCCATGTACAACGAGTTTTACGAGGGCCGACATTTTGTTTCTGGCCCCAAGACCGTTACCAGCGTGGACTTTGGCCTGCTTGGCGAGGTGCCGTTTGGCACCAACCAGCTGTTTGCGTGCGACACCATCCCCGAGCTGGTCGTGGGCGCGGAGATCTGCGAGGACCTTTGGGTACCCATGCCGCCGTCAAACGCGCACGCTGTTGCCGGTGCTACGCTGATCTGCAACTTGTCCGCGTCGCCCGCGCTGGCCGGCAAGTCCGCGTACCGTCGTCAGCTGGTTGCGCAACAGAGCGCGCGTCTAATCTGCGGCTACGTTTACTCCAGTGCAGGTGAGGGCGAGTCTACGACCGATTTGGTTTTCTCGGGCCATGATCTTGTTGTCGAGAATGGCCGTGTGCTTGCCGACTCTGGCGTGTTTGGCGAGGGTATTGCCGTGTCTGAGATTGACGTGCTGTCGCTGGCGGCTGACCGCAGGCGCACGTCGACGTTTGAGGTTGCTCCGACGCCGGAGGATTACAAGCATCTGACCACGTATTTCTCGCTGGAATTTGACGGCGCGGGTGAGGACGACGAGCTTGCTATTAGTACGCCGCTGACCAGGTACGTTGATCCGCATCCGTTTGTGCCCGCGATGGATGACGCTCGCGCAACACGCTGCGAGGAGATTCTGTCGATTCAGGCTCACGGTTTAGCTTCAAGGTTGGCGCACACGGGCTCTGACCACGCGGTTATTGGCATTTCGGGTGGACTTGACTCTACGCTGGCTCTTCTCGTCACGGTGCGCGCTTTTGACCAGCTAGGATATGACCGTTCGGGCATTGTAGCTGTGACGATGCCGGGATTTGGCACCACGGATCGCACGTACACCAACGCTATTGAGCTGGTGCAGTCGCTTGGTGCTGACCTGCGCGAGATTTCCATTGTGGATTCTGTGCTGCAGCACTTTGCCGACATCGGCCACGACCAGGACGTTCACGACGTTGTGTACGAGAACGCCCAGGCTCGCGAGCGCACGCAGATTCTGATGGACGTTGCCAACCAGGTGGGCGGCATGGTCATTGGCACGGGCGACCTCTCTGAGCTGGCGCTTGGTTGGGCAACGTACAATGGCGACCAGATGTCCATGTACGGCGTAAATGCGTCGGTGCCAAAGACGCTGGTCAGATACCTTGTTGACTACTGCGCCGACACGTATGAGGAGCAGGGTGAAGACGAGATTGCTCACGTTCTGCGCGACGTTTTGGACACGCCGGTTTCACCTGAGCTGCTACCATCCGCGGCAGACGGTTCCATTGAGCAGAAGACAGAGGACCTGGTTGGCCCTTATGAGCTGCACGATTTCTTCTTGTTCCACGTGCTTCGTCACGGAAGTGGTCCGCTCAAGGTTCTACGTCTTGCCGAGTGTGCGTTTGGTACAGGTACTGACCAGGAGGTTTACGATCACGAGACTATCGTGCGTTGGCTGAAGGTGTTCTACCGCCGCTTCTTCTCGCAGCAGTTTAAGCGCTCGGCGATGCCTGACGGACCAAAAGTTGGTTCGGTTTCGCTGTCGCCACGCGGCGACCTGCGCATGCCGTCCGACGCTTCGAGCTCGCTTTGGCTCTCTGAGCTGGAGAGTTTGGAGGCGTAAGCGCGCGTTGCTCGGTGGTGTGAGGTGCCGTGATGGCGTTGGCGCAAATCCCGCTTTCGACAAATGATAACGCACAGTACCCGGTTATTCATGTAAATGAATAACCGGGTACTTTTATGCAGGTAGGTTTTTGCTAGGAGCAGAAAAGTATCGGTTTTGGCCCAAAAATGACCCTCAAGTGGTAAAAAATCCGTTTAGTTGGGGTTTACAGAAATACCGGGATTCTATGCATCAAATCTACCTGGTATTTTGTATCGGACAAAAAATCAGATATCTGGATAGAATTCTCTACCTGGTAAAACGTAGGTGCGATTTTTCTGAATACTCCATTTCATCCCCAACTAAACGCGTTTTTTACCCAAATTGGACCCTCCCAAAGAGGTGCTCATTTTTCCTATGCAAAATCACGAATATCACTAGCAGAATATGCACACAGCGAATATTTGCACCAAAAATTATGCTAATGGCAAGAAATTGCAGGTGGATACCACCTGGCGTTCGCGCCTGCCGACGCAAACCGCGTCTACCAGCAGCTCAGCAGCTTCGCGCGCCCGCATGCTGCCCGCACGTCACCCGCACGTCGCCCGCGCTCTGCCCGTACCCACTAGCCTGCGCATAACCGTTAACGGCCTATACTGCACGCCTACAGAAAATCTAAGTCGGTTTTGTAAGATTTTTACAATATTTCGTATAAATTATTTTCCCGTGTGGAATAACTAATAGCGTTGGAAAAGGGCGCTTAGCGTCACAATCGGGCGGAGCCCGAAAAGGAGGTTTTCGTTATGAATTTGAAGCCACTCGGAGATCGTGTTCTGGTAAAGCCTGCTCCAAAAGAGGAGAAGACATCCTCTGGTCTCTACATTGCATCCGCAGCTCAGGAGCTTCCTCAGCGCGGCGAGGTCCTTGCAGTCGGTGCTGGCAAGCTTGACCAGAATGGTAATCGCATCGCTCTGGATGTCAAGGTTGGTGACCAGGTATTCTACGGCAAGTTCGGTGGCACCGAGGTCAAGATAGACGACCAGGAGCTCTTGCTTCTTCGCGCTGACGACATCCTTGGCGTCCTCGAGGACTAATCGCTTCGCAGTTGATGCGGCCGCGTAAAGCTTAGTCGCGTAGGTGCTGGTCACGCGGAACTCGATGACTTGGCGAGAAACCCGTCCACTTGAAACCTACTACTTCGCACCTCTGTTCGTCCGCTTTTCACGTGTAAATTCAGCTATTTTGGAGGAATACCATGGCTAAAGATATCGATTTTGGCACCGACGCTCGTGCCAAGCTTGCTAAGGGCGTAAATACCCTGGCAGATGCCGTAACCACCACCCTTGGACCTAAGGGTCGCTACGTCGCATTGCAGCGTTCTTACGGTGCACCAACCATCACTAACGATGGCGTCTCCGTTGCTCGCGAGATTGAGCTCAAGGACCCAGTAGAGAACATGGGTGCTCAGCTGGTCAAAGAGGTAGCAACCAAGACTAACGACACCGTCGGTGACGGTACTACCACCGCAACCCTGCTCGCACAGGTTATCGTTAATGAGGGCCTCCGCAACGTTGCAGCTGGTGCAAACCCAATCGCAATCCGTCGCGGTATCGACAAGGCTGTTGAGGCTGTTGTCGCTCAGATGAAGGGCATCGCAAAGGACGTCTCCACCAAGCAGCAGATTGCTTCTGTCGGCACCATTTCCGCAGGTGATCCAGTCATCGGTGGTAAGATTTCCGACGCTATGGATGTTGTCGGCAAAGATGGCGTCATTACCGTTGAGGAGTCCCAGACCTTCGGCATCGACATCGACACCGTTGAGGGTATGCAGTTTGACAAGGGCTACGTTTCCCCTTACTTCGCAACCAACAACGAGACTCTCACCGCTGAGCTGGACAATCCTTACATCCTGATGACCGATCACAAGATCTCTACCATCCAGGACATCCTGCCAATTCTTGAGGCAGTCCAGAAGCAGGGCGCACCTCTGCTCATCATGGCTGAGGACGTTGACGGCGAGGCTCTGACCACCCTCATCCTCAACAAGCTCCGCGGCGTTCTGAACGTCTGCGCAATCAAGGCTCCTGCATATGGCGACCGTCGTAAGCGCATGCTCGAGGACATTGCTGTTCTCACCGGTGGCCAGGCAGTCATCAAGGAGCTTGGCGTTAACCTCAACGAGATTACCGCTGACATGCTCGGTCGTGCTAAGTCCGTCAAGGTTACCAAGGAGACCACTACCATCGTTGGTGGCTCTGGCTCCAAGGAGGCAATCGACGACCGCATCACTCAGATTAGGGCTGAGATTGAGAACACCACTTCTGACTTTGACATCGAGAAGCTCCAGGAGCGTCTTGCTAAGCTTTCCGGCGGCGTTGCTGTTATCAAGGTTGGTGCAGCTACCGAGGTTGAGCTTAAGGAGATCAAGCACCGCATCGAGGACGCACTTCAGGCAACTCGCGCAGCTGTCGAGGAGGGCATTGTTGCAGGTGGCGGCGTTTCCTTCCTGGCTGCAGCTTCCGTGCTTGACAGTGTTCAGACCTCTGATGCTGACGAGAAGATCGGCGTTGAGATCATTCGCAAGGCACTTGAGGCTCCAGTTCGTACCATCGCTAACAACGCTGGCTTCGAGGGCAGCGTAGTTGTCGAGAAGATCAAGGCACTCCCAGCAGGTCAGGGTCTTGACTCCGCTTCCGGTCAGTATGGCGATATGATTGAGATGGGCGTTCTTGACCCAGTCAAGGTCACTCGCACCACACTTCAGAATGCAGCTTCCGTTGCATCTCTCATCCTCATCACTGAGGCAACTGTTTCTGAGATGCCAAAGGACACCACCATCGAGGAGTCCATCACTCGCGCAGCTGCTCAGGGCGGCCAGGGCGGCATGTACTAATCCGTACCTCCAAGGAACTTCAATCGGGTCCAGCCTCTCGCTGGGCCCGATTTTTTCTACCGTCACAAAAACTTGGCGAGAAACCCATCTTGTCGTGGTGAGAAACTCGTCTTGTCACAGCTGCAACGTTTATCCGCTCATTGTCCATTAATCGAAATCGTATGAATGTGACGCCATTTGAGCAGAATTATTGGTCGCTACAGGTTAAAATGTTTATTTGCTGTAGCGGCCAAGTTGCATGACCGCTTTGCCACGCGCCAAAGGAGAGGAGGCACCATGGCTCAGAACCAGAATCGTAACGAGGAGCGAGATTTTCTCGACGACCTCATTGATATCCAGGACTCCCTACAGGTGCTTTCTAACCCGCTCGACGCGCTGATGGGAAGCCTGTCTATTGACCCAAATACGGACAAACCGTTTGAGCCAATGGACTACAAGGAAATCCCCTGGTCAAACGCTAATCGCTGCCTGAGGTGCGCCTCCGGAAAAGCCGAGGCATGTTCTCGCTGTCTTGACGTTTGCCCAGTTGATTGTATTGATATCCATAACCAATCCGTACGTATCGACGATGAGGCGTGCCTTCAGTGCGGACTCTGTGTTGCCGCATGTCCAACTGAGGCGTTCAACACGCGTCGCCACACCTCACGTGTCTTATATGATCAGGTAGCTCGCGCGGCTTCCGCGTACGAGCAGTGCTACATCACCTGCACACGCGCGCTTGGAAGAAAGCCTGAGGGCAATGAGATTTGCTTGCCTTGCGTAGGCATGCTCTCGGCCGACATTTGGTTCTCGATCCTTACGGACTTTGACAACGTAAGTGTTTACCTGCCGCTGGGCGTTTGCGACCGTTGTCGTACCACTACTGGTGAGGAAGCATATACCCAGGCCATCGCTACCGCTGAGGAGTGGACGGGTGCTACGGTTGGCCTCGAGGTCGACGGCAACAACCTCAACCACAACTTCACGCGCGCCTATATTCGCTCACAGTTCATCTCCAACGCGATGAACGGTGCAGAACGCCTGGTATCTGCGTCGACGCCTGTTCTTGCGGGCGCCAAAGCAATCGCTGACCGCATCAACTCGCACGCTCGCTCTCTGGATAAGCTTCAGACGCAGCTTGATGACGTGATGGGCCTGCGCACCACCGATATGAGGCAGTCCATGCTCACGCAGGATCGCCGTCTGGTCATGGGCGCCCTCCAGCACGATCCAGACCTTGCTCCTTACGTGAAGCTCGCGGCTCCTATCTGGGATTCCAGTAAGTGTACGGTTTGCGGCGACTGCAAAAATACCTGCACAACGCATGCAATCGACATCGACGAGCGTGGTAAGCTGACCATTAAGATGCCGTTCTGCGTCAATTGCGGTGCCTGCGAAATTGTCTGCCCAGAACCAGGCGCGCTTACGATGGTGCCGATGGATACCTCTGAGCTGGTTGTTCGCGACCGCAAGGCCGAGGAGACCGAGCGTCTTGAGGCCTTGGCTCGTCGTAAGGCTCGCTTCATTTTTGACACCGGCAAGGAGCAGCTCAAACACCTGGCGGATTCGATTACCGAGGACTCGGATGAGAGTTCTACCGCCACTGCACAACAACCTTCAAAAGAGGATAATGGGGAGTAGCACGCGGCTGCTAACACAGAGCACAACGCTTCTAGCTCCACGTTCTTCTCGCGAGAAATACAAGTAACCGTCCACCGAAAACAAGAGGACTCACATGTCGCTTTCAATTGGTATCGTTGGCCTGCCAAACGTTGGTAAATCCACGCTGTTCACCGCGCTGACCCGCAAGGGTGGCCTGGCCGCAAACTATCCGTTTGCCACCATCGACCCTAACGTGGGCATCGTTGACGTACCCGACGCAAGGCTCCAGAAGCTGGCCGAGATTGTCAATCCTGGTCGCATCATGCCTGCAACCGTTGAGTTTGTGGACATCGCTGGCCTGGTCAAGGGCGCAAACGAGGGCGAGGGCCTGGGCAATCAGTTCCTGGCAAACATCCGCAACACCGACGCTATCTGCGAGGTTGTTCGTTACTTCAAAGACCCCGACGTCATTCACGTCGAGGGCCGCGTCAATCCTGACGAGGACGTTGACATCATCCAGACGGAGCTTATCCTGGCTGACCTGGGTACTATTGAGCGCGCCTTGCCTAAGCTAGAGAAAGAGGCCAAGCGCGATAAGGACCTCCAGCCCAAGCTCAACGTGGCAAAGCGCCTTCAGGAGTGGCTGAATGAGGGCAATCGTGCCGCTGACATGGAGATGACCGATGAGGAGCGTCTGGCTGCCCGCGATCTTTTCTTGCTTACCATGAAGCCAATTCTGTACGTCGCAAATGTTGATGAGGACATGCTCACAGAGCCTGCTCCCGTCATCAACGGCGTTCAGTCCATCCCTGTTTGCGCAGGTGTCGAGGCTGAGCTGTCTGATCTTGATCCAGAGGAAGCTGCAGAGTATCTGGAGTCCCTGGGACTTGAGCACTCCGGCCTGGAGACGCTTGCTCAGGCAGCATACAAGCTGCTTGGTCTGCAGAGTTACTTCACCGCTGGCCCTATGGAGGTCAGGGCGTGGACCGTCCGCATTGGCGCTAAGGCTCCCGAGGCTGCCGGCGTCATCCACTCCGATTTTGAGCGCGGCTTCATCAAGGCTGAGGTTGCCAGCTACAACGATTACGTGGAGCTGGGCGGCGAGGCTGGATGTAAAGCCGCGGGCAAGCTGCGTATCGAGGGCAAGGATTACGTGGTCGAGGACGGCGACGTCATGCACTTCCGCTTTAACGTCTAAGCCACAAAACCGCTAACTGTAAACGTAAAACGGGCGAGAAGATCGGTCTTCTCGCCCGTTTTTGTGTGGGGTGGGGTAGTGCCGCGGGTCGCGGGCCGTTAGCGCTTAGGAGCCTGATCGGTGCCCAGGACTACGGTGATGTCCACGTCAGTTGGGTAGGAACCGTCGTTTGCCTTGATGTTGGCAGTAGGGATGTCCAGCGCTTTTGCAACACCAACGGCCTTTGCCAGGCCCGTACGCGTGCCGTCGTAGACAATAATCGAGTCGGTTGGATGCTCCAGAGAGCTGTCGGCGTAAGCGGTGTAGCCCTTAGTCTTCAGAATGCCAGCCTTTTGAGCTGCAAGTCCTTGAACGTCGGTGCCATTGAGCACGGCAACTTCTCCGGTGTAGTCCGGCTTGATGCTGTCGGCCGCAGAAGTGTCGCCCGCAACAGTACCAACGATACCTGCAGTTTCATCGGTACTTGCATCCTCCAGAGGAGGCAGCGCCTGGTTTACGCGGTCAATCATGGTCTTCCACGCGCTCTTATCGACAATCTCGTACCACACATCATCAATGAGCTCGGACGTCGTAGGCGTACGCGCGGAATACATATCCTTGGACGTATCCATACCCCTGAATGACATAGCCAAACCCACGATATCGGTAACACTAAGGTCAGTAGTTACGCTTTCTGCCATGGTAGATACGGCGCCCGACATAGAAACGGGGTCCAGCTGCAGGACCTTCTTGGCAATGGCCGTCAAAATCATGCGCTGGTTAGCTGCGCGGTAAAAGTCGCCAGCGCCGTAGTTGTCGTATGCGTGGCGACTACGAGAAAGGCCAAGCGCTTGTTGGCCGTTGAGCTGCTGCTCGCCAGCGGGCAGGTCGATACCCGAGTACTGCATGTCAGAGACGGCAACGGGCAGGTTGACCGTAATGCCGCCAATAGAGTCCACAATCTTGGTAAACGATTCAAAGTCTACCTCGGCATAGTGCGAGATGTTGACGTTTGCCAGCTTGGAAACAGCCTCAACCATTCCGGATGCGCCGCCATAGCTGTATGCAGAGTTAATCTTTTGCTTTCCGTGTTCTCCCAGGTCAACCATAGTGTCTCGGGGGATGGAAATCAGGGTAATCTTCTTGTTCTTAGGATCTACGCGAGCCAGAATGATAGTGTCGGCGCGGAAGTTTGCGTCGGAATCACCCCAGTTTTCTGCACGTCCCTCGTCCTTATCCACGCCCAGAAGCAGCATGTAGAATGGGTCGGACGGAGCAACCTGTACCAGCGTAGCCTGCAGATTTGCATCCAAGCCCTGTCGGAGCTTTGAGTTGGTATCCAGCATCCACCACGCAAATGCTACGCCTGCTACCAGCAGCAACGTGCCCAGAATGCCGGCAAAGATCTTAAGGCCACGACCGCGAGAAGATCCTTGGCGCTTCTTAGAGTATGCCCCAACGCCTTCTGCACGAGAAGGCGCATGGCTGACAGCGCCAGCACGATGAGCAGCAAAGTGGGTGTGTTTTTGCTGCTGAACTGGAGCTTCTTTGGGCCACTCGTCGCCGACGTTGGTCTGGCCAATCAAAGGCTCGCGCGTAAACCTGGAGCCGTGGGATTCGTGATTGTTGCGTGCAGAACTTGCACCTGCGCTTCGAACGCTGCCCAGCGTGCGAGGCTGATATGCGCCCTGATTATAAGCGTCATAATCGTCCTGTGCGAAGTCCTCTGTATCGTACTCAGGGGTATCTTCGTACCTATCACGGCTGTTGTGACCGTGATTCTGAGATGAATGTGACCTTCTGGCCATTGGGGCTCCTTTGTGTTTAATCTGCGTTTTGCCCAATGCGTTTTGTCAAACATCTACTATACGCAATTTTGCGATTTCGTGCTGTATAGAAACAAACCTGCCACAAAAAATCCCCGCTTCAACGTGTGAAGCGGGGACGTGTGCGAGAAGTTCGTGGAGCTTGGCGCGAGAAGTACGAGCAACTTTTGCTCATGTCGTTACTTACTGCGCAACGCTGCCTTACTTACGACGATCCTTCAGAGCATAGCCAAGCGTGGTAATAACGCTGCCCACGGTAGCTACTGCAACAAGAGCAATCTCGGAGAAGTCGCCAGTCTCTGGAAGCTTTGGCTGCTTCTTCTTGGGCTTCTTTGGAGTCTCTGATGGAGGAGTTGCAGGTGGGGTGTTTGGTGGTGTATTTGGTGGGGTAGTAGGAGGAGTGTTTGGTGGAATCTCAGTGTTGGTGACCGTGAAGCCATCAGTCTGGTTGCCCGAGACTGCACTGGTATATCCAGCAGGAACGTTCTCTTCTACTACGGTGTAAGCAATAACGTGACCGTCTGTTGCATCGTTACGGAGAAGACCGCTAAATGTTGCAGCCCAGTTATTGGTCTGGTCAAGAGTGACTGTCTCAGTGCTTGCTACACCGTCTTTGTAGAGCCTGACGGTAACAGGACCGCCAACGGTACCTACCCATGTCTTGTTAACCTGAACGTCAACAGTTGGGGTCTTCTCGTCCTCAACGGTCTTAATAACACCGGTAGTTGCAGAAACGGTGAGGTTATACGTATCGGTATTGAGCTGGTAGCCAGCAGGAGCGGTAATCTCCTGAACGTTGTAGGTGCCTGCAGGAAGCTTCTCGGTGGTAGCAGTGCCGTCTGCACCAGTGGTAATAGTCCAGGTCTTGGTTGGATCGGTGGTGCTGGTTACCTTAAAGACTGCACCCGCAAGCTTGGTGTTGTGGTCGTTCTTATCCACCTTGACGATGCGGATACGAGCGATGATGGTAGAGGTTCCTTCTCCGCCGGAAGTTGCGTTGCGATATACCCAATCGGAGCTGTACTCAGGGTTATCGGAGTACATCTTGATGAGGTTACGCAGAGCAACACCTGGAACGTACGTGGTGCGATACGTGAACTTAAAGCTCTGACCGTTGCTGAGGTCTATGCCAGAAAGGTCAAGATCAAACGACTGTCCATCAGGAGAAATGGTGAGCATACCTGGGGTAATAGGGATGCGCGTAGCGGTTCCTGGAATGGTTGAGCCGTACTCGTCAAAGCGAGCGCTCCAGAGCTCAAAGGTGTTTGGAACATACCTAATCTCTGCAGGAAGATCTCCGCCGCCCCAGTCAAGGAGCTGGTCGTGTAGACGGACGTTGTGGAAGTTACCACCAGAGTAGTTGATGCGGCCGGTCCACTGAATCTCGTTAGCGTTGCCCTCAATAATCTTGCCCCACTTGGAAAGGTACTCAGTACCAATGGTGCCAGGAGCGGTGACGTCAAACGTTACAGGAACAGGGCTGCCAGAGACAGTAAAGACAAAAGTCTTACCAGTACCTGTCTGAACACGCTGCGAATCAATGGTAAAGCCAAGTCGAGCGGTACCGCGCAGGTCAGTGTGGTTATTAACGTAGTCGGTAAAGACAACACGCATGTTTCCACCAAAACCATCGGTACCAGGAGTGACGTGAGCTACTGCCATGACCTCGCCGGTTGCGGCATCGGTGATGTTAAAGGTAGAAGCAGGGTGAGCTGCAGTAAACCTCATCTCGTTAGGGAGGGTGACGTCAAAGTAATCGCCCGGCTCTACGTTAGCGTTTGCAGAGGCGTCCCACGTCATAGCAATGGCATACACATTTGCCTTGTTAACAACGGTAGTTGGATTGCCAAAACGATCTTCAACTCTAAAGTCTGTAATGGTTGCGACAACCGCTTTAGGGGTGCCCGTAGCAGCTTCGGTACTTGCGGTCTCAGCAAAAGCTGATTTTGCAGCAAGCGGAAGCGCAAGGGCTAGCAAGAAGACAAAACTTAACAGCTTAAACAGTCGTTTGTTCATCAGGACTCCTTTGCAATAGATACGTCTATTCTCACCTATTTCAAAGAGAATTTATTTGAGAATCTGCATATATCTATACTGCTTTTTAAAAGTTCAATTATTTATGCAGGTACAAGGAATTTGTGGTTTCTTTTTCTAATACCTTTCAAATGAAGTACAGTTAAGTTCACAGGTTCTTCACAATTGTTCACAACGAACATTACACGCTACGAACAGCAAACCGTAATAAAAATGGATAAATATTACCTCTAGTAATTCTAAATGCTGGACATTAGTCACTTTTTATACGTTATTCCGAATAGGTCATTTTTCTGTATGCAATTAAGGATGCGAGAAGTTCTGTGGGGCCTTGCAAAATAGACGGTTTTCTCGCCAAAAAAGAACGTCTTGCCATAAAGACAAGACGTTCTTGTTGAGTTGCTCATACGACCGTGCGCTCCTGCGCTTACGCTGAGTTTATTTGCGACGCTTAAGTGCGACTGCGCCACTCAGTGTAGCCAAAGATCCAAAGAGAACTCCTGCAACAGAAGATGCATCTCCCGTGTAGGGGAGGTTGGACTTCTTGCGAGTCTTAGCAGGTTTCTCTGGAGTTGGAGGAACCTGGGTGTTAGTGACTACAAAGCCCTGAGTTGCGTCGCCCGTAATCTGGCTGGTGTAGCCAGCTACCTCGTCCTCAGAGATGGTGTAGGTAATTTCAGAGCCGTCGGCTGCATAAGCCTCAAGACCCGTGAAGGAATCCTGCCAGTTGTTGTCAGAACTCAAGGTAAGGGTCTTACCGGTGTCAACACCATTTGCTAGCAGGTGGATAGTAACGGGACCACCTTCTGCACCATTCCATACCTTCTGTACAGGAATGTCTGCATGAGCGTTCTTCTTGTTCTCAATAATCTTGATAGTGCCGGACTGATTGTCAACGTTTACGGTGTAGACCGTAGCGTCACGCACATAGCCATCTGGAGCAGTAAGCTCTTCGATGGTGTAGGAGCCGGCAATGAGTCTATCGGAGGTTGCAGTTCCGTCGGCGCCTGTAGTAAGGGTCCAAGAATCAGCTGGGTTAGCAACGCTTGTCACCTTAAAAGTTGCGCCTGGAAGCTGGGTAGTTGCGTTGTCAGCGTCAACCTTGATGATGCGGATGCGACCGACAAGATTGCCGATTGCGTCGCCGGAGTTGCTTGGAGAGTAGTAGGTAAAGCCAATCTCGCTTCTTGGAGCACCGCCAGCGTTGGTAAGCACACCATAGTTATGCAGAGCCATACCTGGAATAAAGGTGGTGTGATACTGCAGGAGGTAACGCTGACCCTGGGAGAAGTCAACGCCGCTCAGGTTAAGGTGGTAGGAGTGGCCGTCAGCTGCAATAGAAAGTGCACCATTAGGAATAGTGACCTCCTGAAGGTTGCTGAAGTTACCCGTTCCATCAAAATCTGCACGATAGAGGTGGAAAGAGTTGGCAATGTAGGTTACCGATGCTGGCAGGTCGCCACCGTTTCTATCAGAGAGGGAGTCAGAGAACTCAACGCCAGTCATGTGAGAAGCGGAGTAGTTAAGACGAACATACCAAAGTACCTCAGACTCAGTACCGCTGACAGGGCCGCCCCACTTGTTGAGCCACTCTTCGCCAATGGTGTTCTTTGGACGGACGATCATGTTGAGAGGAACAGCGGTGCCGTTAACGCCAAAGTCAATGTGGGTGTTATCGCCAGCGTTGATGGCGTCGCGGTCGTAGAGAGCGGACAGAGAGAAAGTACCCCTAATCTGGGTGTGGGTGTTTGCATAGTCTGTATAAACAACATGCAGGGTACCGCCGAAGATGCTGCCTGCTGCTGGAGTTGGATAAGCCCACGCTACGGTTGCACCGTTAGGATCTTTAACTTCAATTGGAGTTGTGTTTTGTGTGGCAGTGAACTGGACTTTATCGGGCAGAGTAATATCAAAATAGTCACCTTCTGCCACGGTAGATGCGGTCGATTCCCAGTTAATTGTAATATGGTACAGATTATCAGTGGTAATCTCATTTACTGGTGTATAGGTATCATCAGCCACAGACATGCTGGTAATTTGAACCGGTGAAACAGTTGCAGCAGAAGCGAATGTTGTCACAAAAGTAACAACAATCATAAATGGCACAAGAAATGCACCTAGTCTGACCAGTACTTTTTTCATAAATTAAACTCCAATTCATCTTGCGAGCGTGAGAAAATTATTGCAGATAGGCACTTAAAAATTGTTACTAGTTTTTGTCGTCACAAAACAATTACATTTCAAATTACCGTACTTTTGACCTGCTCTTCTCGCCATATTCTGGGTTTGTAAATTGTTAGAAATTAGTAGCATTTCTCGTCAGATTATAGAACTTTGCCGTCTTTTGTTTGCGCAGATTAAGAAGACTTTTTGGCGCATGCAATCTCTCGTGGTGTTATCGGCTGGTTGAAGGTATTATTAAAAGCAATAAATTCGTGGTAGAGATATGTGCCCATACGTGCGGTAGTGTGCGCCGGCGCAGAATCTAAGAGTGACCGGGAAACCGGAGAAGCGGAGTCATGCATGAGCGAGTCCAGGCCCAAGCAGTTTGTTGCAGTTCTAGACTTTGGTGCCCAGTACGGCCAGTTAATTGCACGTCGCGTGCGCGATTTTAACGTTTACTCCGAGATTGTTCCTTGTGATATTTCTGCAGATGAGCTTCGTGAGCTCAATCCATCTGCGCTCATTTTGTCCGGCGGTCCTGCTTCCGTTTACGCTGAGGACGCGCCAAAGATTGATCCAGAGATTTTGGAGCTTGACCTTCCTGTCTTTGGTTTCTGCTATGGACAGCAGATTATGGCGGTTACTTTGGGCGGCACCGTTGGACACACCGAGAAGGGCGAGTATGGTCCAGCTCATCTGACCCGCGCAGGGGAGAGCCGCATTTTTGATGGTACCGCTGAGCAGCAGACCGTTTGGATGAGCCACCGCGATGCTGTGTCTGAGGTCCCAGAGGGCTTTACCATTACCGCTTCTACCGACGTTTGCCCTATTGCAGCTATGGAAAACGCTGCTAAGAACCTGTATTCTACACAGTTCCACCCAGAGGTTAACCACACCGAGTGCGGTTCCCAGATGCTTTCTAACTTCCTGTTCAATATCTGTGGTTTTGAGAAGACGTGGACCATGGACAACATCATTGAGCAGAAGGTAGAAGAGATTCGTCAGAAGGTCGGTAACGGTCGCGTTATTTTGGCGCTCTCCGGCGGCGTTGACTCTTCTGTTGTTGCTGCCCTTGTCCACCGTGCTATCGGCGATCAGCTTACCTGCGTGTTTGTGAACCATGGCATGCTCCGTAAGGGCGAGCCAGAGATGGTTGAGCAGGTCTTCCGCAAGCAGTTTAACGTGCCTCTGATTCATGTTCACGCAGAGGAGCGCTACGCTAAGCTTCTGGCTGGCGTTACCGAACCAGAGATGAAGCGCCGCCTTATTGGTACTGAGTTCTGGAAGGTCTTCTTTGACGAGGCTCAGAAGCTGGACGGCGTTCAGTTCCTGGCACAGGGTACCATCTATCCTGACATTATTGAGTCCGGCGCTCGTAAGACCGGCGGCAAGGCGGCAACCATCAAGAGCCACCACAACCTGATTCCATTCCCAGAGGGCGTTCACTTTGACTTGATTGAGCCTCTGGATCACTTCTTCAAGGACGAGGTCCGTGCGCTGGGCGTTTCTCTTGGTCTGCCAGAAAACCTTGTCTACAGACAGCCTTTCCCAGGTCCTGGCCTTGCTATCCGCATCATTGGCGACGTTACCCCAGAAAAACTGGAGATTCTTCGCAACGCAGATGCTATTGTCCGCGAAGAGATTGACGCCTACAATGCTCAGCTCTTTGACGAGACAGGCGATCGTAACTCCGAGCATAGTGTTTGGCAGTACTTTGCTGTACTACCCGACATTAAATCCGTTGGTGTTATGGGTGACGAGCGCACGTATGCCCGTCCAGTTATCTTGCGCGCCGTTGAGTCGAGCGACGCTATGACCGCTGACTGGGCAAAGCTTCCTTACGAGCTGCTGACTCGCATTTCTTCTCGCATCGTCAGTGAGGTTGCTGGCGTTAACCGCGTGGCCTACGACATCACTCCAAAGCCACCTGCGACCATTGAGTGGGAGTAGGACGACAGGGTTCTGACCTGCGATTTTGAGTGCCGCACTATGCCGCTGAGTTTCGTTTCGTACGAGAGTCATGACAAAGCCACCAGCGACGGAGATGAGTAAAAGCGATTAAAGAGCCTCCGTTCCCTGCGTTGGGACGGAGGCTCTTTCTTTGCCGTTTTACTCCCTTGTCTCCGTTCGGGGATTATTTCTTGCTCATTTAGGGCTATTCGCGCTGAAAGATTTTGACTAGCTTGGTGTCCTTTATTTCGTAGACAATGTCTGCGACGTTCTCGACCAGCCTCTTATCGTGGGAGACGAACACTATCGTTCCGGCATAGGCGCTCATCATCTGCTCGAGGGCTTCGGCGCTCTTGATGTCCAGGTAATTTCCAGGCTCGTCCATGAGCAAGATGTTGTATCTGCCCAGCAGCATCTTCGCGAGTAGCAGCTTGATGACTTCGCCTCCCGAGAGAACGCCAACGTCCTTTGTCAGGTCGCGCGGTCCGATTCCCATAGAGGCGAGGATGCCTCGAATTTCGGTCATGCTGTACTCGCAACCATCCTGCATGAACGAGATCGCAGACTGACGGGCGTCGAACTTGTAGCCTGTTTGCTCGAAGTAACCGATCTCTGCCTTGGGAGAGATGTTGATACCGTCGGCGCGTCGAGCGATTGCCTTCAGCAGGCTGGTCTTTCCTGTACCGTTGCCACCGGTGATGGCCACTTTGGCACCGAGCGGTATCTCGAATTTCGCGTGGTCATAGAGCATGCAGTTGCCGAAGCTCAAGCTGAAATCGTCTGCCGAGATGGGAAATTTACTATGCAGTTCCAGGGCCTTGCTCTGGCGGAACCGCACGGCGCGAATGCTATCTGGGGCCTCAATCCCTTCGAGCGCTTCGAGGCGCTTCTCCATGTCCTTAGCCGCCTGGTACATCCTCTTCTGTTTGGTGCCGGTTGCTTTCTGATGCCCCAATCGACCTGCATACTCGTTGCTTTTTTTCGCAGCCTTCCGCTTGGCGTCGACCTGCCGTGCTTTTTTCCGTTGTTTTTCGATGGCGGCTTCGAGGCGATCGCGCTCGCGCATCGCCTCTTCGTATCGAGTCGCCTGAGCTTTGCGCTCTTCTTCTTTCTGTCGCAGATAGTCGGAGTAGTCACCCCAGAATTCGGAAATACCGCCGTCTTTGAGCTCCCAGATCTTGTCTACCACCTGGTCGAGAAAATGACGGTCATGGCTCACGATGAGCAGAGCCCCATCAAATGCCTTGAGTTGTCCGACGAGAAGGCGGATGCCGTCTTGGTCGAGGTGGCTCGTAGTCTCGTCGGCGAAGATCGCGCTTGCATGCTGGGAGAGTGCAGAGGCAATCTTGGCGCGTGTTTCCTCCCCGCCGCTCATCGTCTCCTGCGCCACTCCGGCGACGTTGAGACGGGAGAGCATCTCACCACTGTCCTGAGCCGCATCAAGGTCGAGTTCATCGAGTTGGCCGATGAGGGCAATGCTGCCGAAGCGCCTGACGTCGGCGTCCGCAATGGTAAGATTGCCGCTCAGAATTTTAAGCAGGCTGGTTTTGCCTGCGCCATTGTCTCCCACCAAGCCGATGCGATCGTAGGAGTAGATTTCCAACTCTTCGATATCCAGGATATCGCGGCCGGCATATTCCAAAAAGATGTCTTTAGCTTTGACTATGAGTTCCATAGGTTGAACCGCCTTTTGTGTATTAGCCTTTTACTGGAAGCGCAGCCATGCCAAAAAAGATTGCTCACGTCGATTTTTCGCCTTTGCCCAATTGCCGGCGCGAGCGTTTTGACCTTGCGCAAGCCGGCAAATCCGAAAATGATAGTTGGCGACGAATAAGGAGCGCGATGTGGGATGTCGGCGCAATACCTCGTCGTCGCAAGGGCTTGAAGGCTGACGCGTGAACCGATGGCTGCCGCCTCTTTTTTTCGAATACTTGGGCTATTGAATCCGCCCGGTATCTCTTTTCCCCACGTTTCGGACGCTCGGAGCAAGCAGCATAGCCATCGCAAGCAGTACCATGGTCGCTCCAGAGCCGACGAACCATAACGGAGCTCCAAGCAGATCCGCAAAAACGGAGGGGGCCGCGAGGCCCATGGGCATGGCCCACGCCATGATGGTTCCGTAGAGGCCGAAAACGCGGCCTAGGTACTCAGGAGGTATCTGCTCCTGCATAAGGGCAGTCTGGGTTCCCGCGTACAACGGGGAGCATGCGCCCATAAGAAAGCTCGCCGGTAGGAAAACGGCGAACAGCGACGGGCCGATCAATCCGGATGCGATTGCGACGACGCCGAAGCCGGCGATCGCGGCGACCATGGTGAGCGACCTATTGCGGAACCCTCCCGTGGCCGCCAAAATGCCGGACCCAGCCAGCATGCCTGCGGAGAAAAGGACCTCCACCAAAGCAGCATCCCCCGTGCTACCGCCAAAATGTCCCAAGGTCATTATTGGGAACAATGCCGCGAGTGGGGAGAACGCGAAAGCGAAGACGAACCCGCACCAAAGAAGGGCGAACAGCCCCCTGTATCCCCTGATCAGCTTGTAGCCGTCCGAAATCTCAGAGAAAAGTTCTCGAACTTTATTGGAAAAGGACGAGCTGCGGTCGGCTTCGTCGAGTCCTCCTGCGTCTATCTGAGCGGCGAGGACAGCTAGAGAAGCGAAAAGCGCCCCCAGCACGTCGAGGGCAATCATGGCGGTAATGCCCGCCACAGGATAAATCACTGCCGCGAGCGCGGCGCCAAGAATGTATCCGGCGGACTGAATCGCCTGCATCACTCCCGATAGGCGAACGAGATGCTCTGGCGGGGCGAGATGGGGCGTGAGGGATTGGGAGGCCGGCGTGTAGAACGAAGTGCCAGCTGCGCGGAGAAACAGGGCGATGAGTATTGACCACGCAGGTAAGCTGCCGGCCAACGAGGCAATCGCCAAGGCGGCGCCCACCGCGGCAACGAAGAGGTCGGCGCCGATGAGAACACGTTTCAAAGGCAGCCTGTCGACAACGGCGCCCGCAAGGACTCCGAACAAAGCAATCGGCAGAAAGCCTGCTAACGATGCCAGGGAGAGGAGGGAAGATGATTCTGTCGTGAGGGCGATATGCCAAATGAGACCCATTTGGAGAATCAAGCTCGTCAATGTCGACACGAGCTCCCCGCCCCATACGAAACAAATCTTAAATTGCCATGAATGGCACAGCGAAACAGACCTGCGCCGAGAGGTTTCAAATATCATGGTTATGTCCAATCGTGAAATGGCGTGCAGAAAAACAGCGCGACGCCACAACAGCGCCGCTTTCTAGGCGCTCATCCACGTGCGGAAAAGACCAACCACGACACCCCTCCTTTGTTAATTCGGTCTGGCAAACCATGTAATATTAGCGAGGCTTGAGTTTGCCTGTCAAGAATCGACCATCGGAAAGGGCAATCCTCTCTGGCCATTCGATTCCTTTTGTATCTTTGGTTGCATAGGTGACCCGCCAGGGCTATTACGCGTGGAAGAGGCGCCTGCCGAGCTGGCCGATGAGGCGCTGAAGATGGCCCTGGTCAGGCGAAACGATCCCAAGGGATGCGTACATCATTCGGATAGTAAGAATGTTGCCAGCAGGTTTTGCGGCAACCGCAAAGGAGCCGTATCCTGCAGCTGGAATCACGTTGCAGCATCCTGACCCGCATTCCGATTGGCGGACGGCCCGCTTCGGCATCCTGACCAGCACAGCGATCGAGCCTTGTCATTCCTTGGATATGCCGGTTGCTCGGGGCGGTCCCGACGGAGGCCCTCGCCTCCCCGGTCCGTGACCCAAGAAGGGCAAGCATGCTGATCTGCATGGCTGGTTCCTCCTTTATGTAGACGACCATGCAAAGAAGGGACAACCGAGGAGGCAGGTTACTGATGCGGGCTCCCGCACGCCCATGACTACCCGACGGGCTGTTTTTCATCTCCGATGCCCGCATTGCAGCATGAACGAATGTGCCTCGACATCTCTGCTGGCATGGTACGACTGGGATCGCACCTCGACGCATCCTTGCGCATACTGCCTTCCAAGTTTCGAAACCGGGAAGGAAAGTGTATGTGAGCGACGATATCGGCGCCGATTCGACGCTCGAGAGGGAGATTGCGCCGATTCTATCCATCGGGGATGCATTCCCGAAGATTCTCATCACTCGCACGAGGCATGAGCCCCATACCCGGGAGGGCGTGCTCGTGCTGAATTTCGCGAGGTGGCTGCTTGGCGGGTAGGGTTCTGAACGTCGCATTGGGATATCGCGCGACAGGGCACGCAGGGCTGTTTGTGCCCGCACGGGAAACGCCGTCGCCATGCGGGCGGCCTGTCGTGTCCGATTAGCCTTTTGCTAAACAGGCTTACGCCAACTCATGGGCAAGCCACCTGAGACTATTCACTTTGCTTATCGTTGACAAAGACCTGTGGCCTGCGGTTTTGTGAACGGCTCGTAAGCCACCCGCGTCGACTCACTTACTGTTGAAGCTGGTGGTTTGCAGGCTCAAAGGCGGTTGAGTTTCAAAACGGGCGTTTTTCGGCGATATCGAGCCTCCAAAGGCGGCTCTCCGTGCCCCTTGGGACAAAAATAAAAACTCAATACTCTGAGCTTGAAAATGGTTTTTGAAGTTGTCCCAGCTTTTGTCCCCGAAGCCGATGAAACGCGACGTCGCGTCATTCAGCGGCACTCACTTCGAGATGCCGCCGAAAACTGGGTGCAACTGGAGTGACGAGACGGCAAAACTATAACCACCGAGTGGGAATAGAAATTCCTTAGTTATGGGGGTATGAATTGTTTAATCGATAAAGAATACCCCAATAAACGCGTCTGGTAGCGGTGGTTAGTAACTAGTGGTAGGACTAGGACAAAGCCACCTGGACTTTGGGTGAATATGAACGCTTCGAAAGCCCCGAAACTGCACGGTTTCGGGGCTTTTTTATGCGTGTTAACTTGGATAAATACTCTTCATACGACCCTTCGGACGGTAAATGATGGGACGAGATGCTAAGAGCTGCCAATAGTTCCAAAAACGTGCCAAACGTTTTGGGGAAATTCCATCGCGTTTTTTAGCCGCGGCTCCATTGCGCGCCTTCTTAGGCACCGCTGCCCATGGAGCGAAGTGTCTTGTCGAGCTCATCTTTCCGGACACGCAGAAGCCTCCCGATCCTGATAGCGGGAATCTGCTGCCTCTCGATGAGCTTGTAGACTGATGACCTCGAGATGCGCAGGTAATTGGCCACTTCTGAGACGTCAAGCAAGGTGTCTCCCTGATCGCTGTCGACAGGAGTCGAGGGGAGGGCCGGTTCCCGGTTTCCCGCCCCGGCATTCCCACGGCTATCGGTCCCATTATCGCGCGTGGCTCCGACACGTTTTTCCTCCGTCGGAGTCGAGGAGCGTCTGAGCTGGAAGATGTCTTGTCTCATGCGAAACCTCTCGTTTGGCATCTGCTGCCGTCTGGTGCCTTCTAGTGGCAAGAAGTGATGTTTCTTGCACGACAACGAGAGGTTTAAGCCGATTCTGACATGAGCGCAAAGTGGCGTCAGGCGGCAAGCCACTGTAAGCCACACTAAGCCACTGATTGGGATAAAATCGTACAGTACGTCCAATGCTGGTCAGAGCATCAAGATTCTATGGCACTGGACGAGGATATACATCACGCATGCCCGAAGCCCTGCATCAAGTGGTCGTCGCCGTCGACAACAACAAGCACTGCGGTGTTTCGGATGACTGCGTTGAGCACAAAGAAGATTACGACCGGCAACCAACGGCAGGCGGAACCCGCTTCAAGACAGACGAGGCCGCTTCCCGTTTCGACGGGTGGAACACGTATGACGAACCGACTCACATTGGGTGTTACGACCATAGGCGACCTGCTTCTCCAGCGTAAAGTGTCGGAAACGGACAGCGGGCAGCCCCTCGACGGCATATCGTTGTGCATACCGGTCTACCAGCGCCCGTACAAGTGGACAACGAAGAACGCCTACCAGCTCCTGAACGACATCCAGGACGCCATGTCGGCGAACAGGGAGACGTACCGCGTGGGGACGCTCATCCTTCACCACGACGAGGGGGACGGGACCTACAACATCGTCGACGGCCAGCAGAGGACGATAACCTTCGCTCTGCTGCTCAGGGCCTTCGGCGAAGAGGGTGATGCCATCCCGTTTTTGGGGCAGGGGCTAAGCGACAACGCGCTCAACTGGCGAAATGTCGTGAAGAACTACGAGGCCCTGAGGCGTAGGGCGAGCCAGATCGACGAGGACCGGGACCGCAAGGACCTGCTCGCCTATATCGAGGGCAACTGCGAGATGATAGTCGTGATAACGGAGAACCTGTCCGAGGCGTTCCAGTTCTTCGACTCGCAGAACGCCCGCGGTAAGGCGCTCTACCCGCACGACCTCCTCAAGGCCTTCCACCTCCGCGAGATGGCCGACGCCACCGAGGCAGAGACCGAGCGAATCGTGAAAACGTGGGAGGACCTCGACCAGGAGAAGCTCGCACGCCTGTTAAGCGAGTACCTCTACCGGCTGAAGGTGTGGGTCAAGGGCGAGAGGCCGGCAAAGCTCGACGAGGGGAACATCGACCTCTTCAAGGGGGTTACCTCGCGCGACAGCTACCCGTACGCCCAGTACTACAAGGGCGCCTTCGCCTACGCGGACGCGGTGAACAGCTCCCACGTCCCGTTCGTGGCCGGCGCGCAGAGCCTCAGCCGCTTCCAGATCGACGCGCCCATCATCGCCGGCAGGCCCTTCTTCGAGTACGCGAAGCACTACTTCGACGTGCTCGCTGACGTCCAGAACAACGACAGGTACGAGGGTTACTACATCAATGACAACGAGATCGTGAAGACCCTCGACCTGAAGAAGTACCGGAACGGGGTCGGCAACCGTATAACGCGGCTCATGTTCGACTCGGCAGTCTTGCTCTACGTCGACAGGTTCTGCCCCGCCATTCCGTCGAAGGCAGACAGCGAGTACCTCGACCAGTTCGTGGTGCTGGCGTTCGCATGGGCGTACTCGATGCGCGCCCAGTACAGGAACGTCGGCTGGCTGGTCGCGCAGAACTACGTCTCCGGCGAGCCGAACAAGGACGTGGCGAACGCCTTCAACATCTACAAGGTCATCGCCGAGTCCGACTCCCCAAGCGCGCTCATGGGGAGACTTTCCGAGATGATAGACCCGCTCAGCGAGGACATGGTCGCCGCCGACACCGAGCACATGCACGACCGAGACGACGAGGACGGCGTTTACCAGAACTACCTCCACTTCTTCCGCGCCAAGAACTTCTGGAAGGGGCAACGATGACGAGACATGACCTCCCCCTCGACGAGACCTCCATCGGGGGCCTGTTCGCTTTCGGGGAACAGCGCACGTACGAGATCCCCATCTACCAGAGGAACTACGCCTGGGGCAAGGATGAAATCGATACCCTCGTCCAGGACGTCTACGACGCTTTCCGCGGGGGCAAGCCGACGTACTACATTGGCACGCTCGTAACCTACTACCGCGGCGACCGGGCGTACGAGGTAATCGACGGCCAGCAGCGGCTCACGACCATCACCCTCGTTCTCACGGCGCTGGGCTGCGACATGACGAGCAGGCTCGCCTACCGGGCGCGCAGGAAGTCCGACGACACCCTGCGGCACCTTGATGACCTGGACGTCGAAGAGGTCGACCTGGCGATAGAGGGCGGCTACAAGTTCGCCAGGGCAGCCATCGACGGCATCGTCCCAGAAGGAGACTTGACCGGCTTCAAAGACTACTTCCTGGGAAGCGTCCACATCATCCACTACCGCGTGCCGAAGGACATCGACCTCAATCACTACTTCGAGGTCATGAACTCGCGCGGCGAGCAGCTCGAGAAGCACGAGATTGTCAAGGCGCAGCTCATGCAGAAGCTCCCGGACCGCGATAAGTCGGCGTTCAACTGGATCTGGGAAGCCAGCAGCGAGATGTCGGTCTACATCCAGAGGAACGCCGGGCGGATCAGGGAGAAGGTGTTCGGCCCAAGCCTGTGCGACTTGCAGCCAAAGTCTTTCGCCGGCCTCGTAGAGACCGACGAATGGCGCGACAGCGCGCGGACCTTGTCCATCGGGGAGATGCTGGCATCGGGCAACCCCGGCAGGCAAGACGGCGCCGGCGATGCCGGCGGCCAGGGCGAGGACTTCCTGCCGATCATCGACTTCCCCAACTTCCTGCTCATCGTGCTGAAGATCACGAGGATGTCGGAGGAGGGGTTCGACCTGGCGGCATTCAACCTCGACGACAAGGAACTGATAAACGAGTTCGACAACGCGAGGCTCGACGCCGACGCCGTCAAGGCCTTTGCATACACGCTGCTGAAGGCCAGGTTCCTGCTCGACAACTTCGTCGTCCACCATTCGATGGAGGACGATACCGTGGACAGCAACCCCTGGAAGCTGCAGAAATGGCAGATAGAGTTCAGTAAGAAGGGCTACGCAAAGAACCTGTGCGATGACCAGGGCACGCAGGAGCGCCTCACGCACCTGCTCTCGATGTTCGAGGTCTCCTTCACCGCGAGGCAGAGGAAGAACTACCTGTTCTACGTGCTCCTGTACCTCATGGAGCAGGACCTTGGAGACGGACGTTGCCTGGAGGGCTACGCAGCGTTCGTCGAGGAGCTCGCCGACCGCTACTTCAACGAGGTCTACCTGAACGGGAGCCTCCTCAACGAGAGGAACACGCCTAGACCCGGCAGCTTCGACTTGACGGTCATCTCCGGCAGGGAGCTCGTTAGAAGCGCCGTTGCGAAAGGCTCGCCCGAGCGCTTCGACAGCATATACGGGGACGGCAGCGAGGCCTCTCACGGCGTGCCCCTGTTCGTCTTCAACTACCTTGACTTCCGGCTCTGGAAGAAATACAGCGACGACCTGCGCGGAGGGAAGTACCGAGAAGGGGACCGCGAGAGGGAGCGGTTCTTCTCGGAACTCGGGTGCGGGGACTTCGACCTCGCGGCGTTCGACCAGTTCTACTTCTCGAGAACGAGGCGGAGCCTGGAGCACTACTATCCCCAGGCGACGGCGAACGGCGAAGACGGGCATCTGAGCAAAGCGCAGATCAACTGCTTCGGCAACTACGCGATGATCGGCAGCGAGGCGAACAGCTCGGGGTCGAACTGGGACCCGAAGACGAAGATTGACCACTATCTCGATGACGCCTCGGGGAAGGTAAACCAGGTGAGCGTCGCGTCGCTGAAGTTCCGGATCATGATGCAGGTGTGCAAGAACCGCGGTAAGTGGGGCTTCGATGAGATTGTAGAGCACCAGGAGAAGATGGTCAGCCTGATGCTCTAGGGCAATCTGGCAGGGTGCTCCGGTTGCCAGTGGCGAGCGGAGGCTCGCAGAAAGAAGCGTGCTGGTCTACCCCCCATCTCCAGCCAATGCGCTGCTGAGATAGAACTACATAAAAATCCTGCGATTCGTAATTTTAATAGGAAACGTTGATAGTTTGTTTGTATGTTAAGGCTTGTCTATTATATCACGTTAACGTGATATAATAGACAAGCCGAAAGGACTTACATGCCAACACTTGCAAGGTTTTATTGAATAGTTATACGTATGTACTTCTTGGGATCGGAGCACAATCCGCCACACATACATGCGATTTACAGCGAGGATACCGCAGCGTTTGATATTAGGTCCGGTGAGGTAATCGAGGCAGCCTACCCGCTCGTGCTGCTGATATGGTGTGGGAGTGGATGGATTTACACCGAACCGAGCTCTTTAAGATGTGGGAGACGCAAGAATTTAAGAAAATCGATCCACTCATCTAAAGGAGGCGGATTATGAAATTTCATAAGGTAAAAGATATCTCTGCTCTGACTAGCTTAAAGTTAAGCGTTCAGTTTACCAACGGCACTACAAAAATCTATGATGTATCTCCACTTATGCATCGTTTTCCGGTCTTCAAGACATTGGAGGATAACGAGTCACTGTTCAGAGAGGTAGAAGTTGATCAAGGTGGCTACGGTATTATCTGGAACGATGACCTTGATCTCTCTTGCGATGAGTTATGGAAGAATGGAACGGAAGTTGTGACTCCATTCGATGGGCTTATATCGTTTTCAGATGCTAGTGAACTCTGGGGTTTAAGCGAGTCAACTCTGCGCAAGGCTGTTGCATACGGCAAAATAGTTTCAGGAGTGGATGCTCGTAAGTATGGTAAGCAGTGGATTATTAACCGTGACGCTATGTTGCGTGAGTATGGCAATCCTGTGTGCTAGGGTCTACAAATATTCAACCTCAAATACTGTCCATTTCAGTGGACAGTATTTTTTATATGTTTACGTAGACTGGTATTTCTATAAAGTGTGTTTTTTAGTTGACATCGTGAGATGGGAGTACCAATGGAAAAGCAGAGTTCAGATAGCCCCGTATGTCCTAAATATAATAGTACGAATGTCGCTTTTTGAGGTAAGCCGTAACCCTCTCATTAAAGTCCTTTCATGTAAGCACATGGAGCTATCTTGAAGATTTGTACATTTATGCTTAATATGAAATAATATTCAGCATAAATGTATAATTTGGAAAGAGGGTGACCATGACCTTAATCGAGATTGCGAAAGACCAGAATGGTTACGTGTCAGCATCACAGGTTACTGCCGCTGGCATTCCCAGGAGAAAGCTTGCCGAGGCTGTCGACAGGGGCGAGCTCGTTCAGATTGAGCGCGGTCTCTACGCTCTTCCGGAGACATGGGAGGACCCATACCTCGCCGCACAGCACCGGTTCTCGCGCGGCGTATTCTCCGATGACACGGCACTGTTTCTGCACGGTATGACCGACCGTGCACCCTTTTCCCTCACCATGACGTTCCCCAGAGGCTACAATGCCACACCCGTCAGGGAAGCGGGGATAGTCTGTCGTACCTGTGCCGACGAGGTGCTTGAGCTTGGACTGGTAGAGCTGACTACTCAGCACAACAATATTGTTAGGGCATACAATCTAGAGAGAACACTTTGCGACCTTGTCAGGGGTCAGGGCACAGTAGACTCACAGGTTGTTATTCCGGCGATGCGGGCCTATGTTAAAAGTTCAAAGAGAGATGTAGAGAAACTAGTTGAATACGCGCGCAGACTTGGCGTTGAGAAGAAAATCCGAAATTATCTGGAGGTGCTGCTATGAGGATGAAGAACGCAATGCAGCTCAAGGCACATGTGAATAACATGGCCAAGGAGGCGGGCATCCCTACACAGGCGCTCATGCAGAGCTACCTCCTCGAGAGGTTGCTTGAGCGCCTCTCAAGATCGACATGGAGAGACAACATTGTTATCAAGGGCGGTGTGCTCATCTCGTCCCTCGTTGGCGTCAGCTCTAGGACTACCATGGACCTGGACACGACGGTCAGAGGGTTCACTCTTACTCATGAGTCTGCAGAAAAGGTCTTTCGCGACATCACGTCAGTACAGGTAGATGACGATTGGGAGTTTGAGTTTGACAGAATTGAAGACATTCGCGAGACCGATGACTATCCAGGCATTCGCGTACACCTCAAGGGGAGCTATGCCCCCATGTTGGTCCCGCTGACAGTAGATGTCACCACTGGTGACAGAATCACGCCGGATGCGGTGGAGTACAGCTACCCGCTGCTCTTCGGCGAGGGCAAGATTAGCCTTATGGCATACCCAATTGAGACAGTACTTGCGGAAAAACTTGAGACTGTGGTATCTCGCGGAGTTACCAATACCCGTCTCCGAGATTTCTATGACATTCATGTTCTGTTGGGTGTCAAGAGAAATGACATCAATATGGAAACATTGAGAAATGCCTTGGCATCGACTTGTGAGAAAAGAAATAGTCAAGCCGTCATAGCACGTTGGACCGAGGTACTCGACGATGTTGCTGGCGATGCTGCTATGCAAGCACAGTGGACGACGTACGTGAGGAAGAATCCGTACGCAAAAGGAATCGCTCTTCAGGACTGCTGTAAGGCTGCAAAATCTGTGTTTGTGGAGTTGACCGACATAAACAGTTATACCTACGACAAATAGTAGAACAATAATTGCAAGATAACTCAAAGCTCTTACAAGTTCTTACAAATATTGCCGATATCGGCAATAAATAGCCTCCTTTGCTATAATAATCTCATCAGTTTTTGCCGATAGGGGGTGAAGCTCAATGGGATTTCTTTCTG
>CALHDX010000079.1:0-1658 GCA_938023105.1 uncultured Atopobium sp.
TTGAAGTTGCTGACCACAAAGCTACAGAAATTGCAGGTAGGGGTCACGGTCATGATCACTGTGCAGTTCATGGCGCTCACTGTGACCTTGACTCTCATCATGTCCACGACCACAATCGCGGAAAATTAGATGATTTTGCACTGAATGAATCGCTTGGCCCTGCATCAGACGTTGTTCAAGATGTCCAAGACTCGCATGAGAGGAGGGCATAGATGTTTGAATATGTATTTATGCAGCGAGGAATTCTTGTAGGAATTCTTCTGGGCGCAATTATTCCGTTGGTAGGAGTTACGGTTGTTTTAAAGCGCCTCTCTATGATTGGCGATGCACTTTCGCATACCTCTCTTGCAGGTGTTGCAGGTGGCATGATTGCAGGTATTAATCCTGTTGCAGGAGCCATTACCGCTTGTTTGGGTGGCGCTCTCTGTGTTGAGGGAGTACGTCGTCACTTCAAAGATCAGTCAGAGCTTGCAGTTGCAATTGTTATGGCAGCCGGTATTGGTCTAGCGGGCGTTTTGTCAGGTTTTGTTCCTAACTCATCAAGCTTTAACAGCTTTATGTTTGGTTCAATTCTGACAGTCAGCGAACAAGAAGTTCAGATGATTGTGGTCATCAGTGTGCTTGCAGTCGCATTCTGCTTCTTCCTTAGAAAAGAACTTTTCTTGATGTCTTTTGATGAGCGTCATGCCCGTTGTGTTGGTGTGCCCGTAAGTCTTATTAACTTTGGCTTTGTTATCGCAGTAGCTTTGGTGGTTGCCGTAGCAGCAAGAACGGTTGGCTCACTTATTGTTTCATCCATGATGGTGGTTCCTGTTGCCTGCGCTCTGCAGATTTCCCGCAGCTGGAAGCAATGTTGTCTGTATGCAAGCACGGTGGGTATGCTGACCTCACTTGGTGGACTTGTTGTCTCTTATGAGCTTGGCCTTAAACCTGGAGGAACCATCGTTCTTCTCGCGGTTGTTACGCTTTTGTTTATCTTTCTGGTAAAAAGGGTTGTGCTGCTGCTCAAAACTCGCACAGTGTGATACTCTGAACAAAGTGCGTTGACGGAGAGGTCTGCCGGAGCACGTTGTGAACAGAGAGGGTGTTCGTGGCTGAGAAACACCTACACAACGCTGGTAGAGTTCACTCCCGAGCTACAACTTGAACGGCAGTTTATTGCTAAGTAGGGAAGTCGTCTGCCTAACGAGACTAGGCTTCAAAGTGGATTGCACAGAGAGAAAACTGCGCAATCAACCGAGGTGGTACCGCGGAAATTTTCCGTCCTTGGGCATATGCTCAGGGACGGTTTTCTATTGAAAGGGTAATTACATGGGAATGTCTGAGGAACTCTCGGCAATTCGCGAGCAAGTACTTGAAGGAATTGCTAAGGCAACAAACCTTGAAGCACTTGAAAAGGTGCGCGTTGCATCAATGGGAAAGAAGGGCTCTCTTACAGCAATTATGCGTATGATGGGTCAGGTTCCCGCAGATCAGCGCCCTCAAATGGGTCAGCTTGCAAACACTGTTCGCGCAAACGTTGAGACCGCCATTCGTGAGCGCCAGCTTGCCTTAAAGCGAGAAGCTCTTGAAGCCCAGCTTAATGCGGAGGCAACTGATATTACCCTTCCAGGTCGTCGCTTGAATCCTGGTACCCAGCACCTTATTGAGCAGGTACG
>CALHDX010000080.1:0-4238 GCA_938023105.1 uncultured Atopobium sp.
CAAATTACTCAGACTTGGTGAAAAAATCAGGCTCCCTGAAGGAAGTTCCCTGTGTGTTTTAAGACCCAACTGAGGCTTGTATAAACGCGCCTGAAAAGTAAAAAGAATCTGTATTTGAGATACAGATTCTTTGATGAAATCAGGCAAATCCACAGTTTCTTTTGCGTTTTTAGGCAAGAATTACAGATTCTTTGCAGAAATCAGGCGCGCTTTGCGGTCACGAACTTGCGCTCGCATTGCAATCGCGCGCCATGCGGTCGCGAGCAGGACGAGCGCGCGGGCCGGGCGCGTTCGCTAGGCGAACCTTACAGTGCGGCGAGAAAATCCTCTGCTTGCTGGGCGATTGCCTCATGAACCTCGGGTTCTGGCTCCCAAGTTCCCTCAGTCCAGGCGGTTACAGGAAGCGAGAAACCATTGAACGGTTCAACTGGCTTGGTGTGCAGGGCCAGGAACTGCTGCTTAACCACGGCAAGCGATCCTGCAGTCTTGTTTCGGCCGCCAACGCCACTTGCAGTGACAACCTTGCCAGCAATTGCGGTCTCGGACTTCTTTTCGTAATCGGAAGTGAGCGGACGGCTCAGCCAATCCAGGATATTCTTGACAGTGCCGGGAATGCTGTAGTTGTACTCCGGGATAAAGAGCCACACGCCGTCGGCGGCCATAACCGCGTCCCTGACTTTTTGGACACCTTCAGGAGCTGGGAATTCCTCGTCCTGGTTGAGCAGAGGGACGTCCAAAACGTCAACGACCTCAATCTCAGCCTTGCCCTCAAGCGCCTTTGCCGCAACCTGGCTCAGCGTCTTATTGAACGAATTTTTACGGCCAGAACCGATGATAAATATAATTTTCTTCATAAGCAGACCTCTCCGTGAATGCTGTGTAAATAAAAATCATGTACGAGCAAATCTGCCCGTACATGATTTGTGTACCCAAATGTTAGGCCTGTAGTCGTATTTAACAGAAGTCCGAGAAATTCGCACAGCCCTCAAGCGCTTTTACCACCTGCTCAAGACCGGTAAGATCTTCCTGGGTGAACCTTGCCACGCTTGGACTATCAATGTCCAGCACGCCAACTACCTGCTCGCCCTTGAAGATAGGTACAACCACCTCGGAGTTTGATGCAGAGTCGCATGCAATGTGTCCCGGGAACTGATGCACGTCCTCTATCAGCTGACTTGTCTTTGTTTCCGCAGCCGTGCCGCACACTCCCCGTCCAAAAGGAATGCGCACGCAGGCAACCTTTCCCTGGAAAGGTCCCAGACGCAGCTCGGGAGTGCGTGGCTCGTGGTCGCTCGGGGCCGAGCTCGGCTCCGCTCCCGACACCGTGGCAGGATCTATCAGGTAGAATCCTGCCCAGTTGATGTCGTCGAGAGCGTCCCATAGAAGAGCAGCAGCGTTGGACAACACCGGTAGCCAGTGAGCATCAATCTCGGCAAGCGAGACAATCTGTTTTGCAAGCAAACCGTAATCAGTCATATCTACTTCTCTGGCAGAATCTCAATCCAGCAGCCATCAGGGTCTGCGATAAAGTAGAGACCCATCTTTGGATTCTCTTTAACAATACAGCCCATCTCCTCGTGAAGCGCGTGGAACGCATCAAAATCGTCAACGCGGAACGCAATGTGAGTGTCTTTTCCGCCGTTATCGTAGGGGTCTACCCAACCGCGGTTCCACGTGAGCTCCAGCTCAAAAGGAGACCAGTCATTTACCAAAAACGTGTTAGTCCAAGAGCCGTCTTCTGGTCCCTTAACGCGGTCAACACGGAATCCCAGAGCCTTCTTGTAGAACTCGACGGTTTTCTCGTTATCCAAAACATGGGTGCAGCGATGAACAAATCGTGCCTGCATAAATCCTCCTTTGGTATCGAGAAACCCCGCTACTAGACGGGGTTTCTCGCCATATGAACTACATGCTGGTAGATGGACTGCCAGCGGAAATCGCGCCCGGCTGCGCGGTCGTGCGCAGTCATGCGACCGGCCGCGCCTAGTTGAGCTCCTGCTCAAGCTGGTCGACCAGCTGACCAAAGTACTTGAGTGCAGCGTTTACGGGGTCTGGAGTGGCCATGTCAACGCCAGCGCCGCGGAGCAGCTCGATTGGAGTCGTGGAGCAACCGCCGGAGAGGTAGCCAATGTAGTCCTTGACCGCAGGCTCGCCCTCGGAAAGGATGCGCTGGGACAGGGCAATAGCTGCCGAGAAACCAATGCAGTACTGGTAGACATAGAAGTTGTAGTAGAAGTGAGGGATGCGCGACCACTCCAGTTTGATCTCTTCGTCCAGCTCAATGCCAGGTCCAAAGTAATCTGCACAGAGCTTTCCGTAACGCTCAGAGAGAACCTCGGCGTTCAGAGCTACGCCGTCAGCATTCATCTGGTTGATATCGCGCTCAAACTCAGCAAACATGCACTGACGATAGATGGTGCCGCGGAAACCCTCAAGGAAGTGGTTGAGGATGTACGCATGGCGAGCAGGATCGGTCTCGTGCTCAAGCAGGTAGTGCGAGAGCAATGCCTCGTTGCAGGTAGATGCAACCTCTGCAACAAAGATGGAGTAGTCGGAGTAGGTAATCTCCTGGTTGTGGGACGAGAAATACGTGTGCAGGGAGTGGCCCATCTCGTGAATAAGGGTGTAGACATCGTCAAGGCCGCCCTGGAAGTTGAGGAGCATAACAGGGTTCATACCCTTGCCGCCTGCGGAATAAGCACCGGAGCGCTTACCTGGGGTTTCGTACACGTCAACCCAACGACTCTCCAGACCCTTTTTGACCAGGCTGACGTATTCCTCGCCCATAGGTGCCAGAGCCTTAACAATAAGGTCGCAAGCCTCCTCGTAGGTGAACTTCATGTCAACATCGTCAACAAGAGGAGTGTAGACGTCCCAGAAGTGCAGCTCATCCAAGCCCATAACACGCTTGCGTAGGTCAACGTACTTGTAGAACGCTGGGAAATTCTGATGAACAGCGTCAATCAGGTTGTTGTAAACCTCAACAGGAATCTCGTTCTCTGCAAGAGCAGCCTCAAGGGAGCTTGCATATTTTCTAGATGACGAGAAGAACTGCAGGTTCTTGACCTGGCTGGTCAGAATTGCAGCGGAGGTGTTACGGAACTCGCCAAAGCGGCTGTAAAGTTGCTTGAATGCAGACTCGCGCAGGACACGGTCAGCATCCATCAACAGAGGAACAAATGAGCCGCTGGTCAGCTTATGAGTCTTACCCTCAGAATCAACTGCGTCCTCGAAGGTAAGGTCCGCGTCATCAAACATGGAGAAGATATTGGTTGGCTGAACGGCCAGCTCTTCAGCGCGTGCCAGCAATGCCTCTTCCTCAGCAGAAAGAGTATGCTCGCGCTGGTTCAAAATCTTATTGAGCTTACGACGATAGAACTCAAGAGCTGGAACCTCTGCATAGAACTTCTCGACAGACTCTGCTGGAATTGCAAGAAGCTCTGCGGCAAACCAAGAAGTTGCCTCGCCAACCTGCGTATATGCGCTGGTAGCGTTTGCAACGTATGCCTGATACTTGGCTACACGGGTATCCTCATCACTCTTGCGCTCGGCGTAGTTGATAATCTTGTAGAGCAGAAGGGTCATCTTGTCCTCAAGCTGCAGGAACTCCAGAAGAGCCTGAGCGGAGGTGGAAATCTTGCCCTTGAACGCAAGCAGCTTTGGGCAATAAGCCTTGAGCTCCTTGAGCCCAGCCTCAAATGCCTCATCACTAGGAAACATTGAGGACAGGTCCCACTTATATTTGCTGTCAATTTCTTCGCGAGACTCGTATGCCATGAGCTTTCCTTTCTTGACCGGGTCAGTATGCTGTCCTGTTGTCATCAGTGGAGAAGTTACGTCCACAAAATGTGAGCGTTCAAACTTCACATAATCCTGAGTATACAGCACGACTATTTAACGCTACTTAGTGTCTCATATCAGCAAGATTTTATATAGCGAGGACAGGCTATGTACATCTGTACGTAACTTTGCAGGAGTATGGCACTCATGCGGCAAGCTAAGTGGGTAATACACTGGACAGTTAAAAGTTCGTCTCCTATTAAACTTGCTGAAAGTTGAGTCACAGATTGGACTTGATATGCGCAGATAGTAAACCGCATTAAGTAATTGTTGTTTTGACTCAAGTGAGTTCACTGTTTGGGAGACGTCTATGTATGTACAGAACTTAACGGATTTAGCTGGTTGGTTCCTTGCAACAACTAATTCCTGGTCTGGGCATTTTGTTGAACTACACGATT
>CALHDX010000081.1:0-1527 GCA_938023105.1 uncultured Atopobium sp.
ATAAAACGACACCGTTCATGTGAACCCCATCTGTTTGGACAGGTGGGGTTTCTCGTCAGACGTATAGTCAAAGTACTGTAGTTTTACGTGCGGAGTCATTGAGCATGCGGCATTAACGGACGCGTATGGTCTCCCGACCGCGACATCATGTTGCGCGCAGTATCGGCAGAATCGGGGCGAGAAATGCAAAAGTTACAGAAACGTTTTACAACGGCCATGAGTATGTTCATGACGTTGGTGCTCTCGTTTGCGCTGGTAGGGTGCAACGTGCTTCCGTTCCTGCAGAACAACCCTGCCCAGCAAGCAACGCAGTCGTCAATCACAACGGGGGAAATCGAGGCAATATACGAGCCCAAGTTTGGCGGCAGCTACCTGGATATTACCATCGATGAGTTTAATAACCTGGGGTTTGAGTACGGCGACAGCGTGGACGTTACGTTTAGCAATGGATACAAGCTCTCCGACATTCCGTACTACAACGGCTATTACACCAAAACCTACGAGCCCCTGGTTGTCGCATATCCGGGCTATCCTTACATCGACGTGTGCATAAATAATGGCGAGCCTCTGTGGGAAACCGCTGGTCTTAAGCATGGAGATACGGCCACGGTGACGCTCCACGAGAAGCAGAAGTATGCAGCGGTTCAGAAGGCTTTGAGTGCAACGTACACCAATAATCGCTCCGACTACGCAAGTGACGAGGTCTTTGCCAACTTCCGTCCCGTGAAGGGTGGAAATCTTGCCGAGGGCGTGATGTATCGCTCGGCGTCGCCTATTGATAACCAGAACAATCGCGCACCTTACGCGGCAGATCTTGCCCAGAGGTGTGGCGTGCAGTTTATCTTGGACCTCGCGGACACCAACGAAGAGATTCAGGGCTATTACCAGAATGCGGACTACGACATTACGTGGCATAAAAGCTTGTACGACGCAGGGAATGTTGCTGCTCTTAACCTCAACGCCAATTATCGTGGTGGCCAATATGCTTATCGCCTGGTAGCGGGTCTGCGCGAGATAATTCTGCATAAGGGACCCTACCTTATTCACTGCACCGAGGGTAAGGATCGTACGGGCTTTGTCTGCGCCCTTCTCGAGGCACTTTGCGGCGCATCCTACGACGAGATGCGCGACGACTACATGATTACCTACGACAACTATTACGGCATTAACGAGAAGGACGATAAGGCTCGTTACGACGCCGTTGTTGACGTGAAGTTCGACGACATCGCTCGTTGCATTGCTGGGGTGCCTACGTACGGTTCGCTCGACAGCGCGGATTACGCAGCTGGCGCTCGCAAGTACCTGACCGATGCAGGTATGACCGAATGGGAGATCAACAAGCTCATCGAACGGTTAACAAACAAGTAGCGGGTGTGGGCTGCGGGAGGCGGTGACGGCTGCGGTGCACAGCGGCGGCGGTCGGGGCTGTGACGCGCTCTGGCGGCGGTTGGGACTGCGGCAAGAACTGACAGGTTAGTCGCCTGGCGAGAGGAGCGATCTTCTCGCCAGGTTTTTTCTAAACGCTAC
>CALHDX010000082.1:0-5417 GCA_938023105.1 uncultured Atopobium sp.
GGTGTGTTTTGAACTGCCTCCCATTTCTCGTGTCCAAGAAATGGGAGGCAGTTCACTCTCGTAGGTGGCCGTTTTTTGTACCGCGATTAAAGGCATTCCACCAAAGCTATCGAGCAAAAAGTTCCCAAAAAGCAACAGCAGATGATGCAGCAACATTGAGTGAATCTACCTGATGAGACATGGGGATGATGGTGGTAATGTCACAAGCCTTAATGGTTTTCTTATCAAGACCATAGCCTTCACTACCAAAGAATAGTGCAGCTTTTTTACCTTTTACCAGCTCTTTATTAAGAGGTACTGCAGAATCTGTGAGCGCAAGTGCACACGTAGTAAAAGAATGAGCCTTGAGCTTTTCAATAAGGTCCAGTGAAGTTGTCTCTTCATCCAAACGAGTCCAAGGTACCTTAAGAACCGTTCCCATAGAAACACGCAGAACGCGCCTAGAGAGGTTGTCGGCGCACTTAGCAGTCAAGATAACAGCATCTACATTGAGTGCCGCAGCTGATCTAAAGACAGCGCCAACATTGTTGACGTCTACTAAATCTTCTAGAACAGCAATATGCTTTGACGTGCTTAGAATCTCTTCTAGCGATGCACCTTGAGGTCTCCTCATGGCGCAAAGCACTCCTCTATTCATCTTATAGCCAATAAGCTGTGTAAGCTGCTCATCTGGAAGAATGAAAATAGGAACGTCATCTGTCAAAGGGTGGAACTTCTCGACAATTTGCAAAATATTATCTGTATGAGAAGTATTTGCAAGAAACGAAAGCGGCCTGCAACCTGCAGATAGCGCAGTTTCAATTACAAAATGAGACTCACAAATCATGACGCCACGAGTTGGGTCAAGACGATTACGAAGCTGATTATCAGTCAATCGAGCATACATATCAAGGCGGCTGTCGTCAGATGAATCTATGTGAATAACTGGATGTGTTGCCATAAATAACGTACCTCTCACCTCTTGATAGACAGTATTCTCTCACTCTTGAGGCAAGAGTAACGTCATGTATTCCTAGATTACTTCTCTAGCAGCTTTCTCTTGAGGAAGAAGCTTAGAGAAACCAGTGAGACAGAGGAGCAGACAAGTGTGCCCTGAAGCGCAACCTGAGAATAATCTGCAGTATCAGGAAGCTGTGACTTCTTCTGAGCTTGCTGAGGCTCCTCAGGAGTATGTGTCTCAGGTGTTTCTGGCGTAGTCTCAGGCTGCTTCACGTATACGTGAGTCCAATTTGCAGTAATGGCTGGCTGAGAAGTATCACTTGTTCCAATAACAAGATTGACTTTTAAATGCTGGTACGAATCAAAGTTATCTGGATCTGCAGATGTTGGGGTAAGCAGATATTCAATTCGATACTGACCAACAGGCAAGGTGTCATCTTGATATGAAGAATAAACAACATCCTTAAAGTGATTAGAGAAATAAATAGCATTGCCGTCGGCATCAACGACACGAGGTGTGCCATCTGGCATATAAGTCATATCGATAGTAAATTGACCATTCTCAAACAACTGAACATCGTAGGTATCATATCCAGGAGTCCTACTGATAACAATATCGCCATTGTGCGTAGCAGCACTAACAGGGAAAAGCTGTGTAATATCTTGCGATTGAATCTCAGTCATAAGGCGAGCTGTTACGGCATCAATATCCAATACTCGCCTTGTGCCTGCGTCAACCGTGTGATTATAGTTGTAAGAAGAAATGGTAGCTGGCGCATTCTGAAGACCAGCGTCAATAGGTTTTAAGGTAGTTCCAGTATCAGAGACATATGCGGTGTGCGCGAGAGTGTAGTAATACGTAATATGTGTTACATACGTAGTTGGACGCGCAACATTACCATCACCATCATAACCAGCAGAAATCGTATAAGAATCCACTTCTTTATGGTCAAGAATGTCATTACCCACTACCTCTGGAGCCTGGAACAGACCTTGTTTTTCAGTCTTATTTCCGTTGCTATCAACAAACGTTGTGAGGTTACGATCAATATCAGATATACCCACGTGCATGGTGTAAATGTAATAGAAGCCATGCTCTTGATCATACGAAAGCGTTTTTTCCAGCTTATACTGACCCATAGGCAAACTGGTATCAATAACAGCAGTATTATCCTGACCAACCGACCCTTGTGCCAGCTGACCATTAGCAATGTAAGAATTAACTCTGTTTCTGTGAGTCTGAATATCATTGTCTGAATCAAATTCAAACACCGGAAGCAAAATTCTACGATCAGTCACACCAGCAAGCTCCGGATGAGCCTGAATGTATGTATCTACAGCTGCATCATCTGTTGTATATCTCAGAGAATCATCTGGCGAGAAAAGCGACGAGTCAAACTGATCTCTATCTAAATAAACAAAATCGCTTACCTTGCTATAGTTTGGATGAGAATCAGTGTTAACTGCCTCATAAGGCTTAACTGGCTCAAGAGTATCAAACGATGTTGAATCATTGCCAACAAGCGAAGCAAAATCAGAAGGAAGAAGCTCATATGATTTGATATCGGTATGTAATAACAACTGATTGGCAAAATAAGAATTTGATTGACTTGTTGATACAGTAGCTAAGGCAATTTTAGGAAAAGCTGAAATGCATAAAAGAAGTACAGCAAGAGCAGTACAAACACATCTAATATTTTGCGTAGTACTATTGACTCTAGTTGATGACATACGCTATTGCTCCCCCTGCAATTGAAAAATAATTATTTCTAAATGTCGTATATATTACTCCAGTTTTGTTCATCTCCTATAGAAAATAATTCCACGTAAGTTCCATAAAATATGTGGTGAATATGCACTACACTAAATAGATGTGTCTTTGACTCAATCATAGAAAGTCTGTTTGTCAAAACACACTGATTTTTGCTGTGTAACTTCGTATTTTTATAAGGAGTGCTCCTTGGCTAAGCACTTTGCAAAAAGCTCTGCTTCTCATACCGCTAACCTACAACCTCTTTCCTCAGAAGATGCTACAGAGAAGTCACCTTCCCTTAAAGACTCAGTACCAAGCCTTGGCGATACTGATATGTACGTTGCTCTCAATGAAGAGCAGGTAAAGGCCAATCAGCTTAATGACTCTTCACAATCAGCGGAAGCGCTGGAAGAGCAGGCAGATGATTTAACTGTCATTGCTCCCCTTGATAGCGCAGAGCTTGGAGAAAAAGAAGAGGCTCCCGTTGTTCACAAGAAACATCAGTGGTGGAAGATACCTGCTGTGCTCGTTGGTGTTCTCGCCCTTGTGTATGTGGGTGGAGCAATCTTCTTTAACTTCTTCTTTATGCCTCAAACCAGCATTTATGGTAAGGACTACTCCTTAAAACCTGCTTCAGATTTACAAGCTTCTAGAGCAAACGAGGCCTCAAATTACTCCCTCCAAGTCTCTGGAAACGGCGTAGATTTAACCATCAAGGCATCTGACATTGATTTAACGTACGACGCAGCTGGATATGCTCATGATGCTATTAGCCAGCAGAATCCTTGGATGTGGCCACTGGAACTTACTCGTAGCAGGTCCTTGAGCCCACATGCAACCGCTTCGTACGATACAAGCAAGGCAGACGCACTCTTTAATCAAAGAATTGAGCAGGCAAAAGAATCTGCTCAAACTCTAGAGAACAATGGTATTACCTACGATAGCTCGGCTAAAAAGTTTATTTTTGCTGATGACGCTATTGCTACAAGACTATCTCTTGAGGGTGTCCATAAAGACTTGCAGACCGCTTTTGATAATCTGAGCACTACCGTACAGCTTGGCCCAGAAAGCCTCATGAGCGCAGAAGACCTTGATACTGCCTTGAAGACTGCTAATTCATACGTTGCTTCTGCAGTTGATTTGATGTTGGGCGATTCTGCTGCATATCAGCTTGATCAAGACACCATTGCTAGCTGGATTAAGTTTGATGAGAATCTCTCTATTTCATTTGATACAGACGCTATTACCAAATGGGTCAACGAGACACTTGCTCCTGCAGTAGATACTCGTGGAACTTCAAGAACGTATAAGCGCTGGGATGGAAAAGAATTCACTACAAAGGCCGCTGGTGCATACGGTTGGGTTATTGATAATGACGCTGCTGTAAAAGCCATCTCTGACGGCCTGTCCGCTGGTCAGGCAACAAAGATTGAACTGCCTACAAAACAGTCGGCCGATACATTTACTAAACAGGGCGAGCAGGACTGGGGTGGTCGTTATATTGACGTTGACCTTACCACTCAGCATGCTGTTCTTTATGGTGATGATGGAACAATTCTTTGGGAAGCTGACGTAGTAACGGGTATCCCAGATGGACATCACAACACTCCAGAAGGAGTCTGGTATATTACCAGCCACATTAGAGACGCTCGCCTCTTGGGACCAAACGATGAGTCAGGTCGTCCAGGATGGGATACAAAGGTTGATTTCTGGCTTGGTGTAAAGGGTCAAGAAGTCGGCTTTCACAATGCTCCATGGAGAAGTGCGTTTGGTGGAAACATCTACAGAACTGGCGGTAGTCATGGCTGCATTAACCTAAGCTATGAAAACGCTCAGAAACTCTTTGATGTTGCCAAAGACGGAGATCCAGTTATCATTCACTACTAGGTTTTTCTTAGAGAATAAAATTATGCGCGCTTCAGAATTGTTTTCTGAAGCGCGCATTTTTTATGTCTTACGGAAGATCTACAACACGCTCTTTGTTTGCCATAAAATCAAGATACTCTGAACCTAAGCGAGAAGTGATCAATGAACTGGCAGAAGGAAATTTGCTGGCTGCTTCAACAAAACCATAGTCTCCTGTGCCGTAATTAAATGTCGCAAGTATATTATCAGACAGAAAGGTTCCTCCACCATCTGTATCGTATTCATAGTAGGAGACGGCAGGTAATTTGCGATTGCTTATAGCTTGAAGAGTATAAGCAGTCCCATAAAGAATATATTGATCAAAATCTTGTGATGAGAGAGAAACTGAATATAAAGCGGCATCTTGCTCGATTGTTCCAATGATTTCTCCATTAACACTTACAACCCACGAAATGCCACCGTCTAATAATTCATTGTCTTTCTCTACAACTGATAAAATTGGACCAGATATATACACGTCGTTTATATTGCAGGTATAAGTCTTATATTCTCCAGACTCAAATTTCTCATATGAGAAAATATTATCAGCTGATTGCTCCCTTATAAATTCCACAGCTTGATGTTTTAAAAAATCGAGGTTTCGCTCCCTAACCGCTTCGGGTCTAAACCAACTACATATGAATACACATGCCACAATCACTGCGCTGATAGTTATATACAATTTTTTCTTACCATGGGACATGTCTTATCGCCTCACTTGTATTGAATGTAAACCGAAAACGTGCTCTTAGGAAAATCCTATAAAAGATCTACAACACGCTCTTTGTTTGCCATAAAATCAAGATACTCTGAACCTAAG
>CALHDX010000083.1:0-29385 GCA_938023105.1 uncultured Atopobium sp.
TGACGGCTGGCATTATTTTGATGCCAGGGGAATTGCTGTTTCTGGTTGGTTTACTACGCCAAATGGTAAGGTTTGGTACTTTGATACAGCTGCACCTCATAACGCTGCTGTTCTTGGCCAGAGAGCCATTTCAGGTAAGTCTTATTACTTTGATGAGATTAGCGGAATGGCTAAGAACTCTTGGGTCCACCAGGCTGATGATTCTTGGTCTTGGGCAACAGAAGATGGTTCACTCCACGCCGGTTGGAAACATATGTCTAACGGCAAGTGGTTCTACTTTGATGCTAATAACAATTATCATGCCAGCTTTGGTCTTATGACTGATGGATACAAAAAGTACTACATTGATCAAAACCGTGGACTGATTTATGGTGGTTGGGTCAATCTTGCTAATGGCGATTGGGTCTGGCTCAATGACGATGGCACACTTTATTCTGGCTGGAAATACATGCCTAATGGTAAGTGGTTCTACTTTGATGAAAATGCAGAATACCCTCTGTTGAAGACCGGTATTTTTGCTACTTCTAGTGGCTCGTATTATGTTGATGTAAACAATGGTATGACCTCTAATGGTTGGGTTTCCTTGCCTAACAATATTTGGGCATGGGCTCAATCAAGTGGCGCCTTAGCCTCTGGTTGGTTTAATACTCCAAATGGCAAGACCTGGTACTTTGACCCAACTACTACTGAGCATGGCGCCCTCTTCGGTCTGCAATCAATTAATGGCTCATATTATTATTTTGACGAGACTAATGGCCTGCTCCGTAACCAAGACATCACGCTTTCAGATGGTCGTGTTGTACACGCAGATACATATGGTGTTCTTAACATAAAGCCTACTGATACCAATAACGGTAGAGGTGGAAACGTTGACGGCAATAACGGTGGAGATAATAGAGACGCTAACAACACTCCAGCTGATGACGGTTCTCCAATTGAGCCAACTCGCGGTAATTTCTCTGATCGCACCAGCGTTCTTGGAGCACCTCTTGTCACTAAAGAGGACCTTCAGCGAGATTTCAACAAGCGCGTAGGTTCTGCTTATCCAGCTGTCTATGCCGAGAAGGGCGCTGCAACAGGAACCGATTTTGTAAACCAGCTATGGCAGGCTGCAATTGACGAGGGAGTTCGTCCAGAGCTCCTCTATGCGCAGGTCATGATTGAGACAGGTAACCTTCGCTTTGGTGGCGATGTCCTTCCTGAACAGTGCAACTTTGGTGGTCTTGGTGCAACTGGAAACGGTGAGCGCGGGCTTTCGTTTGATACTGTTCTTAAGGGACTTCGTGCACAGGCTTTGCACCTTCGTGCGTACGCAGGTTATGAGCCACTGACCGTTGATCCAAGTAAAGCTCAAGAGGTTGACCCTCGCTATAGTGCATGGATTCTAACTAGGAAGGCAAACATTATCCGCAAGCTTGCTGGTACGTGGGCAATGGATAAGAACTATGCTGTAAAGCTTGTTCGCGTAATGAATGAGCTGTAAAAGTCACAGTACATTGTGCAAAAGGAGTTCCGAGAAATCGGAACTCCTTTTTTATGCCAATTCTTTGTGAGTTTGAGTTGAGTTGAGTTATTTATCTATCAGGCTCTCCTTCAATGGAGTTGAGCATGTCAAAATAGACGTCATCTTTCGTCATAATTCCTAGGTTCATCATGAAGTTCTTGGCCACACTAAAAAGCTCTGCATCAAGCGAGGCTCTCGTACCATCCAAGAAAATAGTAGAGACTTCATCTGTCGGAGCAACAGGAATTTGATTTTCTATGAGCGTGGCGTAAATCTCATCATCGCTCAGTTCATCGCAGCTAAACTCAGGCTCTGTTTGCGCAAGAATAGCTGTCTCGGTGCCAATAATAAATGTAGCTCCCGGTAAGAACTTCAAGGCAAACTGATAACAGGCTTGGGCGGCTTTCAGATGCCTGAGTCTCCATTGGAAGAATGCCATGCGATAATAGCCAAACCCAATACTCTCTGGGTCATGGGCAAGCAGCAGGAGCTTCTTGAGTTCATCTGCCGCTGCAGTAATGTCCAACGACTCTTCAAGACAGTGGGAGAGATGTAGCCTTGCACTCATGCTCAAAGGTGCAATTTCCACAGCCCTTCTCGCGTGCTGAAGAGCACTTTGAGTTTGTCCTTGGAGCGTCTGAGCAATGGACACCAAAAGGTGCGCCTCAAAGTAAGACATGGGGGCTAGGCGAGTTTTTTTCTCGGGATTAGAGAGAATTCTGTTGTAGAGCACTCGATCGACGTAGTTCATAAATACGCGCCACTGAGTGGTGTTTGTATCTGTGTAGGTGTTATTTCCATCAACAGAGTCCAGCGCTTCGCGTAGGAGCAGTTCTGCGTCTTGATAGTTTTTCTCGCCAATAAGACGCTGGGCCTTGGTAACCGCCAAGGAAAGAACGCCTCCGTCAACAAACTCTTCTGAAATAGCCTCAAAGTCATCTTCTGCAAGCGTACCCTTAATAAAGCGAGAAACCACGCGTTCTCCCGCTGCTCGCACCGTAGGATCGGTGGAGTTTGCGGTATACGACAAGATAGTGCGGACGTTTTCTTCTGTAGAAGAAGAGAGGTTGCGCAAAATTTTGGTGATAATTTCTTCTCGCGCCTGACCTTCATCAATAGAAAGCCCCGACACTTCATCGGTGCCTAGTGCGTGAGCTGCGACGCTATCAAGGCGTTTTTGAGAAGACTCAACAAAATCGTATCTACTGGGTGGGCAGAATATCTCATTGTCTAAGGTAAAGAGCGGCTGTACTGCATGAAGAATGCCATCTGCCTCGTTAATTTGCGCGTTCCAGAGCTGATAGACAGAAAGCGGATTAGTCTCTTCTGTAATGTTTGTATCTTCAAATTGCTTTCGAGTAATGTGGAACGAGAAAAGACAGGCATGCAGCTTGTTTGTATCGCAAATGCCAGACAGCCAGACCTCGTTAATCCTCTTCGAGCTTCTAAAAGCACTTGCGGTGATGAGCATACCAAGGTGTAAGTTGTAAGCGGTTGCCGCACGGCTGAGGTCATCAAAGGTTGCTTCTTTGATACTTCCATCTGCGCCAAGAAAGCTTCTTGGGAATTGCTCTGGAAGGGCCAGGTGTACCCTAAAGGCGGCAATTCCCTTGTGTACGTTGGTCCTAAACTCAGTGACAAGACGCTGAGATAGACGTAGGCTTTCAATGTGTAGAGAGATGGCTTTGCGGACAACCCATTCGCCATCTTCTTGGGTGCTTTGAGTAGTGGCGCAACGAGGGCGCGATTGCTTCATCATGGTAGAAACAATCTTTTGTTCAAAAGCAAGCAAGTCAAGCTCAGATGCCATATTTGCATCAAGAAAGTATCGCTCTGCAAAGAGGGCAGTGTTTAGTGCGCTTTCAATAGTAAGAAGCTGAATCTTCTGCTCATAAGAAAGTGCTTTTTGATTAGCGCGCAGATAAAAGAGGCCATTGGTACGCAGACGTACCACCCGACAGGGGATAGTCATATCTTGCACGCCAAGGACGCCGGCATCTTTTAGTCTCTGAGCTAAATGCAGTTCAAAATCGCTTGGCGGAATAGCAACAGACCCACCTTTACGGTGAGAATCTTTCTCACGCAAAAATGCTGTAGTTACAAAATGTTTGAGCACTTCAAGAGGGGTTATGGACTCTGTAAGCGTAAGAGAAAGCGCTTCAATATTGAGCTTTGTATGCCAACCAGTCTGATCAATAGAACCAACATGTTGATTATTTTGAGCAGCATCTAGAGACTCATCAGGCAGAACGTCTGTATTGACGAGAGACGGATAGAGTTTTCCAAGCCTGTTTCTTCCAGGTTGCTTAGCTTCTGGATTATTTTCCTGACGAGTCATCATACACCTCCCAAGTTAGGCATACTGATTCATCTATAGTTAACTATATACCTTTGCTGGTGTACGACATTTCAGCTGTCAATAGTTAATTCGGCAGGCGAGAAGAAAATGTCATTGACTGGTTAGTTTTGCGCCATGAACGGTATACTCACATACGTAGATGATTGGATTGACATGGCAATAATGCAAAACGTAACTGATACAAACAAAGCACTGATAGCTTCTGATGCAGTTTCAGATCTGCAGAATCGCTCGCTTATTATTTTTGATTTTGATGGGACTATGGCAGACACGTTGCCCACCATTGTTTCTACTGCAAAGATGGCAATGACAGACTGCGGCCACACAGACTTTATCGAATCAGACCTTAAAAAGCTTGTAGGACCGCCGTTTCCTTATGCGTTTGAGCTAGTCTTTGGCTTAAGCCATGAGGACGCTGCTGCGGTTACTAAGCGTTATCGAGAGCTTTATGTAACTACAGGAAAATGGCCACTCTTTGAGGGTATGAGAGACCTCATTGATGACCTTCATGCCGCCGGTAAAAAGGTTGCCGTAGCAAGCTCAAAGAATCAGCCCATGCTAGAGATGGGGCTTAGGGACAACAACCTTATTGGTGTTCTTGATGCCTATGCTGGAAGAATAGATGAGGCAGCAACTGATAAAATCACTGCTATTGCTCACGTTATGCGCCAGCTTGGCTTTGATGCTTCTGAAAGCGTTATGGTAGGGGACCGCCGTTTTGATATGGAAGCAGCATTCCCAAATAAGATTCCGTGCATTGGCGTTTTGTATGGAAAAACGACCAATAAACAGGAGCTTATCGATGCGGATGCGGTTGCAATTGTAGATACGGTAGAAGATCTACATCACGTTCTTCTCGCCTAAGAACCGTTACATACACAAAAAACGCCTTGTCGCTAAGATGACAAGGCGTTTTGCGTTTTGCGTGTCAGACGTTACTCAAGCTCAAAGGCTCCTGTGTAGAGCTGGTAGTACGTTCCTCGCTTGGCGAGAAGTTCGTCGTGTGTACCGCGCTCAATAATGCGACCGTGGTCAAGTACGACAATAACATCTGCGTTTCTAACCGTAGAAAGACGGTGAGCAATAACAAAGGTGGTGCGGTCGTACATCAGAGCGTCCATACCACGCTGGACAATTGCTTCGGTACGTGTGTCAATGCTGGAGGTAGCCTCGTCCAGAATCATAACGGGTGGATCTGCGACTGCTGCGCGAGCAATGGAGATGAGCTGGCGCTGACCCTGGGAAAGTGCGCTGCCGTTGTCCTTGAGCATAGTGTGGTAGCCGTCAGGAAGACGTCTGATGAAGTCATCGGCACCGGCAAGTTTTGCGGCTTTCACGCAGTCCTCATCAGTGGCATCAAGACGGCCGTAGCGGATGTTATCCAAGACGGTACCTGTAAAGAGGTTGACGTCTTGCAGAACAATACCGAGAGCACGACGAAGTGCGCTCTTCCTAATCTTGTTAATGTTAATGCCGTCGTAGCGAATCTTGCCGTCTTCAATGTCATAGAAGCGGTTGAGCAGGTTAGTAATGGTTGTTTTACCAGCACCTGTTGCGCCAACAAAGGCAACCTTCTGACCAGGTTTTGCATAAAGAGAAATATCATGCAGTACGGTGTGACCAGGCTCGTAGCCAAAGTCAACATCAAAGAGGCGAACGTCTCCCTTAACAGGGGTGTAGGTAACCGTGCCATCGCTGTGTGGATACTTCCAAGCCCAGTAACCGGTGCGGTACTCAGCTTCCTGAACTTTACCGTCAATGGTTTCTGCGTTGACTAACGTAACGTAACCTTCTTCAGTCTCTGCTGGTTCATCAAGTAGCTCAAAAACTCGATTAGCACCAGCGATACCCATAACAACAGAGTTAATCTGACTAGAAATCTGGTTGATCTGAGCGGAGAACTGACGTGTCATGTTGAGGAAGGGGACAGCTACAGCAATGGTGAAAGGCAGTCCAGACAAAGAAACGTTTTGAATGTTCAGAGTAATAAACACACCAGAAACTACAGCAACTACAACGTACATAATGTTGCCCAAATTGTTGAGGATAGGCATAAGCGTGTTGGCATAAAGGTTTGCATTTCTTGCAACAACCATCAGCTCATCGTTGATTTTGTCAAATGATTCAATAGTTTCTGCCTCATGACTAAAGACCTTAACGACCTTCTCGCCATTCATCATTTCCTGAATGTGGCCCTCAACATCTGCGGTAGTCTTCTGAGTCTTAACAAAGTTCTTTGCAGACTTACCACCAAGGTTTTTAGTAGCAAGGCCCATCAAAGAGAATCCAAACAGAACAACCATGGCCATAAGTGCACTGTAGTAAAACATGATGAATACTACTGCGATGATAACCACAGAGGTAAAGAGGAGGTTTGGAAGACTGGTGCCAATCATTTGGCGCATTGCGTCAATATCATTGGTGTAATAGCTCATAATGTCGCCATTGAGGTGCGTATCAAAGTACCTAATAGGCAAGTCTTGCATGTGCGAGAACATCTTTGAACGCCATTTTTGCAGAGCTCCCTGGGTGACAATAGCCATACCCTGGGTAGAGATGATATTTGCAAGAAGTCCAATGACGTAGAAGGTGGCGAGAAGAGCCACGTTCTGGAAGACTAAGCCTTCAGCAGAACTCCAGTCACCACTATCAATAAAGTTAGAGATGATAGAGAGGATTCGCTCCAAGAAGACACTTGGGAGTGACTGCATAATTGCTTGGATAACAGCACCAAGAAGTGCTACAGGGAGAAGGACAGGGTAGAACTCCCAGAGCATTTTAATGGTTCGAGTAAGAATTTTTCCCACGGGAAGCTTTGGTCTTGTGTTGTTTGTTTCTGTTGTCCTACTCATGAGAAGTCACCTCACCTTCCTGAGACTGATTTTCATCAACACTTTGCTTGTTCTGTGAGAAGTACACTTCACGGTAGATTGGGTTATCTTTCAGGAGCTCTTTGTGCGTACCAATTGCGTTAATGCGGCCGTTATCCAGAACAATAATCTTGTCAGATTCTTCGATACTGGAAGTACGCTGAGCAATGATAATCTTGGTGGTATCAGGCAAGAAATCTTTAAGACCAGAGCGAATTAAAGAATCAGTCTTTGTATCAACAGCACTGGTAGAGTCATCAAGAATAAGTACTTTTGGGCGCCTAAGCAGTGCGCGCGCAATACAGAGTCGCTGCTTCTGACCACCAGAAACGTTGTTGCCACCCTGCTCAATATGAGTCTCATATTTATCAGGGAAGGTTTGAACAAAGCTATCAGCCTGAGCAAGACGAGCTGCCTCAAGAATCTCTTCATCGGTAGCGTCAGGGTTACCCCACAGGAGATTCTCTTTGATGGTGCCGCTAAAGAGAACGTTTTTCTGAAGAACCATGGCAACAGCACCACGAAGAGTGTCAATGTCATAGTCTTTGACATTGTGTCCACCAACAGAAACGCTACCAGCGGTTACATCGTATAGTCGAGGAATGAGCTGCACCAGCGTGGACTTTGCAGAACCGGTACCACCGATGATACCGATGACCTCACCAGAGTTGATGTGAAGATCTACACCAGACAGGGCTTCTCGACCCTCTGGACCGGAATAGGAGAATCCAACGTTCTCAAAATCAATGGATCCGTCTGTAACCTCGGTCAGAGGATTTTCTGGGTTGTTAATAGTGGAAGTTGCAAGAAGTACCTCACAGATGCGGCGAGCACCTTCTTCTGCAATGATGGTCATGGCAAAGACAAAGGAAAGCATCATGAGTGCCATAAGCATCATAAAGCCATACGTAATAAGCGAAGAAAGCTGTCCAACGCCAAATGCAGTTCCCTGAGAAGAAACAATCAGATACGAGCCAAAGTACAGAATGAAGACAAACAGCACGTAAATAGTGAAGTTCATAAATGGAGAGTTCAGAGCCATGAGCCTCTCGGCTGCTGTAAAATCTTCGCGCAGCTCTTCTGAAGCTTTATCAAATTTCTGACGCTCAAAGTTTTCATTTACAAATGACTTAACAACGCGGATACCAGCCAAGTTTTCTTCAGCAGATTCATTGAGTGCGTCGTATCTCTTAAATACCTTTTTAAAAATAGGAATGACTCTAGAAATAATAAAGTAGAGGCCAATTCCTAGAAGAGGCATGACGGCAACAAAAATAATGGCAAGCCAGCCACCCATGATAAAGCCAGCAATAAACGCTGCAATAAACATAAATGGAGCACGAACGGCCATGCGGATGAGCATCATAAATGCCATCTGTACGTTAGAAATATCCGTAGTAAGGCGTGTTACTAACGATGACGAAGAGAATGCATCAATAGTGGTAAACGAGAAATTTTGGATATTACGGAACATATCACGGCGAAGATTGCGCGCAAAGCCCGTGGATGCTTTGGCAACAGAAATACCGGATAGTGTTCCAAACAGCAGCGACAGCATTGCCATAGCAGCAAGAACAGCTCCAGACTGAATGACAGCGTTTAGTTCTGCCCCTGTGCGAAGCGTATCAACAAGATTAGCTGTTCTAAAAGGAATAAGAATTTCTAAGATGGTCTCAATTAACACAAAGAGAGGAGTGAGGATAGTGTCTCTTTTGAACTCACCGATACTCTTTGAAAGCACTAAAGCAATCTCTTTAATGGAAAGATTACTGACATCTACAATGCCCGTTAGAGCAGAAGGAACCATGGAAGTCTCTGCTTCAGACGATTCAATCATGTTTTCAAGTTCTTCAGTTGAAGTTACTTCTTCTGACATGCTGTTTCTCCCTTCTCATCTCTGTTAATTGTGTCCCAATGTTCAACTAAACGATCTAGATATGCGCAGAATGTAACTTTTTCTTCATCTGAAAGAACCGACAAAGCCTGTGCTTCAAATGACTCGATGGCCTCTTGAGCTTCTTTTGCTTGTTTTCGACCTTCTTTTGTCAAAGAAAGAAGTGTTTGTCTGCGATCTTTGTCTACGCGTGTACGTTCAACAAGACCTTTTGCTTCAAGTTTGCTCACCATTTCTGAAAGAGATGCAGAGGTATTCTTTGTCTTGGCGAGAAGATCTTTTTGTGTCATATCTCCATCACGATAGAGTGCAGTCAAAATAAATTGTTGACCGCCACGACATCCGCGCGTGATGTAAAGATAATGACCTAGATGGCCAAGATTGCGAATAATGCGCATCTCTTGAGTAGGTGAGGTAGGTGCTTGATGCATGAGTACCTCCCATAACAGAAATAATTCTTGTAAGGTATTTTACTCAAAAATTTTGAGATAGCAAGGTACTTAACAATTAAGTACCTAAGTTTTTCAAATTACATCAAATTTGCAGGTAAAGCAAACAATTGCGCTTGCAAAAATACTAGAGATACAAAAAATTTGCAAATAGTCTACGTATTACTGCACTCGGAGACACCTTGGGAACATTGTGAGGGCATCCTGGAATGAAGAGAAGTCGAGCGGTTGGGATTGCCTCAGCAATTCGACGGGTTTCCTCTGGATAAATCTCGTCGTACTCTCCAGCCATAACAACAACAGGAACAGAGATACGTTCAAGGGACGCAGGGTCAATATGAGGGTTATCTACCATGAGCTCCAAATGCTCTGCGATACGAGCAGCCTCAGCAGGAGAGGGAACAGGATAACCATCTTCTAGAACAGCGCCTTCCCAACCTTGAGCTGCCCAACGTTTATTGCCCTCGATACTTTCATATAACCAGGTCATATCACCTAACGTGTCAGGCTCAAGATTTGCTCCGATAGATACGAGAGAGGCAACTACGTCTGGATAATCACGTGCCAGAAGAAGACCAAGAATAGCTCCGTCAGAAAAACCCACAATATGAGCAGATGAAACACCAAGCTGCTTCAGGACAACATATGCATCTTCTGCCATCTGCTCATAGGTAAAGGCGGCAGTTCCTCGGGTGCTTAAACCCTGATCTCTTGAATCAATACCAATTGCGATGTAGCCGCGGCTGCATACTTCGTCAATGATGGTGCCAAAGATGCCGTGCTCTTCTCCATTTCCGTGGAGAAAAACAATGGGTGTAGCAAAGCTATCGTCGGGAACAGACGCCAAATAAGCCGCAGTTGAAGCGAGGTCTTCACAGGGTTTCTCGCCAGCTGGAGCGGCAGGAGCATAGACAAACGTTGCAATTTCTGCGCCGTCATCAAGCAACACCCGAAGATGGCTCTTCAGGTGTGCTGTTGGCTTGCTATAAGGTTTTGGGCGGTAGACGGGTGGAAACTCAACCACGTATGCTCCTAGCTGCGTGTTTTAGTTCTTCTGGCTTGGATGTGCTTTGAAGAAGTCAAAGCGAGGAGGGAGCTCTTCAAGCTGGTGCTCCTCTGCGCTCTGGCCAAGCTTTGCTGCAAGCTCTTTTGGACCCATAAAGGCGTTCTCCCAAGAGAAGAACTCCTCATGTGGGAAGTTGAGAGCATCTGCAATGCGCTCGCAGCCTTCCGGAACAGCCGGGTGCATAAGCAGTGTGATGGTCTTGAGCGCATAGAATGCATCAGCAAGTGCCTGGTCGTAGGCCTCGTCATTGCCCTGAGCGGCCTTGGAAGCCTCGCCCCAACGCTTGTTTTCTGCGCGAGCGTACTCATCAACAGCGGCAAGTGCAGAGTGTGCGTCAAAGCCGTATGCAAGCTGCTCGTACTTTAAAAGTACCTCTTGAGCAGCATCGATAACTTCCTGGTGAGGCTCACTGATAGGCAGGTGACCACCACACGCATTGGCTGCACCATACAGGCAGCTACGAGCCATGCGGTTAAAGATGTTAGTGAGAAATGCTGACTCCTTGAGCGCTGGATCAACAACGCGAGGATCATCTTTTACCAGAAGATCTGGCTGACCATCTTTACCCTTCCTGGATACAGAGGTATCAAAAGCCTTTGGCGAGAAGGACACGGCGCGCTGATCAAGGCCAAGCGAGAGCCAGTGAGCGCGGAGCTGTTCTGGAGTGTAGAACTCAAGGAGTTCCTCGGCCATTGGAGGCTTGATAGCACCAGAGCTGGAAGCCTTCTTGTTCATAAAGAGAATGTGGTAGTTAGCAACGGGAGTATCGGTGATAAGACCCCAATCGAGTGCATCCCACAGTGGGTTCTGGACAATGCAATAGAAGAAGATGTTGTCCTGACCAATAAACTGGTAGACGGCAGCATCATCGCTGCACCACCAATCGCGCCACTCGTCAGAAGAGTAGCGAGAACCACCGTTGCTGGCGTCTTCAGAAAGAGCAGCACGTGTGAAGGTGATAGGAGCCCAAAGGGACTCAGTCCAAACCCAGATAGTAAGATCTTTGAGGTCCTCAATGTCAGGAGACTTAAGACCCCAAGAAATATTGCCCGTCATGCGATAAGGCAGGAGGGTCTTGCTTGTTCTAAAACGAATTCCAGCCTCTTTGAGTTTCTCGCGAGCTTCATCTCTATCTTGCCAGTTTTCAAAAACAACAGAGAAGGAAGAGGCGTTCCCTTCTGGCTCAATGACACTATGAGCTGGGAGGGAAGAGGCAACACTATCAAAGTCTTGGCGGTAGGAATTTTGGATATAGATAATAGGCTCGGTCAGAGTCTCTTGAACGGTAGAGGTAACAACTGAGCGAATCTGTGGGTTGTTCTTCCACTTTTCTACCAGGTTGTTTAGAAACTCTTTGTATTGTGGCAGGTCAAAGTACCAGCTTGGTGCAGGACGAAGCTCTGGCGTGGTGCCGGTGAGCTGCGAAATAGGGGCAATGAGCTCCTCTGGGTTGAACTGATGACCCAGGTCGCATTCTTCTGCATAAGCCTTCTCTGACTTGCAGCCCTTAATGGGGCAACGTCCATTGACCTGGCGACCATTAAGGAATGTGTGAGCCTCGGTATCGTAAAACTGTTTAGTTGAGAGCTTGGAGAGTTTACCGCGCTCGTAGAGGCGGTGCATGATGCTGTCAGCCATCTCTTCGTGGATTTTCGCAGCGGGTTCTAGCGCGGAACCTCCGTAGAAATCAAGCGAGATATTGTAGGCGTTAAGAGCGCTTTTCTGCAGGTTGTGATTATGATTAACGTAATCAAGGATGGTACCCTCGTAGCCCTCTTCTTCAACCTTTTTGCGATAGCCCTCTGCAATAGGAGAGCCATAGCAGTCAGTTCCCGAGATAAACAGTACGTTTTTCTGGCCAATTCGATCTCTTAAGAAACGTGCAAAGAAATCTGCTGGGACAAAAACGCCTGCAATATGTCCGAAGTGGAGATTTTTATTACCATAAGGCATACCACCAGTGATGACAGCACGCTTAGGAAAATGAGGGCGGTTGTTCATGTCGTAGCTTTCGGCCATGGATACCTCGCAGTTGGAATTAGTAGATTACGCAAATTATCTTCTTATTCTAATCTTTTTTGATTCACTACACGAATAGATTCAGAAGTCGATACTATAGTGAGTAGAAATTATGTAAGGAGAGTTTGTGGGAAGAAAAAAGCCAAAGACAAGCCTTGAGTTTGTCCTAAAGGATCCACCAAAGTCTGTGGTGACGCCCTTCCTTGTGGCTGACCTTGCGCTTTTACTCATGTTTGTGTGTCATATTCCACTGATGGTTATGGGAGAGCTCCCACCCAATGACATCCTTCCAGCCGTGTTAGGTCTTCTTGGAAGCATGTTGGCAGGCGGCTTAATCCTTGTGTGGATTACCCGCGTCAATAAGCGTGATTTTAGGTCTTTGGGTCTTCGAGTAAGCTCCTGGCCAGGATTTATGCGCGGAGTTACCTTTGGCTTCTTGATGGTACTGTTTACCTTTGGCTCCATCATGCTTATTGAAGGCTTTGATTTTAACTTCAACGCCTCCTATAACATTTTTGCCGCTCTCTTTTTACTTGTGGCAACACTTATTGAGTCCGCAGCAGAAGAAATCTTGTTTAGAGGCTACCTACAAACTGGAGTTGCCGCTAAGAGTTCTTTCCCTGTAGCGCTTGTGCTTCAAGCAGTGCTCTTTACCGCAACGTATGGACTAACGCCTAATATCTCTGTTGCTGCAGCAATCTCAGTCTTTTTGATGGGCATCCTGTATGGCCTGGTTTTTTGGCTTACCGATAACCTGCTTATGACCATTGCTATGCACTTTATCTGGAACTTTGTGACTGGCCCTATTCTGGGTATTTCGGTTACTACGACGCTTCTTCCCACCACGCTTTTAACGGCGTATCCTGCGGCGTCTGAGTTTATCTCGGGTGGCGCTTACGGTATCGAAGCAAGTGTTGTTACCATTTTTGTCTGTCTTGCTGCCTGCGCTATAGTAGGTTGGAAATGTTATAAGGCGCAAGGCGAGAAAAACTAATGGCTTCAAACATGCTTCAGTCAATTGAGACTCTTTCAGTAGAGCCGGGAACACCGCTGCTGCTCCATGCATGCTGTGGTCCATGCTCACTTGAACCTTTAAAACATCTGAGGGAAGAGGGCTTTGAGCCAACCATCTGCTGGACTAATCCTAATATTCAGCCAGTTGAAGAGCACGATAGGCGTCTGCAGACATTACTTACGTGGGCTCAAGAAGAGGCTCATGTTGAGGTGATTGTGGCAGGAGATCCGCGAGAGCAGTGGGAGCGAGCTGTGGCCCCTCAGGGATTTGAGCGAGATCGTCGCTGTCGTGCTTGTTACGCAATCCGCTTGGCAGAGAGTTGTCGTGTGGCGGCTGAGCGCGGGTTTGAATACGTTTCTACAACACTGGCTGTCTCGCCCTATCAGCTCTTTGATGCGTGCGAGGATGAGCTGGTGTCCATTGCGCATGCTCATGGACTGACGCCTGTATGGAGAGATTTCCGTCCGTTTTACCCAGAGGCTACAAAAGAGTCTCGTGAGCTTGGTATGTATCGACAAAATTATTGCGGTTGCAGATATTCTGCGGCCGAGGCTCAGATAGAGCGTCATGAAGCTCGTGACGCAAGAAAGGCAGCACGTCATGCGAACTGACGATTTTGATTACAACCTTCCAGAAGAACGTATTGCACAAGCTCCTGCTGAGCCAAGAGACTCCTGTAGGTTGTTGGTCCTGCATAGAGAAGATGGTCGCATAGAACACAAGCACTTCACTGATATTGTGGAGTATCTTGAGCCGGGTGATCTGGTTGTAGTTAATCAGACACGCGTTATGCCTGCGCGCCTTGTAGGCAAAAAACAAAATACGGGCGGTGTATCAGAGACGCTGCTTCTCAAGCGCCGTGAGGACATTGATGCCTTGGGTGGTGTGTGGGAGTGCCTTGTAAATCCTGGAAAGCGTCTAAAGCCCGGTGCGGTAATTGAGTACCGTGCAGGTGGATTACATGCCCCAGATTCTGCTCCCGTTGTGCTAACAGGCACTATTGTGGACTTTGTTGACGATAACAGGGGAGGCCGTCTGGTGCGTTTTGAGGCACAGGGAGACCGCACCCTTGACGAGGCTATTCATGAGGCGGGCCACGTTCCACTGCCTCCGTATATTACACAGTACGAGGGAGACCCAGAGAAGTACCAGACGGTCTACGCTATGCAGGACGAGCATTCTGCTGCAGCTCCTACCGCGGGTCTTCACTTTACTCCTGAGCTCATTGAAACCATCAAAGCAAAGGGTGTTCAGTGGGCATCTGTTGAGCTAGAGGTGGGTATTGATACCTTCAGGTTGGTAACAGAGGATGACCCTACTAAACACGTCATTCATACTGAGCGCTATCACGTAGCTCCAGAAGTTGTAGAAGCAGTAAAGGCTACCAAAGCCGCTGGTCATAAGGTTATTGCCATTGGTACTACCAGTGTTCGCTCGCTTGAGAGTGCTTGGGATAATCAGATTCCTGCAGCTGAGCCTCCTGTTGTTGCTCGTCGCTTTGAGGAGGCAGAAGACTCTGCTGCAGTGACTCATAAAGGCGATATGGTTGCCCGAGAAAACGCAACCACCAATCTCTATTTGATGCCAGGCTCTACGTTCCACGTGGTAGACACCATGGTGACCAACTTCCACGTTCCACGTTCAACTTTGATGATGCTGGTTTCTGCGTTTGCAACGTGCGAGCAGATTATGGACGCCTATCAAAGTGCCATTGACGAGAAGTACCGCTTCTTGTCATTTGGTGATGCCATGATCATCATTTAGCGAGTTTGGTTACGTGACCATGATCCTTACGTTTAACTTGAGAGTTTAGATGTAGAAAAAGTGCCCACAGTATTGTGAGCACTTTTTTCATATGGTGATTTGTCTGGGCAAAGACTAAATTACCAGTTAAAAATCAGCCATACAAAAGACGCAAGAATTGCTATCATGCCAAGAACAACAATGATGAAGCCAATGCGCTGACCACGAGTTGTCTCTCGAAGGATTTTCTCGCCAGTAATGAGCTCTTTAAGGGTGAGCTGCTTGGTATTGATGTTAATTACCTGTTCGCCAACAGATTTTCTGAGCTCCTCAGTAATTTCTGGCGTTGCGTGAATCTCTTGAGCATCATCAATAACTGATTGTGCTTCATCATGTTTATCTGCTGCTTCGTTAAAGAGCTCCTTGGCTGTCTTAATTTTCTCTTCAAGATCCTCTATATCTTTGCTCAGAATCCTCTGACGAGCATTAGCTTCAGCTACTACGGCGTCATATTCTTGCTGTTTCTGCTCATAATCTTTGCGAGCCGCATCAATAGAAGACTCTGAGGACTCCAACGATTTGCCCTGGGTCCAGTAATGCGTTTGTGCCATCTCAAGTGAAGACTGGAAAGAGTTCTGTAGTTCCTCAACTTGCTTTTGGGCCTGCTCTGCACGAGCAAGCTCTGATTTAAGGTCTTCCTCAATACGAACAATTGCATCGTGGTTAGCAGCAGGGTCTGTCTTAAGACCAGCAAGCTCTTCTCTCAGAGAAAGCTGTCTTGCCTGGGAGTTTTCCAGTGCTTTATTTGCAGACGCTACAGCAGCATCGCGTTTCTCGGTAACTTCTTTGAGCTGAGCCTCGGCGTTTTTAACACCACGCTGCGCCTCGGAGATTGTCTTTGAGATATCATCCAGCCTGCCTTTTGCTGTGGCAGCAACTTCTTTGTAAGGCTTAATCTTTGCTTCGTCGTCAACTTTTTGCTGTTCAAGCTTCTGAATAAGCTGGTTTTTCTTAACCGTGAGAAGATCCACTTGCGTAGATTGATCACTCATGACCTGAGCGGTCTCTGCAAAAATTTTCTCTTGCTCAGCAATTATTTGATCAAACGAACTCTGCACGTAGTCTCTGTGCTCTAAGTCTTGCTTGTCTTTAGCAAGGTGTTCTTGCATTTGCTTAAGCTCTTGCTTTACAGAGTTTGTCTCTTTAGCGGCGTTGTGGACTTCTTTGGTAGCCTGGAAACCTTCTGCAACAGCGGTTGTGGCGCTCTCAAACGCACTGCTTACGCCCTTTGCTACAACCTGAGTAGTGTCTTTGGCAATCTTTTGAATGTCCTGGGACTTGCTGACTTCAGGTGTGTTCTCAGACTCATTCTGTTCATCAGAAGTTGTTGTTTGAGTATCTATTGTGTCCAAATCCTCGGTTTTAGAGTTTTGGATATCGTTTTCAGCCATGGTGAACCTCCTATAAGAGTTCCGACTTTTTATTTTTACCCTGTTTTTGAGCAAATCATAGTCTAATTTGGTTCTTTCTGGAAATAAGATTGGATATAATACGTTATGTTTTGTTACGATAGTAACGATTAATCGAGAATAACTCTCGAGTAGATTTTTGGTTTCCGGAAGGGGAGTCCACTTATGGTTTCAAAGCAGACTACTATCATCAATGCAACTGGTCTTCACGCTCGTCCAGCATCCGTCTTTGTTTCTGAGGCAAAGAAGTTTGAGAGCAACGTCACCATCAAGAATGTTGACAAGGACTCCGCACCAGTTAACGCTAAGTCCATCATGATGATTCTTGCTGCTGGCCTTGGTACTGGCACCAAGATTGAGATTGCATGCGATGGCGCTGATGAGCAGGCAGCTCTTGACGCTCTTATCGCTCTCGTTGACAACGGCTTCGGCGAGTAAGCTAACGGCTTACATACTGTGCATGTTAAGCCCGGCTTTTGCCGGGCTTTTTTCAAAGAGAGGTTAGTATGACATTTGTTGCAACATGGCTTGTAACTACTGTTGCTACGTTGGTGGCCTGCACCTTAATTCCAGGTCTAACTATTGTGGGAGGTTCGTGGGCAGGTCCTATTCTGTTCTCGTTAGTACTCGCAGCAGTCAATACGGGCATTAAGCCTGTTGTTAAGCTACTCTCATTGCCTATTAATGTGCTGACCCTAGGTATTTTCTCGCTCTTTATTAATGCTTTTATGCTTGAGCTTTCAAGTTTTATTTCTAGGAATTTGCTGCATGCGGGCGTTGCTATTGATTCTTTAGGCACCGCTATCCTGGGATCAATAGTTATCTCAATTGTCTCTTCAATTGTGATTAGCCTTACTGGTCTGAAGAAGGAGAACCTTTCGTAAGTTCCTTCTGGGCTTTATCCAGTTTGGCAAAGCTTTCTGAGATAGCAGAAGTAATCTGAGAGATCTGCGATGACTCGGTAATGTTTTCAATCAAAGATGTTGCTGATGCATTGACAAGCGAACTAAGGAGGTCAAAGAAGACCTCTTTGGTTTGCTTTTCTGTTTTAGTGAGTGCTGCAACAACAGGCTGTAAGTTTGCGGGCGAGCTAATAATGTCGCTGAAATAGACTGCTCCGCCTGCCGAGAGAGCGTCAAAGAGCTCATTAGTAAAGTGCTCACGATCAGAGAGCGGGAGTTCTTTATACCAGTTGCTAAATGCCTCGTTAATCTTTTTACATTCCAGCTGGAAGTCGTCAGCAAACTCAAAGGTATTGCGAGAGACTTGCCATGAAACGCCGTCGTGAGCCATCATACCTGTCTCGGAGCTTTTTACGATGAGCTTTGGTACAGCAGGATCATCAAAAATCATGCCAACTACACTAAACTCAGGCAAAATTCTGATGTATTTATCTCCAAGCACCTTATGGGCTGTGGTGGGAAGAATTTCTGGACACATGTTAGGACCGTCGTTACTCCAGACGCGATCAATTGTGCCAAGCAGCTCGTCAGGGCAGACTGTTGCTGCGTATGCCGCAAGATTGCCACCCTTAGAGTGACCGCCAACCATAACGTTTGCGCAGGTAGTGCTATTGCCATCTGCAAGGTGTTCTCGAATACGTTTCTCAAGGTATAGTGCTGCTGATTTATCAGCGGAAGTAACCTGGAAGCTAAGGTTAAGGTTTTCTCGCCAGCCAACCAGGGTACCGTCGGTTCCTCTAAAAGAAACAAACATCTGCCCCGTAGGAAGATAGGCGGTAAACGCTGCAAACTGCAGGCTTTTCTCGACATTAATACGATCTACATAGCGGCCAAGTTCAATGTTGGCAAAACGAGGAGCATTGACCAGCGCTTCAAGGAAGGTTCCATCAACGCGAGAAAATCCCGTGATAAGAGACGGGTCATCTTTAAGTTTTTCCAGTATTTTTGCGCAAGCGTCACCAAGTAGAACGCGTTTCTCGCTTCGTTCAGAAGGAACGACGCCGCCAAATCCCAGATAGGAAAGGATTGAGAGAATCAGGTTATCAACGTTGTTAAAGGGATCATTCTCAAACGTCAGATCGCCGCGCCAGTGTAGATAGTCAACGACATTTGCCATGATGCCTCTTTCCTGTTGGTACTTTTCGTATACTAAGCATAGAGGAAGTTTGATTGATTTGGGGAGAAGCCCGTGGAAAAAGCTACAGTTTCTTCAAAAGCAACTGCTACTAAGAAGCGCTTTGTTTTTGCAGATGTTCTTACCATTTTGGCAGGTATTGCCGTTGTTATGCTACATACCTCGCTTAACGTTTTTTCTCTTGCGCACACTAAAACATGGGCCTTCTCTTTAGCTCTGCAAGCTGCGTTTATTTACGCGGTACCCATCTTTTTTATGCTGAGCGGTATGAATTTGCTTGGGTATAGAAGTAAATACTCCACAAAGACATTCTTTATGAAGCGTGCAAGAAAGACGCTGATGGCGCTCATTTTTGGCAGCGTAGCGGTGTATCTGATGTACGTGCTTTTTCCTACAAAGTTTTGGGGTGCCGAAGAGATTGCGGCAAGTGCTGGTGTTGCCGATTTTGCTAAGCGTTTTTTGACCAACAACATTAACAGCACGCTTTGGTTCATCTATACCATTTTGTATCTATATCTTTTGACGCCTGTGCTTTCTTTGGTAATTCAAAAGAAAGAAACCCTGCTCTATGTTATGGCGCTCACGCTCTTTGTGAGTTTTGGCCTGCCGCTACTTGAGTTCATTGGCGTTCGTGGTGTTTACTTTGATCAGCTGTTTAGATGGGCTGCGTTTAACAGCGATGGCCTTTTCTACTATCTGCTGGGATATTACGTTAAGACGTATTACGACGAGCTTCCAAAATTTACTAAAAACAATCTAGTGCTTGCCGTGATTTTCTTGCTTTCGTCTGCGGCTATGTTTGGCTGGGGACTTATTGCTAACAACTTTGGAACCCCATTGACTCCAGAAATGACATATCAGAGCTATCCCATTACTATTAGAAACTTCCTCTGCTTAGCACAGGCCGCATCTTTGTTCCTGTTTGTGTTGAACCTTGAGCCAAAGCTACAGGAGTTCTCCGATGGTGCCAAGAAATGCATCAGCACGGTATCTGCTGGTGTTTTAGGAGTCTATCTGTTCCAGATTCCTGTTATTAACTTCTTGGGACTAAGACTTGGTCGATTCCCATACAGCTTGCTTGGAAATGCTTTTGTACGAGGCATCTTTGTCTTTGCAGTCACAATTGTTGTAGTTATGGCGTTCCAGTGGCTGATGAGGCAGATCAAGCTGAAATTATCTGCTAAATAGCTTTCGCTATGTCATCTGAGAAATTGAGTTGATATTAGAAATAATTTTAATATCAGATAAAATATGGTTTATATAAACTGAAGGAGTACAGAGATGAGCTCTTTTACGTTTTTTAAACATAAAGAATTTTCTAATAACGCGTCCGAAAATGTAATAAAAACGTCACATCTTCGCACGTTCAATCCCACTAGAATACTGGGCTTTTGTTTGCTTAGTTTAATCTTTGGATTTCCTTTTCCTGTGATTTTAATTCCTAGTGATGATGTTTATTGCAATGTGCCATTGGTTTCTTTTGTAATGTGCATTTTTGTTGCTTGTGTCTTTGATAAGGCGTATCGCATTCTCAATGGTGAGTCAGTTCAAAAAACAATAAAGAGCCTGTGTTTGTGTCTGGTCATTTGGTTGTTCTCAGCTCTATTTATTTACTGTTTAGCGTACATAGATTTGGGATTTGGTGGAAAAATTGTCAATACAGGTATAGGTCTCTTTGTATTTATCTGTCTTAGTCGGATTGTGATTCGTTAATAAATAAGCCTGCATCAAATATGCGGGCTTATTTTGAAGGTTTTGGATTAGTTTTATTCAGTGACTAGCGACCAGTAACAAGCGTGAGCGTTGCTTCTCCAGAAGCATTTGCTGTGCTTACGTCAACGTCAATGACACCTGGTAGATCGCTTGCAATTTCCACAATTTGAGACACGCTGACTTCTTCAGAGAGCTTTCCGCTTGCTCGTTGCTCAAAGAGAGCGCCTGCAAGTACACCACGCATATGTTTTGCGTTATGTGATACAACACTGCGCTTTCCTGTAAGCGAGTCTTCTCGCTGAACAACAACTTGCAACAGCTCACAAGGATGCTTTGCCGATGGCGTCCACATCTTTCTGTATTCACCCGAGCGACAATCCACAATTATCTGATCTTTTAGAGCGGCGTTTAACAGGGGATTAAGCTGCTTTTTCCAGTAAGTTGCAACGGTACCAACAGTGGGCAGCTTGATTGAAGCAGGCAGTCTATAGTTGGGGAGAAGATCGTGCGGTCTTACAACGCCCCAAAGACCAGAGAAAATCATGATTTCTGAGTTAAGGATATCTGCTGGTAATGTGACCGTTTTTTGCGTGTTTTCTAACGTGGCGCTTTCAAGTGTCTGGTTGAATTTTGCAGCCTCAAATAGCACGCCGGTATAGAGGTTGAGTGCGGTTGTGGTTGGAGCTTCATAGACGTCCAGGTTGTCGGCAATGTCACCGACAGTATTAGGACCAATTTTAAGCACCTGAGCTGCGTCTGCGTGAGAACATGCCTGGTGTAAGTCCTTGATAAGTTTTTCTCGACAGCTGGTAAGCTCGGAGCCAAACAAAAGCGACGAGAGATCAAGAGAAGGCCCCGAGGTAGGAGCGGTTTTTCCTGACGATGGTGGAAGCAAAATAATCATGAAAATCCTTTTGATACGGGATTTTTAGTTGTTGTTTAGTTTGATTCTAATTTATGTCCGGTGTGCGTGGTAACTTTAGAAGTAAGAAAAATCGGAGAGGTGACGTATGGGCTTGCTTCTGTACAAACAACAAACAGGTGCTTTCTTATCAAACTCTATTCAAGAGCAGCTAAGGGCTTCACTTGAGAGGTGGGGGTCTGCCCAGCTTATAGTGCCTTCTTCCGATGCTGTGTTGTTAGTTAAGAGACAGCTTGGTACCATCCAAGAACTCTCTGTTGGCGTGAATGTTTCAACTTTTGATGAGTGGATGCGCGATCAATGGAAGCTGTATGGAAGTTCTGATCGTCTGCTTTCAAATACGCTTCGCAAGGTATTTTTCCAGCAGATTTTGGATGGAATGTCTGTTGATGAACTGGGTACTTTGAATGCTAGTAAGGGTACCGTGGAGCTTCTCTCTAAGCTTGCTCCAGAGTATCTTACAGAGCTTGATCAGATTATGGCCTCCGGTCAACTTTCTACTGGTCAGATGAGTGCTTGTAAGGTGCTAGAGCGCTATAAGGCGCTGCTTGAAGAAAAGTTGTACGTTGAGGTGTGTCAGTGTCTGGATTACCTGCTGCAGTCCATCCCAACGCAAGGACCTGCACTGATTTTCTCGCGAGTTGAAGATCTTTCGGAGGCGCGTCTTAAGTTTGTGCGCGGGCTGTCGCAGAAGCGGGACGTGGTGTTTTCTCTCTACGTACCCGAAGAACCTGCGGGTTACGCGGCAGAGCAACAGCTAGAGTTGGTTGGCGGCCTGGGATGCGATTGTCGTGTGGATGCGGAGTCGGCGCCAGCCGCAAAAAGTCAGGAGCTCACCGATCTTCTCGCCAGGGTGTTCAGGGCCAAGGAGGGCAATGAGGTTACGCCGAGCGGTGCGGTAACGTTTTTGTCGCCGCTGGGTCAGCTTGCCGAGGCTGAGTCTATCAGCAGGTATATCTCTCAGTGCGTAGAGTCTGGCAGCAAGAGCTTTGCGGTATACACCTCAAATTCGCAAAAGGTTTGGGATGCGCTTTCGCAAAAGCTTGCAGCTAAGGGGATTGCTGCTCACTATAATCGCTCGGTACGCATTCAAGACTCTCTTGCAGGCAGCGCGTTTGCTAGCTTGATTGATGCGTACGTTACGCTCAGCGAACGCTCAGAGCTCGAGAAAAACATTGACTATCAGGCATCTGACCATCAGATGGGGGATATGTCGTGGTGGCCACCACGTACTCTTACGGACTATCTGATTTCTCCTATTTCAGGCATAAGCGTTGAGCGCGCGTGGATGCTGGATAAGAGTTGGCGCGGTAATAGAACGCTGTATGCCACTAGAGTGCTTGAGACGCTTTCTAAGGCAGCTATGAGCTCGCGTTTGTGCGCAGAGACCATCAAGAGCCTTGAGCTTGGCAGAATAGGCTCTGCTGCTCAGCGTATTATTGAATATCTAGCTGCAGAAACATCTGATGAGCAGGCAGAGGTTGTTCCATTTGAAGAAACATCTCTTCAAAAACAAGAGTCGCTTAAGGTGATGAGCAAGATTGTTTCTTCTGCACAGGAGCTGCATGAGGCAGGATTAAAGCTCACTCCTCAGACACTCAAATCTTTTATTGAGCTTTGCAAAGATCAGACGGTCATGATGCCTGTTTCTAATGGTATTGAGTCTGATATTCAGGTGCTAATCGCTTCTGTAAGCCAAGCTCATTCATTTGAGCCACATACTTTTGATACCGTTATTTTCCAGGGCATGGATACGTTGAATTTTGGCGTCAAAGCATCAGACGGTGCGCTTCAAGAGTTTGTTCGCCATGCTAGTAAAACGCCTAAGGTATCAGAGTTTGCACGATATCAAAGAGATTTTTATACGGCGCTTACAACCACTTCTACCAGCATTGCGTTTGAGAAGGTTGAGCAAAAAGACGTCTTTAACGCAGTAGCTCTCAGTGAGGTTAAAGCATGCTATCCCAAAGACTATGCAAAGAAGACAGGGGTTGCACGCGGAGAAGAAGAAGTGCTGGTAAACCTGTTGCCTCAAGCTACTAACCCAGAACGTGTTGCAGAACTCCCAACAATCGAGTCTGGTGAGATTGACCCTAAGCTCAAAAACATTGTGGTACTCCCACGTCATTTGACGAGGGAAACCCTCGAACAGGAATTACAGGGTCTTATTGAGGTCTCGCGAGAAGGGCTACCACTTCTTTCCGCTTCTCAGATTGAGACGTATCTTGAGTGTCCCTACAAATGGTTCACACAACGCCGTATCAAGATTTCTCAGGTAGACACTGAGTTTGCTCCAATGCAGATGGGTACTTTTATCCATCGTGTGCTAGAGCTAACACACGCAACACTTTTAGCAGAAGCACTTGGTTGTGATGTTGCTGAAGTTGATTTAGCGATTGAACCTGTGCTTCTACAAGACGTTGTTGGCTCTAGGATTACATCTGACAACTTAGACCACGCAAAGCAGGTGCTAGATACCTGTTTTGCTCAGGTGTGGGATGAACAGTTCAACAACGTTAATCGAGCTTCATCAAATGAGCTTATTCCGCATAGCATTCAAGAAAGAAAACAGGTTGAGAATATTCGAGAAAATCTTAAGAATCTTCTCGAGTTTGAAGCTTCGCACTTTATTGGCTATCAACCCAGATTCTTTGAGCTTCGTTTTGGTAGAGAAGAAAACGTTGTTGAGTATGCAGGCGCTCAGTTCACCGGTTCGATTGACCGCGTAGATGTAAACGCTCATGGTCAGGCACTTATTATTGACTACAAGCATAAGGGCACAAATGACTTAAAGGCTTATTCAGCAAAGTTAAGTCTGGACAGTGAACTCTCAAAAGAGATTCTGCCAAGGCATGTACAGTCTGCAATATATGCTCAGATTATGAGAAAACAGCTCACCAAGTATGAGCTTGATCCAGTTGCTGCAATTTATTTGGGCACCAAAGAGCAAAAAGATAAGCCTTCATTTGCTCTTGCGGGCATGGCAACAGAAGCGGCAACAGAACACATTTGGAATATGCATCCAGAAGATAAAAAGCTCAGGGACCAGGCGGTTATGGTTGTGTCTCAAAATTCTGCAGAGTTTGCAGACTACTTGGACGCTTGGGAGAATTTAATTGCTCATAAGGTTCAAGCCATGCTTTCTGGAGATGTTCGAGCCAATCCTTGCGATAAGGATGCATGTAGGTATTGTCCAGTAAAACTGTGTGACAAGAGGAGGTAAGCTACTATGGCTGAAACACGTTATACGCCTGGTCAAGAGAAGACCATCAAGACGCTTGATAAACCTCTTTTTGTTGCAGCAGGTGCTGGTTCAGGAAAAACTTTTACGCTTACACAGAGAATTGTGTGGGCTTTAAAAGAAGGTTCGGGAGCTGACGGAAAGCCGTACCTGAGTAGTCTTGACCAGGCATTGATTATTACGTTTACCAATGCCGCGGCTACAGAAATTAAGGAACGCGTTAGGGAAGCTTTAGAAAAAGAAGGCCTTCATAGCGCTGCGTTGCAGGTCGATGATGCATGGATTAGTACCATCCACGGCATGTGCAGCAGAATCTTAAAGATTCATGCACTTGATTTGAATCTTGATCCTGAGTTTGAAATCATTGACGACATGACCAGAAATCAACTGGTCAACATATCTATTGAAGAAGTACTTAGGGAGCTTTCTCAAGATGAAAGCTATGCTGAATTCCTCTCTACTTACGCAGGGAACAGAGATGCGCTGAAGTCCCGTATTGAAATGCTGATTTCGTATGCTCAGTCATCTCCTGTAGGCATGGATGCTATTTCGTTCGTAGGGGATAGCTCTGACCTGGAAGTTCTAAAAGCGGAGCTTGAGAATCTCTGCGGTGCACTTGAAGCGCTCAAGGGAGCAATCGCTGCCACAAAACCAGATGAAGCGGAGCAGCTACAAAGTGTTCAATCTGAACTTTCAAGTAAATTGCAGCAACACTTGGTTCTCTCGCTCACTGATTTTGACCAGGCGTTTTGGGATACGTTGCAAAAAGCACTCAAGATCGGTCGTTCCTCAAAAGAAATAAAAATTGTGAAAGATGAAGCTGCGTACCAGCTTAAAGTTTGTAGCGCTTTATTTGGACTTATTCAGGACATGTCTGAGGGTCAGTGTCTAAAAGATGTTACAGGGCAGGTCTACAAGCTCTTTAACCAGAAGAAACGTGCTATTGGCGGTCTTGATAACGATGACCTTTTGCATCTAACGGCAGAGGTATTCAAAGAGCATTCAGAGATAGCAGCTGTTTACACGGATAAATTCAAGCTTGTAATGGTTGATGAGTTCCAAGATACGGATCAGCAGCAAGTGCAGATGATTAAGAGTCTTTCTGGTAAAGATGCTCAATATCTCACAACAGTTGGTGACGCGCAGCAGTCAATTTATCGTTTCCGCGGCGCTGATGTTGACGTGTTCTTCAGACGTCAAGCAGAGGTTCCAGAAGATTTGCAACCTCGTCTTGTAGATAATTTCCGCAGCCACAATGAGATTTTGCGATTTGTCGCAAAGGTTTGTAGTGCTGATGGCATGATTGCTAACTTTATGGATCTGTCCGCTGGGCGAGAAGAACCTGCTACTCCGTTCATTGCTCATTCGCCACGCGTGTATTTTGAAGTTACAAATTTTGTGAAGTCAGGACAATTTAAGCCAGGTAATGACGTCACAAGAAACCAGCTTGCTGCCTATCAGCTTGCAGACAGAATCAACACGATTATGCAGGATGAGAACATCCAAGCAAAAGATATTGCAATTTTGATGAAATCGGTTAAAAAGGCACAGCCTTATATTGAGGCACTTCGTACCTTTGGAATTGAAAGCGTGGTTTCTGGAGCTTCAACGTTTGGTGAGCAGCCTGAGGTTCAGCTGATTGGTAGTCTTTTACAGGCACTCGCAAATATGTACGATTCATACGAGGGACTGTTTCCTGTACTCTCGAGTGAGATTTTTAGTCTTGATGCGTCTGACCTGCTTCTCTTGGGTACTAATTTTGGAGAAAATGATCAGAAGATTACCAATAGAGATATTGCCGAGTCATTGGTAAATGACGCATTTAATCCACCTTTTGAGATAAGTCCAAAGCTCAAAAATGCTTTAGAGGTGTTGAGTAATGCTCGTAGCTCTCTTTCAAACAAGAGAGTTTCAGACGTCATTAAAAAGGTAGTTCTTGATGCTGGATGGATTTCTCGTCTTCAAAAGATGGGTAATGAGGGACAGTCAAAGATTGCAAATATCTTTGCAGCTCTTGAACAAATTGATAGCTTGCAAAAGGAGCTAGGCGTTGGCGTTGCTTCAGTTGCAAGAGCATTTAGTCAGTGGTGCTGCACTGCCAAGGAATCTCCAAAAGTGCTTCATTGCAGCACTCAAAATGCAGTTACCTTTATGACTATTCATGCTTCTAAGGGATTGGAATTTCCTGTTGTTGCTGTTGTAGGATCTGTTTCTGGTCCTAAGGCAGGTGCTGGTAGTGAACCATTTTTGCATGTTAGAAAAGACGATTCGTATCAGATTGCATTCTCAAGCAGTTCTAAAAAACTTCATGAATTGTATGACGGCTGTCATGAGGTCCCTACAGAACTTGATGAATGCAACAACCTTCTTGAGTGGAGAATGTTCCTAGAGACTCAAGAGAATGAGTTTGAAGAGCAGGAGCAGAATCGCCGTCTGTATGTTGCTCTGACGCGAGCTCGTGAAGCAGTCATTCTGACTTCAACCATCGACCTTACTAAAGAAGGAATTAGTCCTCGTTATACACGCAAGATTACAGATGCCTTGTTTGAAGAGCCGCCACTCTCTGCTGGTGAGCATCAGTTTGAATATGGCGGAGATCTTGCTGGTTGTATGCGTGTGGTTCAAGGCTCTGGCAAGAAGGATGAGCCGATTCAGGTTGAAGGTTTAGAGTTGGTTGAACCTTTTGGCGACAAGTCCGAACCCTCTGATGGCAACCCAAGTGAAGGGGAAGACTCTCAGGCTGTTGAAACGTTTGACCTCTATGAGAAGGTTGAGCTGAGCGTCGTACCAGAAGCTACATATGACCAGCGAAAAGGCTTCTTTAGTTATTCTTCCGCTCACCAACAAATGGCAGAGAATTTCAAGGGCGAGAATAACAAGGCGCTTGAGGAAGAGCTTCAGGTAGTAAGTCAGGAGCATGAGGCGGATAACCTTCAGCCATCGGCTGAGACTTCCGTTGTGTTGCCTGACGTTTTAGCTGATGATGGAGTTGATCCAACCAGTTTGGGCTCAGCTTTCCACGAGCTTGCTCAGATTATGGTTGAGGCTCAGTCTAAGGTTGATGAGAAAACTATTGATAGATTGTGTTTGAAGAATAGCGTTCCTCAGCGTGCGGTATCACGAGTCAAACAAGCACTTGAGTTGTGGAGCAACTCTGAGATAAGACAGGAAGCCCTTGCTCATGATGTGGTTATTGCGGAGTCTCCTTTTACGCTGCAGGTTGATTCTGAATATGGGAACTATGTAGAAGGAGCCATCGATCTTCTCGCCTATAATAAGGGAAGCAAAGATGCGCTGGTAGTTGACTATAAAACAGGCGATAAGGGTCTTAGTGCAACTCAGATTTATGGGCATCATCAGATGCAGGCAAACTTCTATGCCTACGTCTTGATGCAGCACGGATTTACTAAGGTTGAGTGCGCATTTGTTTGTGTTGAGGTTGAAGAAGCTGGTCAGCCACACGTTGCTCGTTACACGTTTGATGTAAACCATCAACCACGGCTTTAAGGAGGCAAAAACGTGCCTTTTGCACATGTTGTTTTAGACATACCAACTCGTGCTCTCTCTGGCACGTTTGACTACGCCATTCCAGAATTTTTGGAAGAGACTGCGGTTGTGGGAACAACGGTCTTGGTGCCGTTTTCTCACAGGCAAGTCGTTGGCTACGTTGTGGGTGTCTCAGACCGTGTGTCTTCAGGTTTGGATGTTTCACGCGTCCTCCCAATAACACAAGTTCTAGCAGATTCAGCGTTTGATGAGCAATCTGCGCAGGTGGCAGAATGGATGAGTAAAGAGTATGCCTGCAGCTATGCAGACGCCTTACATCCGTTTTTAGCACCTGGTCAAAAGGTTAAAGTTACCAGAAAAGATGCAGATTCTCCCTGGCAGCTTGTTTGCGAGAAGTCCGGTCCTGTTGATGAGCGCTGGGTTGAGCTGACAGAAAAGGCGGCAGATTTTACGCCTGCAGCAAATGCAAGCAAGCAACGTTCGGTGCTTGAGGCTCTCGCACAAGGTGCTATGAGATTATCCGAGCTTTCGGCTACCATTCCAGGAGCACGTAGTGCGGTTACTGCGCTGCAGAAAAAAGGCATTGTTGAAGTCCGCACTCAGCGACAAATTCGTGGAAGCCAGGAGGGTCTGGGAACCACGCTTTCAAGTGGCGTAGCACCTCGCCCTCAACAGCTTACTGAGGGTCAAGAGTCTGCTCTTGATGCAATTGCGGCTGCACAAGCTGCTGCTCAGGGCGATGTTGTGCTTATTGATGGTGTAACGGGTTCAGGTAAAACTGAGGTATATCTCTCTGCTATTGAGAAGACTTTAGCGGTGGGCAAGGGTGCTGTAGTACTTGTGCCAGAAATTTCTCTTACGGCACAAACAGTCGGCCGGTTCCGCTCGCGTTTTGGCGAGCAGGTGGCTGTTCTCCACTCAAAGCTTTCCCTCGGTGAGCGTTTTGACCAGTGGGATTTGATTAGACAAGGTAGGGCTCGCGTGGTAGTAGGTGCTCGATCTGCCCTGTTTGCGCCCATCCAAAACCCTGGACTGTACATTATTGACGAGGAACACGAGGCTTCATACAAGCAAGATTCGCTCCCACGCTATCACGCAAGAGAAGTTGCTGCTCAGATGGCTCGTCTGCGCGGAGCCGCGCTGGTGCTTGGCTCTGCAACACCATCGCTCGAGAGCCTTTATAGAACAGCTCAAGGAAGCTGGCGTGGCACTAACTGGACACGCCTCGCCATGACCGAGAGGCCCGGTGTGGCGGTGCTCCCGCAGGTCCAGGTAGTTGATATGGCTTCCCAGTTCAAAAATGGAGGTAGATCGGTCTTCTCGGCAGCTCTTGCTCAAGCGCTACAAGAGACAACAGAGCGTGGCGAGAAAAGCGTTCTGCTCCTCAATCGGCGTGGATTCGCAAACTTTTTGATGTGTCGTGAGTGTGGTTGTGTGCCTGAGTGTCCGCACTGCTCGACGTCTCTCACATACCATGAACGCACGCATTCATTGGTCTGTCACAGTTGCGGCAGACA